>CAJPRR010000018.1 GCA_905373085.1 uncultured Selenomonas sp.
ATTTCGTCTTTGGCCTGCGCCGCTTTCAAAGCTCGCAGGTAGACGAGAAGGGCGGCGTCGGCATAGAAGGTTCGCGTGCTGCTCTCGGTCTTTGGCGTTTCAAAGTAGCTTTTGATGCGCTGTCGAACGACGGTGATTTTCCCCGTCTTTAGGTCGATGTCTTCCCATGTCAGCCCCATTGCTTCACTGATTCGCATTCCTGTGTGGTAGAGGAGTTTCAAAATGGGGCGATATTTGCTGTCTTGGAAGAGGTTGGCGGCTTGCTCGGGAGTTATCACCGTGCGTTTGATGATCTGCTTCGGTGCACTCCTTGGGATGGAAAGCCCTGTGCTCGGGTTGGCTGCGATCAGCTCGGCAGGGTAGATGGCATACTTTAACGCAGTAGACAGAACCGTTTTCGTCTGTTGAATTGTGCCGCGTGACATGCCTTTCTTCGCCAAGGTTTTCAGCCATTCATCCACATGGCGCGGGCGCAGTTCTTGGATGATCTGATCGCCCAAGTACGGGACGATGCGCTTTTTTATGGCAGATTGATAGCTGCTGTACGTTGTGCGCTTGACGTTCGGGCGGGCGACGTTTTCCAGCCATGAAGCGAGATAATCTTTGAGCGTCACGCGCTCGCTGGCGACGCCGATGTTGCCGTTCTTCCAGTCGGCATAGGCGGCGACACCTGCGTCAAAGGCTTCGTCTTCGGTGGCAAAGCCCCCTTTCTCTTTCATGCGGCGCGGATGCTTCGAGATGTCGAAGCTGTACGAGTATGTGTTTCCGCGCTTACGAATGCGGATTTTGCTCGACATAAAAAATACCTCCCTTGTCATAGGAGGCGAATCATGGTAGAATGTAGCTTGCAACGGGCATGATTCGCGTCATGTCTGCCGCTCGTCGTGTTGGTAGCACGGCGGGCGGCTTTTTTGTTTGATTCACGAAGATTGTTCATCTCGAAGTGCATGCGCTATTAGTTTCTGCATACACCGCAAAAGGAACTCGTTGCTTGAAAAGCACTTTGCTATAAGATTCGACGACTGTTTCTGTACTATGTAAAAACAGTTCCCACTCATTCCGCTTTCTGTTGGCCGTATACCGCAGGCTATACCACTTGGGCTGCATATCTTGATAAATTTCTGAAATTCGCTGATGATTGTCATAGGTGAGAATCCACTTAAACGCATGCATCTCGCGAATAGCCTTTGATAGATTGACATGCCCTTCATCTCGGAATGCATTTTTGTACAAGTTCTTTCCCTGTTGATAATACGGAGGGTCGAAGAATACAAATAGCCGCGATGGGGCTTCATGAATCAGCACTTCACGGATAAAATCTGCGGCGTCCATGTGATAGAGGCGTATATGCTTCCGCATAGATGCGATGTCCAGGATCTTCTTTCTCAAAGCCTCTTTGTTGTAGCGACAATCTAGCTTGTAATTCCCGCTTTGTGTGAGACCACCGATCGGGCCGCCAGTAATGATGCCGGACATATTTGTTCGGTTTAAAAAGAAGGTAGCAAAAGCAAGGTCTATACTATACTCGCCAGTAACTTTAAGCTCATCATAAATGCGGCGTTGCTCATGCCACGCATCCATATTGACGGGTATATCATCGAGCTTTTGCAAGAATTTTTCGGTGTCGCTCAGGATGGCTTCCCAGACAGAATATATGCATATATCAAAATCGTTGAGAATGATAGAATCAACCTTCTGGTTTAACAGGAGGTCTATGGCAACACCGGCACCGCCACAAAATGGCTCACAGTAGATGGGGGATACTACATTGTTAATTTCAATCGTGTGTTGGACAAACTTTGCCAGCTGCGTTTTTCCTCCTGGATACCGCAGAGGTGTGTATGTATGCGACATAATAAGACCTCCTTTCGTCTATCATAGCAAAATATCCGCTTGTTGGCCATAGCCTTATTGTTTCCGCATAGCCTTGATATTTGTCAATTTGCGTTGAAATTCTGATATGAAATCTTCGATTTCGGTTTTCTTGTTCTCTTTCCAGAAAGAAATGACGTTCAGCGACATAAGAGTATCTGAATTATCTCTGAACCATTGTTTATATTTCTCTCGATCTTTTTTTCGATTGTCATATTTGGACGAAAAGGGGCCATACTCCTCAAGGGTTCGCTTGTTAAGTCCAGAGTCACTGTTGAGCAATTCGTGTTCTGAAGGCAACTCCTTGAGAAATGAATAAATAATTCCTTCCGGAGAGCTATTTCCTGGCAATATTAACAGATTGTGCTCTTTGCTGGTTTTATTAAAATCACCATCTAATACGACCAGTGATTTTTTTAGCGCAGGAAATGTTTGCTTATTGAACCTCGCTATTTCCTCGCAGCCCCACGTCATCTTCGGCATGGAGATTTGACGCTTTATCCGCTCTGGTAAAATTTCTCCTAAAAACCAGCGCGTCTCTTCATCTTCTGTGAGAACTATGACAGGGGAATGCGATAACGTAGCGGGATCTACAACAAGCATATCGTTTCGTATCATCGGAAGAGAAGGCGTTCCTTTGACAGATAGAGTGTCATTTTGCGTTGTAATATATACAACAGCACTGTCTTCATACCGCAACGTATCGTCGTTCTTATAAAAATGTTCCAACATGGATAAACTATGCGTTGTAAAAACGATTTGTAGGTCTAGTTCAACCGACTCCTTATACAATAAATCCAGGAGCCGCACTTGCGCTGCTGGGTGGAGTGTGGCATCCAATTCATCGATGAGAAGAATCCCTCCATTCCAAACAGTCTTTTCATCTTCCAGTTGTTGTTTCAACTTTTTGAATGACAGTATGGCCAAAAGAATTTGCCCCAGATTGTCCTGTCCCGCGGAGTTGCAGAGGCCATTGTAGGAATCACTTTCTACACCGGCAAAGACTTTTTGCTTTAAATCTGGATGTAAGCGAGGATCCACACCTGTTATATTTGACTGGCTCAGAATATTTTTATAGGATTCTATCAACCAATTTTCGTCGTCTGGATGCTCCGAAAAATACGAGACGATAGCGGTCACTGATTTTGGCACAGTAGAGTCGCTGCATTCGCCCAAAGGATATAATCTGCTTAAACCAAGATAAATGACAGGGTAACCGAGCTTTCCTTCTTGGTTATGGTGTTTGGGGATAAGACGGAAACGCTTGTTATTATCCTGCCATGTTGTGCGAAATGGAACGATAAAATCTTCTAGAGGGACAGATGCATTCGAAAAAAGAATTTCTATAGCCTTTTGATACTTTGGATCATGCTCAAGAGAAGCCTTAATAATTTCTCGAAACTCACCTCGAAAATTTGGCTTGATAAGAGGTACCGCATTTTTCCATTCACAGCTGTTTGCTAGAATAGCAAGGAGTGTTGATTTTCCTGTCGCGTTATGTCCGGCTATACCTGTCAATCTTTTTGCGATAGGGATTTCCTTATCCTTGAATTGGCGAAATTTATACAGAATGATTTTATTTATTCGGCTGACAAGTATAGGGGGATTGGCTCTACGGGGCTTTTTTAATATCTCAAGTGCAAAGAAGTATACAGAACTCAATGGGGCCTGAATCTCAATCTTATAATAGGGAGAACATGAAATGATTTCAGCTTTAGGTTTTGCAAGAAAATAGTCTGGCATGCTTTTACTTGCTATCTTGTGTGCTTTTTCTAAATAAAAATCAATACCGCTATTCTTTTCTAAATTATCCGCAATCTGTTTACTTACATTAGCTGAAAAACTCAAGGTCATCTTTGAAGGCTTATTGAGGATAGCAGTATAGTCAGATAGTTCAACCCCTATTTTTGACAGCTTCATATCCAATTCCCTGACATCTGGATTGATTGAATCAATTGGCATGATAGTAGCCTCCTCTATGGCTTATAGATATATCGGATGATACCGTAATTTTTAGTCGCCTGCCTAAAGGCGGTCTTTTTATGCCTCGTGCATCTACGCCTCGCGCCCCGTGCAATCACTCCAAATCGTGCAGATACGCGACGGCTTTGCCCAAGATGCGGATGTCATCGCAGTCGCCTTTGTGGTATACCATGGGCTTGTACTTGGTGTTGGAGGATACAAGGGTGACGGCATCGCCATCGCGATAAAAGTGCTTCAGAGTGGCATCGCCGTCGATGAGGACGGCAGCGATCTCGCCGATCTCGACGGTCGGCTGCTGCCGGATGAATACGATATCGCCGGGGTGTATGTTGTCGCCGATCATGCTGTCGCCCTTGATGGTGAGCGCGAAGTCGGCGTTTTTGTCTTGCAGTGGCGCGTAGCCCTCGATGTTTTCTTCCGCCAGGATCGGTGTGCCTGCCGCGATCGTGCCGACGATAGGCACCATCGTTGGGTTGTAGGGTTCGATGCTGGGTATGGATGAGAGGTCGGTGTTGGCGGATGGCTGCGCGTCCACAGCAGGATCCCCCACCCATGCTTCACGCATACCATCTTCATCACGGGCTTTTTTGAACGCTTCATACCTGTCCACGTCCCCTTCAAATATTTCAGGGATATATTCATCATACATGTCATTATCAGATAGAAATTGATGGATTGACTTTCCGTAAACATCACAGATCGCCTTTAATAGGAATTCACTGATAGGAGCTAACCCTTCCTCGTAGGCTTTAAGAAGACTTGCGGGAATTTTTGTTTCGGCAGCAAGGTCTTCGATCGAGAAATTTGCCGTTTTTCGCTCATCTTCTAACGCACTTGAGTAGAAACGTCCAGAATCAGCATCATCTTGGTAATAACAGTCCTCTCCCACAAGATAGTCAAGCGGACAATTTAGCGCTTTACTAATATCGCGGGCTTTTTGGACATCTAATTTTTTCCGTTTTCCCGTCACGATGTCTGACAGCGTTGAAAAAGGGATGCCCACTTTAATTGCTAAATCTTTCATCTGGAGACCGCTCATATCCAAAGCTATTTTTATTCTATCGGAGATATTCATAACGGATCCCTCCTAAAAGCTACATTCATTATACTATATTTACGGGGTTAGGTAAATAAAAAAATACGGTATTCCGAAATAATTTCAACCCAGCTCTTGACTATTTCGGAATACCGTATTATTATATAAATGTAATACGGTATTCCGAAATAAAAGGAGGTGTCCAAGTGTTTCCAAACTGGAAAGCCGAAATGACACGCTTAGGGGTGACCTGCGCAGATATTGGTGCAGTTCTCGGCAAGTCTTCTGAATGGGTTGAAAACAGGTTACAGGGGAAGGCATCTCTCCCGATTTCAGCGGCGATGTGCATCCGCAATACCTTCTTTGAAGAACTGTCTTACGACTATCTGTTTTCAGACAAACCCATTTCTCCTAAAACTGAATAATTTGAACACATGCCCTCGCGATTCAGCGGGGCGGTGTAAAGAGGGGGGGGTGAGGAAATGGAGCTGCGAAGATTCCGCATGAAAGGAAAAAACGACCCGGACGAGTTCTTCGCATGGTGCGCGGAGAAAGGTCTGAGCCGTGAGGATTTGATGCTTATTCTTGCGTCGGTAGAGCTTGATACTTCCTGCGAAGCTCTACCAGAGTATCTGCAAGACCCGATATGCTACCGTTCCGTTCAATAGTTTCGAAGGTTCGGAGCGGGTTGTGTTCCCAAACATAGATGATGCAGTGATAACCGCGTTTCTGATTGTCCAAACCAGATACTTCTATATCATATTTATCATTGATTTTATGGTATATGACGTTTTCAAAATCAATGGCTTCGATGGAGTAGACAGGTTCAAGTTCATTCAGATCAGCAAGAATCCTCTTTATCTTCTTTGAGGGCGGGTATCTACGCATATCAAACACATCCTTTCGCGCCTATTATATCACGGATTGACTCACTGGGAAAAGTCAGTACAAGAAGCTGGAAAAAGGTGATTCGTGTGATAGACAATAAATTTTCTGCGATTCTCGGCGCCAGACTCATAAAGATTAGCCAAGTATCGCGAGATACAGGGATTTCTCGCACGACGCTTACCAACATCTATTACAAACGCAGCACCTATATCACGTTCGCCGTGCTCAACAAGTTGTACGAGTATCTCGATTGCAGCGTTAATGACTTGTTTCCGTATATCGCGGAGACAACAACAGACAAAGAAAAGGAGGCATTGAATGAATAAACTTCAAATTTTCAACAACACGGATTTCGGCAGCGTCCGAACGGTACTCATCGACAAAGAACCGTACTTCGTCGGCAAGGATGTCTGCGAGGCGTTCGACGACAAGAACCACAACCGTAGTCTTGGGCGTATTGATGAAGATGACAAGCGTCGCGAGCGGATCATTGATGCCCTCGGGAGGAAGCAGGAAGTCATTCTCATCAATGAGAGCGGGCTCTATGCGTTACTGTTTGCGATGCAGCCTCAGAAGGCGCACAACGGTGGGGTATCAGATGAGTACCCCATCGAAGTTCGTGAGAGAATCAAGAAGCTGCGCCGCTTCAAACGCTGGGTCACCTCGGAAGTTCTCCCCGCGATTCGCAAAACCGGCACTTACAGCGTCCCAAAACTGGAGAGGAATCCGAAGTACCGCACCCGCATGATTGGAACGGCCGTGCGAGACATCCGCAGCACGGCGGCGGAACTGCAGAAGCTCTTCAGCATCAAAGACGGCATCGCGCTCGCCAAGGCAACGAGTCTCATCGAGAAGGCCTACGGCGTTGAGATGGATGAGATCAAAGCGCTCATCCCACCTGCAGCACACGATACGGGTTTTCTCAATCCTACGGCCATCGGTGCGCAGCTTGGCGGTATCTCAGCGCGCGAAGTGAATCTGATGCTACAAAACATCGGTCTGCAGCAAAAGCTTGATAAGGAGTGGCGCATCACAGCCAAAGGGGCGCAATACGGCGAGGAGATGCCGTTTGAGCGGAACGGGCACAGCGGTTATCAGATTCGCTGGAATGAGAGCGTTATAGATACTCTTCGGTAAGCCGAAACGCCCGCAAGGGCGTCCGCGGGGGATTGCCTACCCGCGCTGATGATGGCAGGCAGAAGCGTCCCGCCTCGATGCACGAGGCGAATCATGGTAGAAACGCAAACGAACAGGCGGGGCGCATTCCTGCATAAGGGGGTGGAAGCATGGCAAAGAGAGCCGTCGACGAGGCGGTAACGCAGCTTGTTGCGACGCTTCTTGAGGGCATCGCGAAAATCGCCGAGGAGCAGGTCAAGGCTCGCACAGACGAGCTGACAGCAGAAATCCTGGCAAAGCTGCCGGAAGTGGTGGCATTGCCGCCGCCGCCCGCAGAGGTGCCGCAGGAGCGGCTGCTGACGACCGCTGACGTGGCAGAACTGCTCGCTTGCTCAGAGGACAAGGTCAAGAAGCGTATGGACGCGGGCGACCTCGCCTACATCGTGGAGCGAGGGAGCGACCGCAGACGAATTCCGTATTCGTGGGTGGTGGAGTACATACATCGCCACAAACGATATGCGGGGCCGCTGGGAAAGAGATGGGAGGCAACATCATGAAGAGCAAGAGAATCCGCCGCAAGGGCGGCATCGCCGTGATCGCCGTGCAGTACGAGGACGGCGAGGTCATGCAGTACATCTTTGACAGGGAGGGACGAGTCGCATGAAGATTTACATCGCGCATCCGTACACAGGCGACGAGGAGAAGAACCGCGAGCGTGCGTTACGGGCGGAAGAGCTGCTGCGCAAGGCGACGCCAAACGCGGAGTTCTTCAACCCCGTCGGCAGGATGACGGAGCGGTTTAGGGGGATGTCCTATGCCGGCATTATGGCACACTGCTTGGGCGAACTCACACGATGCGACGGCATCGTATTTTGCGGTGATTGGAAAGAGAGCACGGGCTGCCGCATCGAGGCACAGGTAGCACAGAGGTTGAGCTTGCCGCGCTGGTACGGGGTGGATGCCTACGCCAAGATGTGGAGGTGCGTCGAAATCGAGGCGCAGTACGAGGAGGTAGTCTTATGACAGAGACAACACGCATGCAGGAGCTTATCGAGATTTTTTGTGATGCCGATCGGCGTCGGGGACTCTCGGCGGAGGAGATCGAGCGGTATTGCCCGACCATCGACGCCGCTGTTGATGCGGTGGGGTGATGGTCGATGAGCTTTGACAAGCGTGCGTACAGCCGCACGTACGAACGAGAAACATACCATTGGCGAAAAGCGCATCATGTCTGCACGAAATGCGGCAAAGAGGACGCAGAACCGCACAAGACGCTCTGCGCGGAGTGTGCTGCAAAATGCGCTGCAACTGACAAGAAGTACAGGGACTCGCTGGACGAGGAGCGGCGGCGGAGAATCAAGCAACAAAAACAGGCGCAAAAGGATCGTCGCCGAAGCTCGGGGCTGTGTGTAGAGTGTGGGAAGACGGCGGTCAAGGGAAGAAGGTTCTGTCTGGATTGCATGATCAAGACGCGCCGCAGAAATAAGAAGCAATATGACGCGAAGAGGGTGAAGACGATCTTTGCCGATGGTCTTTGCTGCCGCTGCAACGAGCCTGCGCTGCCCGATAAGATGCTTTGCGCAAAGCACTACGATATCGCGCGGCGCAGCATCGAAAAGGTGAATCGCCTGAATCAGGAGAGGGAAACCACTGCCAATCATGTGTGGCGAGGCGACAATCGCGTAGTTTTCCAGAAAAAGAAAAAGCGCTCAGAGCAGCAGCAACTGCACTGAGCGCAAAGGAAATCACATCACTGCAAGTATATCATGAAACGAGGAGGAAATCTACATGGAAATCACAGTGAACATTCACGGTCTGGATTCTCTGGCACGGGCGGTCGCGGCGATGGCGCAGGCGATCGGGCGCGGGCAGGGCGGGACATTGGCTGTTCCTGCCGCTCCTGCGGCGCAAGCGCCCATCGTACCGCACGCAGCTGCGGCTGCACCTGCAACGGCTGCTGCGGCTTCCGCCGCTCCTGCGCCGTCGGCGCCTGCTCCGGCTGCTCCGGCTGAACCCGTGCCGACGGCTCCTACGCTTGCCGCTCCTGCGGCGGCGGTACCCTTGGCGACGGCGCCGCAGCAGTACACGCTCGCGGAACTGCAAAAGGCGGTCATGCCGCTCCTCGATGCAGGGCGCATGGCAGATCTGCAGCAGGTGCTCGCCAAGTACGGCGCACAGGATTTGACGAAGGTGCCCGCCGAGCAGTACGGCGCACTGGCCGCTGACTTCCGCGCACTGGGGGCGCGGCTCTGATGGGCAAGGCAGCGCACGCGCTTTTGTCAGCGTCAAGCGCACACCGTTGGCTCGTCTGCACGGCAGCGCCGAAGCTTGAGGCGACGTTCCCGGACACGACAGGCGAGTATGCACGTGAAGGAACGCTGGCGCATGAGATCTGTGAGCTGAAGCTCACGAAGTATGTGACGGCGATGGCAAAAGGGACGTACACGAAGAAGCTCAATGCGCTCAAGAAGCATGAGCTCTACCAGCCGGAGATGTTGGAGACGAGCGAGGCGTACATGGACTACATCAAGAGCGTCGCGCTCTCGTACCCGACGGCGCCGGCGATCGCCATCGAGCGGCGCGTCAATTTCAGCGACTACGCACCGGACGGCTTCGGCACGGCAGACTGCCTGCTGCTGGCGGGAGACGTGCTGCACGTCATCGACTACAAGCACGGCAAGGGCGTCGTTGTCGATGCGGCAAAGAACCCGCAGATGATGCTCTACGCACTGGGCACTATGCGCGACTATGCAATGCTCTATCAATTCAAAACGGTAAAGATGGCAATCGTGCAGCCGCGCGTCGGAAACATCAGCGAGTTCGAGATGAGCGCGGATGCGCTGCTCGATTGGGGAAAGACGGTCGTCCGTCCGAAAGCGCAGGAGGCGCTTTCGGATGCAGGACAGTTCAGCCCCGGCGAGCATTGCCGCTTCTGCCGTGCGAAGTATGCGTGCAAGGCACGCAGCGAGCATTTCGCTTCGTTCGCGGAGCTTGCCGAGGCACGCGCCGATCCGAGGCTTCTGACGCTCGACGAGCTGGGGGCGCTCCTCCACAACGCAAAGATGCTCAAAAAGTGGGCAGAGGACTTGGAGGAACACGCGCTCGCGGAATGCCTCGAAGGTCGTGCGGTACCCGGCTGGAAGGCGGTCGAAGGGCGCGGCAGCCGTGCCTTTACAGATGCCGATGCCGCTTTTGAAAAGCTCGTCGCGGGCGGCGTCGAGGAGGCTGTCCTGTATGAGCGCCGCCCCTTGACGCTCGCGCAAGCGGAGAAGACGATCGGCAAGAAGCTGTTCACGAAGCTTGTCGGCGACATGGTGGTAAAGACGCCGGGCAAGCCGACACTCGCGAAGGTCTCGGACAAGCGTCCGGCAGTCACGAATGTCGCCAAAGCGGCGGATGTATTTTAATGTCACAGGTCACAGGTTGAAAGGATGAATGAATCATGGGTTACACGATGAGACCGACGGATGTTCTTTTGAAAAATGTGCGCCTCTCCTATGTGCGCTTCGACAAAGCGACGTCGAGGAATCCGAATCAAGAGAAGAAGTACAGCTGCACGATCCTCCTGCCGAAGTCGGATGCTGCACAGAAGCAAGCTGTTGACGCGGCGATCGAGGCGGCGATCCGCGTCGGACGCGAAAAGTTCGGCAGCCGCGTGCCGATGCAGCCGAAGACGGTCATCCACGACGGCGACGGGCTTTCTCCGACGGGCAAGGAGTACAGCGCTGAGGCGAAAGGGCATTGGGTGTTCACGGCAAGCCTTCCGGAGTCGAGGGGGCCTGTGGATGTCGTGGATCTGGGGCGCAACCCGATCATGAATCAGAGCGAGATCTACAGCGGCATGTTCGTCAACGTGCTCGTGAACTTCTACTTCTACGCGAACGAGTCGATGGGCGTCGGCGCAGGACTCGGTCCCGTGCAGAAGGTGGCAGATGGCGAGCCGCTGGGCGGCAAGCTGCCGTCGGCGGACGATGTGTTCGGCGCGCCGGAGGCTCCTCAAGCCGGCGGTTATACGTATCAGACGCCCGCTGCAGCGGCGCCTGTACCGCCTGCGGCGTATGCTGCGGCAGCCGGGGCGAGCGTCAATCCCGTGACGGGAGCGCCAATGTGATATGGATTCCGGCGAGGGGAGTTACATGCTCCCCTATTCGCCTTTGGAGAAGATCATGAAGCATTTATCGGTTGATATAGAAACTTACAGCGAGACGGACATCAAGCTCGGCATCGCAAAATATGTGGAAAATCCCGCGTTCGAGGTGCTGCTCTTTGCCTATGCCTATGATTTCGGCGATGTGCATGTCGTTGATCTCGCACAGGGCGAGACGATTCCCGCTGCAGTGATCGCCGATCTGACGAATCCGGATGTCGTAAAGCACGCATACAATGCAGCGTTTGAGATACAATGCCTCCTGCGCGCGGGATTTGACATACGCCCTGCAGCGTGGGCTTGCACGATGATCCACGGCGCTTACCTGGGGCTTCCTGCCGGGCTTTCCAAGATCGGCGCGGCGCTCAAGCTGCCGCAGGACAAAAAGAAGCTCGCGAGCGGGACGGCGCTCATCCGGTATTTCTGCGTGCCGTGCAAGCCGACGAAGCGAAACGGCGGCCGAACGCGCAACTTGCCGAAGCACGATCTTGAGAAGTGGGCGCTCTTCAAAGAGTACAACGCGCAGGACGTGGTGACTGAGATGGCGGTCTATGATCGTCTACGCGCCTTCCCCGTGCCCGACGGGCTGCAAGAGGAGTGGCTTGTCGATTTCAGCCTGAACCTTCGCGGCGTGCTCATCGACCGGGAGCTTGTCCGGGGCGCGCTCGCCATCGACGCCGCGGAGCGGGAGAGCCTGCTTGAAGAAGCGGCGTCTCTTACAGGACTCGCCAACCCAAACAGCCGCGATCAGATGCTCTCATGGCTCAACGAGAACACGAGCGTCGAGATGGAGAAACTGACGAAGGAAACGGTCAAAGAAGCGCTGGGCATCGCGGGCGAGACGGGGGATACTCTGGCGATGAAGGTGCTGGACATCCGGCGGCGGCTGTCGAAGACATCGACAAAGAAATACGAGATGATGGAAAAGGCGGCGGGCGAAGGCGACCGCGTGCGCGGCATCCTGCGCTTCTACGGCGCAAGCCGCACGGGGCGTTGGTCAGGAACACTCATTCAAGGGCAGAACCTGCCGAGGAATTACATCGAGAATCTCGACCTTGCACGCGAAATCGTGCGTCGAGGCGATAGATCTGCATTGAAACTCTGCTTCGGCGATGTCACAGATACGCTTTCCCAGCTGATTCGCACGGCGATCATCGCGCCGAGGGGCTATACCTTGTGCGTGTCAGACTTCTCGGCGATCGAGGCGCGGGTGCTGGCGTGGCTTGCTGATGAATCGTGGGTGCTTGAAGCCTTCGCGCGCGGCGAAGACATCTACTGCGCGACAGCGTCGAGCATGTTTCACGTGCCTGTCGTCAAGCACGGGGAGAACGGACACCTGCGGCAGAAGGGCAAGATCGCGACGCTCGCCTGCGGGTATCAAGGCGGCATCCCCGCTTTGAAGTCGATGGGCGCGGACAAAATGGGGCTGTCGGATGAAGAGCTCGATGAAATCGTGCAGCGCTGGCGCGGCGCGAACCCGCGCATCGCAGACTTTTGGCAGAAGGTTGAAAACTCTGCGATCTACGCCTTGGAGACGGGGCGTCCGGCAGGGCTTTCGCATGGACTCCTTTTCTCGTTGGATTATGACGACCGCTACGGGTTGCGCTTTTTGACGATTCAGCTTCCCTCAAAGCGGAAACTCTTCTATCCCGAACCGGGTCTCAAGGAGAACCAATTCGGGCGCATGGCGCTGCACTATCGCACGCAGATGGGCGCAAACTGGGCGACGACGGGCACATACGGCGGCAAACTCGTCGAGAACATCACGCAGGCGGTCGCGCGTGATTGTCTGGCAGCAGCCATCATGCGTCTAGTAGGTAAAGGCTATCGCATTGTCATGCATGTGCATGACGAGGTTGTCATCGAAGTACCGGAAGATATGGCAGATGAAGCTTTGGCAGATGTAAATGCGACCATGGCGGAGCCGCTGTCGTGGGCTGAGGGACTTTCGCTTCCTGCGGCGGGCTTTACGAATCCGTATTACATGAAGGATTAGGAGGTGCGGTATTTTGCAGCATGACAGGCTCATACACATCAGTATTGGAAAAAGCCGCACGTCGAAGGATTGGCAGCACACGGAGATGCTTTGGAACGAATTTGTCCGAAGGCTCCAAGTACCGATCCGGACAGATGAAACGGTCGAAGCGTATCACCGCCTGCCGAAGCGAGAGCAGGTACGGCTCAAGGACGTCGGCGGCTTCGTCGGCGGTATGCTCAACGGCACACAGAGAAAAGCATCAAACGTCATCAGCCGCGATCTCGTGACGCTCGACATGGACGCGATTGCGCCGGGCGGGACGGAAGACGTGGTGCGCCGCGTCGACGGACTGGGCGCGGCATACGTGATTTACAGCACGCGCAGCCATACGGAAGCGAGGCCGCGTCTGCGGGTGATTCTGCCCGCCGACCGACCGCTGACGGCAGACGAATATGAGCCGACAGCACGCAGACTAGCGTGTGTGATAGGCATCGACCTCTGCGATCCGACGACGTTCGAGGCAAGCCGCCTGATGTTCTGGCCGAGCTGCCCGAAGGACGCGGCATACGTCTTTCGCTTCGGCGATAAGCCGTTCTTTTCAGCAGACGGGGTGTTGTCTGAGTATGCGGATTGGCATGATGTAAGAAGCTGGCCGCAAGTGCCGGGGGCGGCAGAAGCGAAAGAGCGGCAGGCGCTTGCCAAGCAGTCCGATCCGCTGACGAAGCCGGGTGTCGTCGGCGCGTTCTGCCGTGCTTATGACATACCTGCAGCACTTGAGACATTCCTGCCGCACGCGTATGCGCCGACGGACGCGCCCGATCGGCTGACGTTTGCGACAGGCTCGACCGTGGCGGGCGCGATCCTCTACGACGGTGGCAAGTTCCTCTATTCGCACCATGCGACGGATCCGGCGAGCGGGCAGCTCGTCAATGCGTTCGATCTTGTGCGGCTGCACAAGTTCGCTGACTTGGATGCAGACGTCAAAGGCGAAACGCCCGTCAACCGGCTGCCGTCTTTCGTGGCGATGCGCAAGCTCGCCCTCGCGGATGCGGCAGTCGCGACGGAGTTCAACGCAGCGCGTGCGGCGAAAGCGTCGGACGTGTTCGGGGCGCCGGAGAGGACGGAGACGCCGAGTGCGGGCGGCGGAGCGGAGACGACGAAGGACGCAGTGAGCTGGATGCGTACAGCAGGCATCCGGATGAGCGACACGGGAAGCCCGAAGAAGACGATGGACAACGTGATCCGCATCCTGCAGAACGATCCGCTGCTGAAAGGGAAGATCGCGCTGGACACATTCAGCGCACGGACACTCGCCATGGGGGCTTTGCCGTGGAATCCCGAAAAAGGGCGGCGCGTATGGTCGGACAACGACAGCAATGGCGCGCTTTGGTACTTGGAATATCGTTTCGACATCACGGGGAGGGACAAGATCTTGAGTGCATTGGATCTGGCGGCGGAACGGAATGCGTTCAATTCAGTCGGAGAATATCTGGAAGGGCTGACATGGGACGGCGTTCCTCGTCTCGATACGCTGTTCACGGACTATCTGGGAGCCGAGGACACGCCGTATACAAGGGCTGCTTGCCGCAAGGCCTTTACGGCGGCAGTAGCTCGGGCGCTGACGCCGGGCTGCAAGTATGACTATGTGCCGGTGCTCGTCGGCAGGCAGGGCCTCGGCAAGAGCACGTTCCTGCGTTATATGGCGCTGTCGTGGTTCAGCGACAGCTTGGCGAGCTTCGAGGGCAAGGACGCAGTCGAGGGGCTGCAGGGCAAGTGGATCATCGAACTGTCGGAGATGACGGGATATTCACGGTCGGAGGAAAACGCCATCAAGCAGTTCCTCTCGCGCACGAGCGACTATGTCCGCAAGCCGTACGGCAGAAGCGTGGAGGAACGTCCGCGAAAATGCGTGTTTTTCGGATCTTGCAACGATCATGAATTTCTGAAAGACGGCACGGGGAACCGCAGGTTCTGGCCGATCGACGTAGGCGTGCAGGAATCTTTGAAGAGCGTTTGGGATGATCTGCCGGACGAAATAGACATGATTTGGGCAGAGGCCGCAGAGCGTTTTAGGCAAGGCGAGGCGCTGTATTTGGATGAACAGGGCATCAACGAGGCGGCGCAGGACGCGCAGGGAGGGCACCGACAGGTCAGCATCCGCGAAGGATTGATTCGAGACTTCGTGAAAAAGCCCGTGCCGCAGGATTTCCATGCGATGAAGCTTTCCGCACGGAGGCTTTTCTGGGCGGGATCGTTCGAGGATAGGGGGGATCTCGTTCCTCGCGATCGCGTGTGCGCGCTGGAAGTCTGGTGCGAGTGCCTGGATGGCGACCCGAAGATGATGCGGCGCAGCGATGCCAAAGAGATCAACCAGATTCTTGCGGAGATTCCAGGGGCAATCCGGGCAAAAACCGTCCTGCGCTTTGGATACTGCGGCGTGCAGCGAGGGTTCTTGCTGCCAAAGTAGCTGTAAAGTTACGCGTAAACATTGAGAACTTATGTGTAACTTTCTCGCAATGTTACGTTGTAAAATTTTTCCATAGCGAAAAGGTTACATCAAAGTTTACACCATGGTTACACCCTATAAACCCTTATATTATCTAGCTTTATACATATTTATGTAACATGTAACAATATATTATATAAAGGGTATAAAAACAGGGGATTAGGCATGGGGGTTAGAGCCTAAATAGGAATGTGTTATACGCGCGCGCGTAAAGTAACACAGAGAGGTTGAGAGCGTGAACGAGAAGATTGTCGAAGTGAAGCTACGCGATGGAGTGAAAGCCTTGGGTGGCGTCGCCTATAAATGGGTATCGCCTGGAAACGCAGGGGTGCCTGACCGCATGGTGGTGCTACCGGGAGGAGTGGTGCATTTCATCGAGCTCAAGCGCGAGGGCGGCAAGCCGACGCGGATGCAGAAAGTGCAGATTGCAAGGCTCCGGGCGTTGGGCGCGGATTGTGCTGTCGTCTATGGCTTGGCGGGAGTCGAGACGTACTTGATATTTGCGAGGGAGGTGGTACGACATGGAATATCGGCCGCACGCTTACCAGAAATATTGCATTGAGCGCGTACTGAATACGCCGAAGCTGGCGCTGTTCCTCGACATGGGGCTTGGCAAGACGAGCATCGCGCTCGCTGCCATCTATCAGCTGAAGTACGCGAGGTTCGCCGTGCGCCGTGTGTTGGTGATCGCGCCAAAGAAGGTGGCGGAAGCGACATGGCAGAGGGAGGCGGCGAAGTGGGACGGCATCGGCATCCTGCGCATGATGGCGGTGCTGGGCACGAAGGCGCAGCGCGTGCGGGCGCTCAATACGCCGGCGGACGTCTACATCATCAACCGCGAGAATGTGCCGTGGCTGGTCGACTACTACAAGAACGATTGGCCGTTTGATATGGTGGTCGTCGATGAGTCGTCGAGCTTCAAGAATCCGAGTGCAAAAAGATTTCGGGCGCTGACGCACATGTACGGGCATATCAAGCGCACGCTGCTTCTGACGGGCACGCCGAGCCCGAACGGCATCATCGACCTTTGGAGCCAAGTCTATCTCCTCGATCGAGGGGAGAGGCTGGGCAGGACGTTCACGGGCTTTCGCGAGCGGTACTTCACGCCGGGCGAGCGGTCGCGCGGCGTGATCTACACGTACGAGCCGAAGGCGGGCGCGAAGGACTCCATCATGTCCGCGATCGGCGATATCTGCGTGAGCATGAGGGCGGCGGACTACCTGGAGCTGCCGGAGCTGATCGAGAACGTCGTGCCCGTCGTGTTGGACGCCAAGGCGCGAAGAGCCTACGACGATATGGAGCGGACGATGGCGCTTGAGCTTTTGGAAAGCGGCGAGGCGATCACGGCGATGAGCGCAGCGGCGCTGTCGAACAAGCTGCAGCAGCTCGCGAACGGCGCTGTCTATGACGAGGAGCGGCAGGCGCACGAACTGCACGCGTGCAAGCTCGACGCTTTTATGGAGCTGGTCGAGCAGCTGCACGGCAAGAGCGCGCTGGTGTTCTACAATTTTCGCCACGATCTCGCACGTTTGCGGACGGCGCTGTCGCGCACAGGACTGCGCGTTCGCGAGCTGAGGGGCGCAGCGGATGAGATGGCGTGGAACGCGGGCGAAGCGGACATCCTCTTGGCGCATCCGGCGAGCGCGGCCTACGGGCTGAATCTCCAAGACGGCGGCAGCCATGTCGTATGGTTCGGGCTGAATTGGAGCTTGGAGATGTACCAGCAGGCGAACAAGCGTCTGCATCGTCAAGGGCAAAAGCAGACGGTGATCGTGCACCATCTCGTTGCGTTGGGCACACGCGACGAGGATATCTTGCGGGCGATCAGCATGAAGGGGGCGGCGCAGGAGTATGTGCTGGAAAGCCTCAAAGCGCGTATAGATAAGTATCGCAAGGCGAAGAGCGCCTGATGACAGGAGGACTTACAAATGCTGACATTTTTTAAAAACGCAAAGAAGTTTTTGAACCTGAAAGATGTGCATGAGGAGTATCACGCTTTGCACTACAAAGAGGGGCGCGTGTATGCGTCCAGTCCGAACGTGTTGGTCTGGCTGGACGAGGAATTCGGCAGGCGAGGCTCTTATGATTTTGTGACGGGCGAAAAAACTGATGTGCGGATGCCGGAGTTTGAAAAGGTCATCCCGCCGGTTGATGCACGGGCTGTCTATGTGGTTTTGGGATCGGATGAGCTCGCGAAGCTGCATGTCGTCTTGAAGAGCATCGCGGCGATTGCTGCCAAAGTGCCGGAGTTAATGTCTGTGCGGTTACGCTGGGAACCGACGGGGCTGAACGTCAAGGCGCGGGCGCCGATTGCATCCGTGACGTATGCCGCTACGGGGCGCGTACACGGCTATACGCCGGATATGGATCTGAGAGCGTGTGCCAACACAAAGCATCTTGCGGATCTGATCGGATATTTTCATCAGCGCGGGACGAATCTGCAGATTTACGCCCCGCTGCGAGTGACGAATCAATCGCCGTTGTATTTTGCAGCGGATGGTACTGCGGGCGTGCTGGGGCAAGTGCGCGATGCAGAGATCGCGCAGGGCTGAGGAGGACGTAAGATGCGACACGGAGGACAGAGGAGCCGGAGATTCATGCGCCGGCTTATGGAGCGGATGGCGCAAAAGCGATTGATTGCAGCAGGCCGTGAGGCGGAGCGGCGCGAGATTGAGAGGAGGAAACGCGATGGACAGGGAAGAGATCGAGGACATGCTTGAGACTATGCTGATTGGAGATAGTGATCAAGGGAAATTGCGGCAGTTGTTGATTGAGCACGAGCAGGAAATGCAGCGGCTGCGGAATGAAAACGAACGGCTGAAGATACTCGCAGGCTGCGAGAAGAAGCACGTTGACGAAAAGAGCAGGCGCGTCGTTGACATGACGAGACCGCAGCCGTGCGTCCGATGGCTGGATGCGCGAGCACAGGACAAGGAAGAGAGATTGGTGTTTTGCCTGAAGAAGCTGGCAGAGGAGCATGAGGAAGTTTGGGAGGCTTATGGGGGGTACGTTTCCCATCATCCTGGGGCGCATGAGCATTTGGCAGAGGAGTTGACAGACGTCATTACGGCGGCAGCGACGATGCTCTGTGCACTTGGCTACAACGAGGTGGCACGATCTGACGTGCAAAAGCAAGTTAATCGGAAGAATCGCGCGAGGGGATACTGGTGATGACGCTCGGCAGTCTCTTTGACGGGATCGGCGGCTGGTTACTCGCGGCGCGTCATGTGGGAGTCAAGCCACTCTGGTCGAGTGAGATTGAAGCGTTTCCCTCTGCTGTGACGGCGCGGCATTTCCCAGACGTGAAGCAGCTCGGGGACATTACGCAGATTGACCCCAATGTGATAGAGCCGGTAGACATCGTATGCGCGGGAAGTCCGTGTCAAGACCTCTCAATCGCCGGCAAAAGAAAGGGGCTGGACGGTGAACGAAGCGGCTTATTCCACACAGCAATTAACATTGTTCGACGGATGCGAGAGCGTACCGCAGGACAATATCCGAGATTCTTTGTCTGGGAGAACGTCCCAGGTGCTTTTTCACTCAACAGGGGGATGGATTTTCAAGCCGTGCTTAAGGAAATCGGAGAAAGTGAAATTCCAATGCCTCAAGGTAATCGGAGAAAGTGAAATTCCAATGCCTCAAGGTAATCGATGGACTACCGCTGGACTGGTGCAATGCCCAAGGACTGAAATCGCATGGAGGGTATTGGACGCACAATACTTCGGAGTCCCCCAACGTCGCCGCAGAATCTTCCTTGTCGCGGATTTTGCAGCCTGCAACCGATGTGCCGGAGAAATACTATTTGAGCGCGAGGGCATGTCTGGGTATCTTGAGAAGAGCGAAGGAGCGCGGGAAGGAACTGCCCGAGGAACTGAGGATTGCGCTCGAACGGCAGGTGCGTATATACCGAAATGTGCAAGAACATTGACCGCACGAATGGACGGAAGCCCGTGTGCGGATCGCGGACCTCAGATTGTAGCTGTAGGATTTGATACGCGAGCAAGCATAGCGAACAATGCGCCTGTACTTGCGGAAGCCGTGCCGCCGATGACAGTGAGCAATCGCCTTGGCGTAATGGCGGCAGGCTTTATCGGCAAAGCTCCGCCGTCCGCTGGAAGCATCGGCTATGGCGAAGAAATTGCGCCAACGCTGGTAGCGGGGAAATTACAGCACGTAGCAATCTACGATATGACGCACGCGGATGAGGGCATGCGCCCCGTCAAAGATGGTATCGTCCCGACACTTAACGCCCGCATGGGAACAGGAGGGAATCAAGTGCCCGTGGTGCATAGCTACTGCATCGCTGGCAACACGATAGACCGCAAGATCGAGAACGGAGGCAACGGGAAAGGCGTGTTGGAAGAAGCCGCCTATACCCTGAACACGGTCGACCGTCATGCGGTTGCCGAAATCTACGGGGCAAAGTCGTTCAGCGAATACGAGGAGGGGCAAGTCGCGACACTCAGGGCGGCGGGCGGCAACCTTGGCGGCGGCAGTGAGAATCAGGCGTTGTCGCATTCCATCGTTCGCCGCCTCACGCCGACGGAGTGCGAGCGCTTGCAGGGCTTGCCCGACGGCTACACCGAAGGCGGCAGTGATACGGCACGCTACAAAGCGCTCGGCAACGGCATGGCGCAGCCGTGCGCAGATTATGTGATACGGCGAATCGTGGAGGTGACTGCAGATGCGTCTTAAAAGGAGGAACGAGATGAGTAAAGACATTACACGCGCCGTTTTGCGATACCCTGGTGCGAAATGGCGTATCGCCGATTTTATCCTACAGCACATGCCAAAACACCACTCATACCTCGAACCTTTTTTTTGGGAGCGGTGCAGTTTTGTTTCGCAAGGTGCCTGCGCCTATTGAGACGATTAACGACATCAATGGCGATGTCGTTAATCTGTATCAGGTCGTGCAGCGGAAGGCCAAAACGCTGGCCGAGGTTGTTGCGGGCATACCATATGCAAGGCAGGTGTATGAGGCATCTCTACAGAGTAACCCCGAAGCGTCTGATATTGAGCGTGCGGCCAGATTTTTGACATTGGTTTGGCAAAGCTATGGTGCGCGAGCCGATGGGAAAAATTGCGGCTGGAAAAAGGATGTGGCAGGCCGTACAGCTGCTTATGCTGTACGGAATTGGAATTGCTTGCCAGAATGGATTGTCGCAGCTCAAGAAAGATTGAAACGGGTGCAGATTGAACATCGGGATGCATTGCAGCTTATCCGGCAGTTTAATCATCCCAAGGTTTTGATTTATTGCGATCCACCTTACGTGCAATCAACAAGGAGCTGCAGGTCAAGCTATCGCTACGAGATGGATGACGCAGCACATGAAGAATTATTGGACGCGCTTAATAAGCATTGCGGACCGGTAATGTTGTCGGGATATGCAAATGAGTTGTACGATGCACATCTGCATGGCTGGGAGCGATACGACACCGACATGGTGATAACGTCAGGTGTAAAACGGACGGAGACTTTATGGGTCAAGCAGGGGGCGCAAGATGAGCGAGGCAAAGGCCATCATCTTGTTGGCAGTCTCTTTGACGGGATCGGCGGGAGGCAGCATCTTTGATGGGTATAGTCTTTGAAGATATAAGGGTCACTATGAGAGGGATGTGTGAAGGGGTGAAATGGTCATGAGTGAATATAGTTACACTTTTAACAAGGGCGACCTCTATACGGGGCAATGTGTCAGCATAGAGGATGCACTGGCTGAGGCGAGGCAAGAAGCAGAGTCTTATCCGGAGGGGGATAAGCCGCACTTGGTTTACATCGGCAGATATAAGCCGTTTAAGCCGGTTATTGAGGCGGAGTGGGTTCTTGAAGTTCTGCAACGTGATGCGTACGATGTTGCGGGTGATGCGGCGGAGGGATGGCTGGACAATCTCACGCCGGCAGAGGTCGAATCGCTGGGCAAGCGTCTGACAAGGGTATTCAGGCGATGGGCGAGAGAGTGCGGTGAGGAGCCGGATTTTGGTGAGGTGCATCATATCAGGCGGTATGATTTGCGGACTGGGCGAGAGGTTTGAGCGCGTAATAAGTGAGGAGATGGCGCGATGGAGAGTACATGGAAGACCGGAAGATGGATGATATGCGGGAAGAAGATGTATTACTGCTATTGTGTCAAAAACAAGAATGACCCTGACTACCTCGGCAATCCCAAGATTTATGGCGGGAGCTTTGAAACGAAGAGGAAAGCGAAGAAGGCGGCGGCCGAGTTTAATATGATGGAGGTGTTGGAGCGATGAAGAGCGAGTGGCGCGTTACCGAGACGGAGCTTTGAGAGTGATAGATGCGGGCAAAGGTTTCGGTGTGGAAAATAACGTAGAAGAAATAGAAGATTGTACCGATGTTATAGGGAATCGATGGGATAATCCGGAGCTTGAAATAGTGCAAGTGTACGGCGAAGATTGAGCGCCAAAAAGAGCGGCAGAAACGCCGCTCTTTCGGTGCGTGTATAGATAGGGGGAGGAATCTGCATGGAACACGGCGACTACATCAAGGAGACGAAGCGCATACTGGGACAGTACAACAAGATGAAGGTCGCCGTGCAGAACCTTGCGGAAGAAATCGAGGCGCAGACTGCTGCTCTCCAAGGCGAGTCCGTCGCCATCGCCCGCTATGGAAATGAGCCGACGGGCGGCACGGCGGAACTGACGGCGACGGAGGCGGCAGCTGCGAGGCGCATGAGGGCGGCGGCAGACATTGAGGAGATGCAAGAGCGCAAGCGGGAAATCGAGCGGACTCTGCGGGCGGTCGATCGTGCGCTTGCGTGCCTCTCGGCAGAAGATGAGCGTCTCGTGCGCGGGCGGTACATCGACGG
>CAJPRR010000019.1 GCA_905373085.1 uncultured Selenomonas sp.
TTAGCGTCAAGTCAATTTTCGGACTCTTCGCCGCTATTTTTGGGCGATTCGCCGCCCTTTTTCGCCCTCTGACGAAGCTCTCGAAGCTTCTGCCTCTTCCTCGCCGCCAGTTCGTCCATGACAACGGCCTCGTCCTCTTCGTTTCCCGCGAATTCCGTGACGGCGGCGAGAGCCGCGAGAAGCCACAGGAGCATGGACGACGGGATGTTGAAGAGCACGTCGTCCGTGAGGCCGTTCAGCGCGACGGAGATGAAGGCGAGGCTGATCGCGAGCATCAGCCCTTGGCGGAAGCCCTCGCTGTCGTGCACCTTCGAGAAGAAGGCCAGCCCCATCGTGCCGAAGAAGAACCACAGGAAGGATACGGCGCCGACAACGCCGATCTCCGCCGCGTAGTTCAGATACATGTTGTGCGCGTGAACGATGAGCACGTCCGCGCCCTGCAGATAGAAGTCGTACTCGGGGTAGACCATCCAGTAAGCACCCCAGCCAATGCCGAAGAACGGATGGTCGCCGATCATGGCGAGCGTGCTTTCCCAGAGCGCGAGGCGCATTTCCGACGAGGTGTCGATGCGCGTGAACACCGACGTCACGCGGTCGAGAAGCGCGGGGTCGAGGAGGAAGAGCGCGCCTGCAACGACGACGACCGCAAGCAGCACGCGCCCGTCGCGGAACATGCCGTAGAGGATGAAAATCAGGGCGATGACGAGGAACGCCATGCGTGCATACGTCATCGCGAGGCACGCCGCCAGGAGCACGAGAGCCGCGCCGAGCGCGATGCGCCGCTTCTTGTCACGCATCTTCACAAAAAAGGCGAAGACAAAGCACATGGCGACATCGAGATAGCCCGCGAGGATGTTGGGGTTCTCCCACGTCGAGAAGACGCGCTTCTTGAGCTCGGGGAAGGCGTCGCCGTCGACCCACTTCATCGTGCTCGTGTCGATGCCGAAGGCGAACTGGTAGAAACCGTAGAGCAGAACGAGCACGCACGAAAGGCCGAGCGCGTAGACAATCTTTCGGATGTCCTGCGACGCCCGGACGTTCTGCCCGACGAGAAGATACGTCAGAAGGTAGACGCCGACGAGGTTGTAGTAGTTGTAGAAGCTGAAGCCGCGGTCGGGCGAGGCGAAGATGGAAACCGCGCCCAAAAGCGCGAAGAGCGCGGCAGGCACGTCGTAGGGCAGTCGGCGGAAGCGGCGGCACTCCTTGTCGACGACGAGTCGCGCGAGCCAGAAGATGACGCCGAGGAGCAGCGCCGCCGTCGCCAATGGCGGCGAGAGCGCGATGAGGAAGGCTTCGAGCAAGATGGCGTAGTAGATGCCGCCCGCAAGATAATCCGACAGGCTGTCCTTAGCCGTCATGGTGCGCCCCCCTCTCCAAAAGCAGACGCCGCAAGTTCCCTATGAGATACAAGGAGCCTGCCGCGCAGAGGATGCGCCGCCCGGCCGCCCGGTCGAGCGCACGCGAGAGCGCCGCATCCGCAGCCGGGACGACTTCGACCTCCTGCGTGATTTCCCGCGCGACGCGGGCAAGGTTCTCGGGGTCGCCCGCGCGCGAAGAAGCGGGCGGCGTGATGACGACGCAATCGTCCGCACGCACGAGCGTCCGAAGCATTGCACGATAGTCCTTGTCCTCCAAGATGCCGAGGAGCAGCACGCGCTTCTCGCCCGCGAATGCCGCGTCAAGGCTCTCCTTGAGAGCCGCCGCCCCCGCCGGGTTGTGCGCGCCGTCGACGACGATGCGCACGCCTTCGAGCGCGAAGCGCTCGAAGCGCCCCGGCCAGGCGACGGACTTCAAGGCGCGGGCGATCGTCTCGTGCGTGACGGCGCGATGCTTCTCGGCGAGAAGCATCGCCGTCCGAATGGCTAGCGCGGCGTTCTGTCGCTGGTACACGCCGCCAAGCGCGAGCGCGTAGTGCGCCGCGCCGCCGTCCTTCGATGAGAAGTCAATTCCCTCAGCACCTGCGGCCGCGCGGAAATCTTCGCCATAGGCGAAGATTTCGCTTCCCTCCTCCGCAGCCTTTCGGCGCACGACGTCGAGCGTCATTCCCTCCGCCGCCGTGACGACGGGCACGCCCCGCTTGATGACGCCCGCCTTGTGACGCGCGACGCCTTCGAGCGTGCCGCCGCAGCGGTCGGCGTGCTCCATGGCGACGTTCGTGATGACGGCGACCTCTGGGATGATGACGTTCGTCGAGTCGAGAAGGCCGCCCAGACCGACCTCGATGACGGCATAGTCGACGTGCTTTTCGGCGAAATAATAGAACGCCGCCGCCGTCAGCACCTCGAACTCCGTCGGCTGCTCCGCGCCTTCGGCGAGCATCGCGTCCGCCGCCCGCTTTGCCGCGCTGATCGTCGCCGCAAAGTCCGCCTCGCTCGCCGGCTCGCCGTCGATGACGAAGCGCTCCGTGTAGGAGATGAGATGCGGCGAGGTGTAGAGTCCCGTCCTAAAGCCCGACTCCGTCAAAATCGCCGCCGTCATGGCGCTGACCGAGCCCTTGCCGTTCGTGCCTGTGACGTGCACCGTCCTGTATCGCCTTTCGGGGTGTCCGAGCAGCTCCGTGAGCCGCTCGATGCGCGAAAGGCCGAGCTTCGAGCCGAATACGTTGAGACTTTCGAGGTAAGAAAGACTTTCCTTGTAGTCCATTTCCCCACCTTCCTCAGAGTTTCGCCAGATAGGTGAGGCGCTCTTCGACGGCCTTCTTCTTCTCCTTCGCCGCTTCGAGCTTCTCGCGCTCCTTTTCCACGACGGCGGGCGGCGCTTTCTTGACGAAGCCCTCGTTCGCGAGCTTGCCGCCGAGGCGCTTCTCCTCGCCGACGAGGTTCGCCAATTCTTTTTCCAGACGCGCCTTTTCCTTCTCGACGTCGATGAGCCCCCTCAAAGGCAGATAGACCTCGACGCCCGAAACGATCGCCGCCATGGCGTTCTCGGGCTTCGCCGCGCCGTCCTCCAAGACGGTCAGAGGCTCCGCCCAAGAGAGTGCGGCGAAGTACGCGGCGTGCGCGGCGAATACGGGCGCGAGCGCCTTGTCCGCAAAGTGCAAAATGACCTCGCTCCTCTTTCCCGGCGCGGCCCCGACCTCAGCACGCATGTTGCGGATGCGCACGATTGTTTCCATGATGCTCGCCATCTCGCGCTCCGCCGCCTCGTCGACGAGACTCTCGTCCGCCTCGGGCCACGGCGCGATCATGACGCTCCTGCCTTCATGCGGCACGCGCTGCCAAATCTCCTCCGTGAGGAACGGCATGAAGGGATGCAGCAGGCGAAGCGTGCGCTCCAAGACGTACGAGAGGACATACTCTGCCGTCTTCTTCGAGCGCTCGCCCGCCGCATCTTTGTCATAGAGCCGCGCTTTTGCCAGCTCGATATACCAGTCGCAGAACTCGCTCCAGATAAACTCGTAGATCATGCGCCCCGCTTCGCCCAGCTCGAACTTCTCAAGGTTCTGCGTCACGCCCGCCGCCGTCTTCTGGCAGCGCGACAAGATCCAACGGTCGGCGAGCGTATAGTCCTCCGCCGTCGGAGTGAAGCCCGCATCGAAGTCCTCCAAATTCATGAGCATGAAGCGCGAGGCGTTCCACAGCTTGTTCGCGAAATTTCGCGCCGCCTCGACGCGCTCCCAGTAGAAGCGCATGTCGTTGCCCGGCGTGTTGCCCGTAATGAGCATGAAGCGCAGGGTGTCCGCGCCATACTTGTCGATGACCTCGACGGGATCGATGCCGTTGCCGAGCGACTTCGACATCTTGCGCCCCTCGCTGTCGCGCACGAGTCCATGGATGAATACGTGGCGGAAAGGGATGTCCTTGCCGAACTCCAAGCCCATCATGACCATGCGTGCGACCCAGAAGAAGATGATGTCATAGCCCGTCACGAGAACGCTCGTCGGGTAGAACTGCTTGAGCTCGGGCGTCTCCTCGGGCCAGCCCATCGTCTCGAACGGCCAGAGTCCCGAGCTGAACCATGTGTCGAGCACGTCCTCATCTTGGTGCAGATGATGGCCGCCGCACTTCGGGCAGGTCTCGACATCTTCGCGCGAGACGACCGTCTCCTTGCAGTCTTCGCAATACCACGCGGGGATGCGATGCCCCCACCAGAGCTGGCGTGAGATGCACCAGTCGCGGATGTTTTCAAGCCAGTTTGCATAGATCTTCGTAAAGCGCTCGGGCACGAACTTGATGCGGCCGTCCTGCACCGCCTCGATCGCGGGCGCAGCCAGGCTCTCCATCTTCACGAACCACTGCTTGGAGACGAGCGGCTCGACCGTCGTATGGCAGCGCGAGCAGTGGCCGACGGCGTGCTCGTGTTCCTCTGTGGAGACGAGAACGCCCGCCTCTTCGAGATCCTTGACGAGCATCTTGCGGCACTCGTAGCGGTCGAGTCCCGCGTACTTGCCGAGACCTTCCGACATCGTGCCGTCATTTTCTATGACGCGCACCTGCGGCAGGTCATGACGCAGACCCATTTCGAAGTCGTTCGGATCGTGCGCAGGCGTGACCTTGACCGCGCCCGTACCGAAGGCGGGATCGACGTACTCGTCAGCAAAGATGGGAATCGGGCGGTTGACGATGGGCAGGATGACGTTCCTGCCGACGAGATCCTTGTAGCGTGCATCATCGGGGTGCACGGCGATTCCCGTATCGCCGAACATCGTCTCCGGGCGCGTCGTCGCGATCTCGACATAGCCTTCGCCGTCCTCGAAAGCATAGCGCAGATGCCAGAGATGACCCGCTTCCGTCTCGTGCTCGACTTCGATGTCCGAGAGTGCCGTATTGCACGACGGGCACCAGTTCGTAATGCGCGTCCCCTGATAGATCAGCCCCTTCTCGTAAAGGCTCACGAAGACCTCGCGCACGGCGCGCGAGCAGCCCTCGTCCATCGTGAAGCGCTCGCGCGCCCAGTCGCACGAAGAGCCGAGCGTTCGGAGCTGATACATGATGCGACTGCCGTACTCCTCCTTCCACTGCCAGACGCGCTCCGTGAACTTCTCGCGTCCGAGTTCGTAACGGTTCGTGCCCTCTGCGCGAAGCGCCGCCTCCACCTTTGCCTGCGTCGCGATGCCCGCATGGTCGCAGCCCGGCATCCAAAGAGTATTATAGCCCTGCATGCGCCGCCAGCGGATCAGGATGTCCTGCAAGGTTTCGTCGAGCGCGTGCCCCATGTGCAGCTGCCCCGTCACATTGGGCGGCGGAATCACGATGGAAAACGGCTTCTTGCCCTCCTCGGGTTCGGCATGAAAGAGATCGTTCTTCTCCCAGAACTCATACCATTTCTTCTCAAACGACTGCGGCTCATAAACCTTCGGGATATTGTCCTTTGCCATGAAAAACCCTCCATACATGTCGTATTGACGCGAAAGTCCCCTGCAGGAAACGCAGACCGCTGCAAGGAGAAATCCCCGCAGCCCGCATGAAGCTTCCCGCAAACAAAAATAAAGCTCTCCCGTCCGAAAGGACGGAAGAGCCTGCTTCCGTGGTACCACCTAACTTCCCGCAAGGCGAAACGCCCTGCAGCTCCAAGGCATAACGCCGCCGCCGCGCCCGCGCCTACGCACCGAACAGCAAAATGCGCCATGCGGCTTCAGCCCGAAAGCTCCGAAGCGACCTTCCACCGCCCGCCGCAGGGATTCTCACCGGCCATCCCCTCTCTGAAGCGGCGCTTGCAGCGTACTCCTCTTCCTCATCGCCTTTGTCGACAAAAGGATACCATAAGAACGGCATTTTGGCAAGATGCGGCGGGATGCGGCTCTCAAAGTCGGAACTTCGCGACCCCCTGCTTGAGCTGCTGCGCCAGCTCCGCGAGCGTATGGCTCGCGGCCGCGATCTCCTCGGCGGACGCCGCCTGCTCCTCGGAGACGGCGGACACGTCCGTCGCTTTCTGCTGCACGGCGTGCGACAGGCTGCTGACCTTTTCCACTGTATCGACTGTGCTCCGGCAGTCCTTTTCGAGCGTTCCCGTGATCGCCCCGACTTTCGCGACCTGTTCAAGCATGGCGCGGATGGCGGCAGCGATGCTCTCGAACTTCTCGTCGGCGGCGCGGACTTCTTCCACGCTCTCCTTGACCTCTTCGTCCTGCGCCTTCGTCAGCGAGAAGGCGCTCTTGATCTGCGCGGCGTTCTTGCCGATGACCGCGCTGATCTCCTGCGCCGCCTGCTCGCTCTGCTCGGCGAGCTTTCTGACTTCGTCGGCGACGACGGCGAAGCCCTTGCCCTGCTCGCCCGCACGCGCCGCCTCGATCGCGGCATTCAGCGCTAGGAGCTTCGTCTGCCCCGCGATGTTCGTGATGACCTCGTTGATCTCCGCGATGTTCTTTGAGCCGTCGTAGAGGCTCTGCACGGCTTCGCCGACCTTTACGGAATTTGCCGCGAGGCTGTCGACGCCCGCGACCGCCTTTTCCAGCACGGCGCGGCCCTCGCGCGTCGCCTCGGCCGTCGTCTCAGCGACCTTCGTTGAGTCGTCGACAACCTTGGCGATGTCCGCAGTCTGCTCGCCCATCTTGTGCGCGACCTCGTTCGCCATCTCCGCGATGTCGCTCTGCTCTGCCGCACGTTCCGCTATATCGACGACGGCTTCCGCCGCTGACTGCGACGCGTTCGCCGTCTGCGTCGAGCTTGCCGTCAGCGCCTCGGACGATGTGAGCACCTGATCGGCGGCCTTCGCAGTTCCCTCGACCATCTTCCGAAGCGTCGCGACCATTTCGCTCGAACTCGTCTGCAGCACGCCGATCTCATCGCCGCGATCGCTCGCAGGCAATTTATGCGTGAGATCGCCCTTGGCGATGAAGCCCATCGTCTCGGACAAGATTTCGATCGGCGAGATCATGCCCGTGAGGAAGTAGTAGACGATGCCGCTCAAAAGCGCGAGCGCGACGAGGCAGATGACAACGGTGGCGTAGAGCATCTTCGTCACTGCGGCGAACGCCTCGGTCTGCGGCACCTCGATGACGACGTGCCAGCCCGTCGAAGGAACCGGCACCGTCTGATAGAACTTCTGCACGCCCTCGAACTCTTCTTCGAGCATCTGCGGCTTGTCGGACGTGAACTTCGCGGCAAGCTCCTTGTACTTGCCGCCGTCCATCTCCGCAAGCGGCTCGTCGTCAATCTGGAACTTCTTATGATAAATGAACTCGCTCTGCGGTCCCAAGACAACGATCGATCCGTGCTCGCCGACCTTGACGTCCTTGAGCATCCCCGTCAGAGATTCCACCGAAACGTCCGTGCCGATGACGGCAACAAGCTCGCCGTTTCTGCCGCGCACCGCCTTGCTCAGCGTCACGATGATCGCGCCGTCCGCCGCGTTCTTGTAAACATCGGAGAACTGCACGCCGTCGGAAGAGGCCGCGCTCTTGTACCAGTCGCGCGTGCGCGGATCCCATGCGGGCGGATACTCCTGGCTCGTCACATGCGAGCCGTCGGGACGCCCGACGAGGAAGCCGTAGACGCCGTTGCAGCGCCCCAGCTCGTCGACTGTCCCCTGCAGCGCCTCATTCGCCGGCATGACGTCCGTCCAGCTCGTGCCGAGAGCCGTCAAGAGTGCTGCCTGCTCGCGAATATTGCCGTCGATCTCCTCAGCGTAGTGATTGGCTCGCTGCTCCATGCCGACCTCCGTCGCCGCCTTGAGACCTGCGCTCGCCATCATGTAGATGACGGCTCCCATGACGACGAACACGAAAAGCAGCGGCAGCCCGATGCTCAACATCATCTTAGGTTTAAGTTTCATGTCATTCCTCCTTGCTCTGCACCGAAACTCCGTTTCGGCTATCCCCTGCATGAGAAAAGGGATGCGCCGGCATCCCTTTTCTCATGGTTCCTTATTCTTTTATCGTCATTTTTATAGTTTTCTTTTGAGATGAAAAACCTATCTTTCCTCGTCCTTTTCTCTCAAAGTCGGAACTTCGAGACCCCCTGCTTGAGCTGCTGCGCCAGCTCTGCGAGCGTATGGCTCGCGGCCGCGATCTCCTCGGCGGACGCCGCCTGCTCCTCGGAGACGGCGGACACGTCCGTCGCTTTCTGCTGCACGGCGTGCGACAGGCTGCTGACCTTTTCCACTGTATCGACTGTGCTCCGGCAGTCCTTTTCGAGCGTTCCCGTGATCGCCCCGACTTTCGCGACCTGTTCAAGCATGGCGCGGATGGCGGCAGCGATGCTCTCGAACTTCTCGTCGGCGGCGCGGACTTCTTCCACGCTCTCCTTGACCTCTTCGTCCTGCGCCTTCGTCAGCGAGAAGGCGCTCTTGATCTGCGCGGCGTTCTTGCCGATGACCGCGCTGATCTCCTGCGCCGCCTGCTCGCTCTGCTCGGCGAGCTTTCTGACTTCGTCGGCGACGACGGCGAAGCCCTTGCCCTGCTCGCCCGCACGCGCCGCCTCGATCGCGGCATTCAGCGCTAGGAGCTTCGTCTGCCCCGCGATGTTCGTGATGACCTCGTTGATCTCCGCGATGTTCTTTGAGCCGTCGTAGAGGCTCTGCACGGCTTCGCCGACCTTTACGGAATTTGCCGCGAGGCTGTCGACGCCCGCGACCGCCTTTTCCAGCACGGCGCGGCCCTCGCGCGTCGCCTCGGCCGTCGTCTCAGCGACCTTCGTTGAGTCGTCGACAACCTTGGCGATGTCCGCAGTCTGCTCGCCCATCTTGTGCGCGACCTCGTTCGCCATCTCCGCGATGTCGCTCTGCTCTGCCGCACGTTCTGCTATATCGACGACGGCTTCCGCCGCTGACTGCGACGCATTCGCCGTCTGCGTCGAGCTTGCCGTCAATTCCTCGGAAGATGCGAGCACCTGCTCGGCGGCCTTCGATGTGTTCTCGACCATCTGACGGAGCGTCGCGAGCATACCGCTCGAACTCGTCTGCAGCACGCCGATCTCATCGGCGCGATCGCTCGCTGCCAATTTATGCGTGAGGTCGCCCTTGGCGATGAAACCCATCGTCTCGGACAGGATTTCGATCGGCGAGATCATGCCCGTGAGGAAGTAGTAGACGATGCCGCTCAAGAGAACCAGCGCTGCGAGACTGATGCCAAAAATCGCATACGACATGTGCGCAGCCGCTTGGAATGCCTCAGCGTGCGGCATCTCAATGACGACGTGCCAGCCCGTCGTGCCAATCGGCTCGGAACGGAAGAACTTATCGACGCCTTGAAATTCCGCCTCGAAGGACTGCGCCTCATCCGACGTGAAGCGTGCGGCAAGCTCCTTGTACTTGCCGCCGTCCAGCTCGCTGAGCGGCGGATCTGCAAGCGTGAACTTCTTATGGTAGATGTACTCGCTGTCCGGCCCCAAGACAAAGAGCGAACCCGTTTCGCCGACCTTGATCTCCTTGAGGAAACCCGTGAGGTCTTCCAGCGAGACATTCATGCCGATGACGCCAAGAAGCTCACCATTTTTGCGCACGGCACGGCTCAGCGTCACGACATTCGTATGATCCGAAGCCGTCTGATAGACGCGCGAAATCTCCACCTCGTCGGAAGCCGCCGCACTCTTGTACCAATCGCGCGTACGCGGATCGTAGCCCGCCGGCAGCGGCCCGCTCGACGTATAGGAGCCGTCAGGCCTTCCTATATAGAACAATTGTATGCCCGGTCTATTTCCGAGATCTGACACGGCTTCCTCCAGCGCTTTGCCCTCAGGCATGCTGTCCGCCCAGTTCATGGCGACCACTTCCACGGCTTCGCTCTTTCCGAGCATATTTCCGTCAATGACCGCAGCGTTATGTCCCGACCGCTCCGCCATCGCAATGATGCGCGCTTCCCTGAGTCCGGCGCTCGCCATCATGTCGATGATGACGCCCATGACGATGAATACGACGAGCAGCGGCACGCCGATACCCATGAGCATCTTCGGTTTGAGTTTCATGATCCTTCGCCTCCGTAGGAATTGCAGAAATTTTCCGTACATATCGCACGACAAGAAATGGGATGCCCACGAACACGCATCCCACTCTCTCATACGTTTCTATTCTTTTATCGTATTTTCCGCGATTTCCCTAAGGATAAAATCCTCTTTTTCTAAATTTAAAGAGTCACTGACGGATGCAGCGCTTTCTTAAACGTCAAATGTCCATCGGCACGATCTTCTCGTCCTGCATGAACTTCGCGAGCTTCTTGACGCCGCGCATGACCTCGTAGTAGCTCTCGGGCGTCAGCGACTGCGGGCCGTCGGACAAGGCCTTCGCCGGATTCGGGTGCATCTCCATGATCAGTCCGTCTGCGCCGGCAGCGATCGAGGCGAACGCCATCGGGCGCACGAAGCGCCACTTGCCCGTGCCGTGGCTCGGATCGGCGATGATCGGCAGGTGCGAAAGATGCTTGATGGCGGCGACGGCGCTGAGGTCGAGCGTGTTGCGCGTGTACGTCTCGTAGGTGCGGATGCCGCGCTCGCAGAAGATTACGTTCGGGTTGCCCTCGTTCATGATGTACTCGGCGGCATTGAGCCACTCGTCGATCGTCGCCGCGAGGCCGCGCTTGAGCATGACAGGCTTCGTGCCGCGCCCGACCTCCTTCAAGAGGCGGAAGTTCTGCATGTTTCTTGCGCCGATCTGCAGGACGTCGGCGTACTCGGAAACGAGTCCGACGTTCTCGACCTCCGTGACCTCCGTGACGACCTTGAGTCCCGTCTTCTCACGCGCCTCGGCGAGAAGCTTCAGTCCCTCCTCCTCAAGACCCTGGAAAGAGTACGGCGAGGTGCGCGGCTTGTAGGCGCCGCCGCGCAGGAACTCGGCGCCGCCCTTCTTGACAATCTCCGCGGCTTCCATGAGCTGCTCGCGCGACTCGACGGCACACGGCCCCGCCATGACGACAGGCGTCCCCGCGCCGATCTTGATGCCGCCGACGTCGATGACGGTCGGCATCGGGTGGAACTCGCGGCTCGCGAGCTTGTAGCTCTTCGAGATGGAGACGCTCTCCGCGACGCCCGCCATCGCGTCGATTGCCAAGGATCCCATGCGGCGCTTGTCGCCGATGACGCCGACGATCTTCTGCTGCGCTCCCTCCATGATCTTCGCCTCAAGTCCCACGCCGTTGATCGCCTCGATGACGTCCCTGATGTTTTTCGCCGTTGCGTCCGGATTCATAATGATGACCATAAGGGGGCTCCTTTCAAATTCGCAGCCGTCAGCACGGGGAACGCGCCGAGGGTGCGCAGCCGGATGCTCTTCTCGCGTACCGCTTCGACCGAAGCGGCGAGAGGTTCGGCGGCATCCGCCTCCAACTCGAAGAAAAAGATGTAGGCGCCGAGCGCCGTGCGTGCGGGACGCGACTCGATGCGCAGCATGTTCACGCCGCGCACAGCAAACTCCTGCAGCACTTCGCAGAGGCTTCCCGCACGCTTGCCGTCGATCTGCGAGATCACCAAGAGCTTCTTGGGCGCCGGCGTATCCGCAAAGCGCAGGGCGGGCGGCTTCCTGCCCGCACGCTCGACGAGAAAGAAGCGCGTGCAGTTCGCCATCGTGTCCTGTATGTCCTCGGCCACGGGATAAAGCCCGTACAGCTCGCCCGCACGCGCCGTGCAGATGGCGGCGCAGCCGTCCTCGGGACGGCTCAGGGCGACGAGGCGAGCCGCCTCCGCCGTTGAGGATACGGCGACGAGCTTCGCCGCCGCATGACGTTCCTTCAAGTAAGCGCGGCACTGCGAGAGCGGCTGCGCATGGGAGATGATGCTTCGCACCTCGGTTTTCGGGTACTTCATCATCAGCTCGTTGCGCACGCCCCAGATGAGTTCCAAGTTCACGGCGAAGGCGTCGCTCGAACTCAAGGCGTCGAGCGTGATGTTCACCGAGCCTTCGAGCGAATTTTCCACCGGCACGAGCGCCCCCGTCGCCTGCCCTTCCTCCACCGCCGAGAGCGCCTGGAAGATGGCGGGAAAAGGCAGAAGCTCGCGCGGTTCATCCAAAAGCCCGTTCAAATGAAGCGCCGCCGCCTCGCTGTGCGTGCCCAGAGGGCCGAGAAAGCCCAACGTGTCCATGGCTCGCCTCCTCTCCTCGAAAAGCACGGACAATTCCCATGCCGCCTTACGAAAAAGCCCCCTTGAGCAAGAACGCCAAGGGGGCAGATTGCTGAAAACGCTTCTATATTATCATAGAAAGGGCGGCTTTGCAAGTTTACAGTTCACGAGTTTACAGTTTGTCTGTCGTGATTGTTCAGATGAGATTTCAAAGCAAATCCTCACGCCTTGCCGAAGTCTGACGATCGGCCCGCGCATTCGACCCGATGACTGTTCGAAGATTCATAGTGAATCCCGACGCATAATCTTCTCATAGGATTTACAGGGAGCAATGTTTCCTTACGATTTTATCCCGTACTGCGGCACATAGCGGATATAGATGCGCCCGTCCTCCCCTTCTTCCACTTTCGCGCATACTTCGTAGAGATCGTGGATGAACGCCTCCGTCAAAAGCTCGCGCGGCGTGCCAGCTCCCACGATGCGCCCCTTCTGTATGGCGATGAGACGATCGCAATAAAGCGCGGCGATGTTGAGGTCATGGATCGCCGCGACGACGGTGAGATCGAGCCGCTTTACAATATCCATGATCTGCAGCTGATACTTAATGTCCAGATGATTGGTCGGCTCGTCGAGGATCATGCACTCGGCCTCCTGCGTCAGAGCACGCGCAAGAATCACGCGCTGCTGCTCTCCGCCCGAGAGACTTGAGAAGCTGCGTTCTGCACAATCGTCCATGTCGACGGTACGAAGCGAGCGATGCGCGATCGCATAATCGTTCGCATTGTCACGGTCGAAAAGACGCTTGTGCGGCGAGCGCCCCATGAGCACGATGTCGAGCACGCTGAAGTCGAAGCTGTAGAAATTATGCTGCGCCACGACAGAGATCTGCTGTGCGGACTCTCGATAAGACATCTCATCGAGTGTGTGTCCGTTCAGTGTGATCGTCCCTGCGGTCGGCTTCTGTACGCGATAGAGGCATTTCAAAAACATACTCTTGCCGCTGCCGTTGGGGCCGATGATGCCGAGAAATTCCTTCGGCTTCAGATGAAAATCCAACCCCTTGAGGATCTCCTTGTTTCCGATGAAGAGTTTTACCGCCTCCGCGAGTATCTCCATATCACTGCCCTCCGAATCCATAGGTGCGCTTCACCATGAGGTAGATGAATGCGGGTGCGCCCACAAGTGCGATCAGGATGCCGATCGGCAGCTCCGTATGTGGAATGAGAACGCGGCAAAGTCCGTCGGCGACGACGAGGAAGATCGCCCCCACGAGAGCGCTCACGGGAATGAGGCGCCTGTGATCGGTGCCGACGAGCATCCGCACGACATGGGGAACGACCAGGCCGACGAAGCCGATCATGCCCGCAGCAAAGACGGCGAAGCCGACGACGAGCGCACTGACGATCAGATAGCCTTGCCGATAGGCATGAAGATTGGTGCCGAGCGTGATCGCGGACGCATCGCCGAGCAGCATGAGGTTGAGAATACGGCTCTGTGACCAGAAGAAGAGAACCGCGAGCAGGGAAATGCCGCCGAGCAGCGCGATATGCTCCCACTTTGCTCCCGCGAGACTGCCCATCATCCAGTAGGTGATCGTCTGAATGCCCTCCTTGTCGTTGGCAAAATAGACAATGAAGCTCGAAAAGGCGCTGCACACAGCGCTGAGCGCCATGCCGCCGAGCAGCAGCTTCATCGCATTCGCACGTCCGCCGATGTTCGCGATGAATAAAACCGCGAGAGAAATGGCAAATGCACCCAAAAATGCGGCGATGCCGACGGCATTTTCGCCGAGCGCCGCGCCGACGCCAAGCAGGATGGCGAAGGTCGCGCCAAGAGACGCGCCCGCCGAGATGCCGAGGATGTAAGGATCGGCGAGAGGATTCTTCACAATCGCCTGCATGATGACGCCGCAGGTGGCAAGGCCCGCGCCGATGATGGCGGCGAGCAAAAGGCGCGGCAGGCGAAGCAGCCAGACGATGTCATGGACAGGACCCTTGCCCGCCATGTCGATGGGCGTGCCGCTCTGTATTTGATCGAGAAGCGCAGCGGCGATCGCATCGGGCGGCAGATCGACCGTTCCGATGGAGAGCGCCCAGAAGAGTGCGCCAATGAGAAGCGCTGTGAGCAGGGCTAAGAGGGCAAGAAGCCCCGCGCGTGAAAAAAATGCTTGCATAGATTATTCTCCATATATCTCGGGATACAGTCCATGAGCAAAGATCGTGATGCCGTCGTAAGTGCGAATCCCCGCACTGTAGACCGCATAGAGCGGCGCCGTATAGATGCGTCTCTCTTTTACACAGACGAGCGAGCTAAGCGCCGGATTCTCATAGAGGCGTGCGAGGATCGCATCCTCGTTGCCATAGTCGTTTTCGATGACAACGAGAAAGATCGCGTCGGGGTTCAGCTCGATCATCTCTTCCATGCTGAGACTCGTGCCGTCCGCCGCCAGATGCTCGGCGCCGAGCGCCCGAAGCATATCGCCTGCGAGCGTATCTTTGCCATAGGTACGAATCTCCTTGCCCATAAGCTCGATGACGAGAGCGCGCGGACGTTTTTCTCGGTGGGCGGTCTTTTCAGCGACAAATGAGATTTCATGCTGCATCTCGCCGATGAGAGTCTCGGCACGATCTTCCCGTCCGAAGATGCGGCCGAGATTTCGGATGTCCTCGCACTCCTGCGCGATGGTCTTCGTCTTTGTCATGCGTGCAGACGCCGGTGCGATGTAAGTGTGCACGCCGCGCCCCGCCCAAAACGTCGTAGAGCGCAGTACCTTCGGAGAGAAGGTGGACGCCCAGCCGACGATCAGATCAGGCTGCATCATGAGGATCGTCTCCACGTCGAGATGTTCGAGACTCGTGTAGGGGATCGCCTCGTATGCCGCTCGGTACTCCGGTCGGATGTATTTCGCGTCCGGCACCCCCATGCCTGCAACGATGCGATCGCCCACGCCGAGCGCGAGCAGCGTCTCGATCGAGTTCTGCCAGACGGCGACCACGCGCTGCGGCGGACGCTCGTAGACCTGCGCGATGGGGTCGCCCTTTTCATTGATGTTCTCAATCGTGACGGGCGTATACGCTGCATCCTCCTGCTCCGCTGTACCAAGACGCTGTGCATTTTCATCCTGCACCTTCACGATGGGACTGCAAGCCGTGAGCAGGAAAACGAGGCAGATGAGCAACAGATAGAAAACTTTCATCCTTCCTCCTATAAGAAAGGGACGCAGGACATTCCGCGAAAGAATAGCCTGCGTCTTTTCCTTTTCATGACCGAACGATCAGAACGTATAGCGTGCGCCGACCATGATGCTGCGGCCGGGCATGGCTGAACTGCCGATGCCGTTCCAGTCGTTGTACGAGGTCTGATATGCCTCATTCGTCAGATTGTTTATAGTAAGGTACCCTGTGAGATCGGGGGTGAAGCTGTAGTTGAAATTCCAGTCAAGGACGAGGAACTGACTGTCCGTGAACGCTGTCGGACTGCATCCCGTATACCAGTTCATCAAGAGTCCCGTATAGATCTTCCCCTTCTCATAGGAGAGATTGAGCGCATAGTGATTTTGCGGACGCAGACGGTTGATCTGCGTGTTGATGTCGCTGCCGCTCTGGTAGCCCCAGTTCGGGTCGAGCACCCAGCCGGGCTTCGCCATCCACTTGTCCTCCATGTGGGTGTAGGATGCGCTCATCGAGAAATGCTTGTCAAAAGCATGGTCGAACGTGATGTTGAACGACTTCTTGTCCTCGCGTGCATTGACCGCCGTACTGGAAAAATCGGCATCATCATCATTCCAAATCGGCAGCGTCGCAATCGCATTGCTCATGCGCGTCCAGTCATAGTGAACGGCAAGTGCGGTATGCTGAGAGAACTCCTTGCGCACGCCGAGTGTCCACGCATCGCCGCGCTCATCTTTCAACGGGGTCTCAAATACGCCGTCTACTTCTGTGTAGTCGCCCTGGCGCACCGGACGGAGAATCTTCGTCCAGCCGAAATATGTGCTGAGGGTATCGTCAAATACGTATTCTGTGTTGAGTGCATAGGTGAAGATGTTCATCTTTCCTTTTCCCTGCACATCGTCCCCTGCAGTAGACGACTCATAGCCTGAGTAGTAGCTGTAGCGGAGTGCGGGAGTAAGATCCCAGTTCGGGGTGATGTGAATCTTGTCCTGCACATAGGCAAGGACAGAGTCACGAGCCGTATGCGATTCCACGACTCTTCCATTGTTCCGAATGCTTTTCGCATAGTTCTTCGCCTTGTCATAAGTAACGCTCGCGATGACATCGTTCTTGCCTATGGCTCTTGCGTACTGCACTTGAAGACCATGGTTTTCTTCCTCGTACCAACTGGTCGGCTCAGGCGCTTTGCCGCCCGTTTTTTCGAGCCACTCCTGCACCTTTGCCGGATCGCCGCCCGGGAACGGCGCGAGATGATCGCTGATCCACTGCTTGAGCTGCTCTTTCGTTGCACCTGTCGGGAATTGTGTGCGATAGTCTTGAACAAGATCGTCGCGTTCCTTATCGCCCCAGACATACTTATCGCGGTTGGAGTAGCGGTGGTTTTGATGATAGAGCCGAACGAAGCTCTCCATGCGGTTATCTTTATCAAATGTCCATTTTAACTCCCAGTCGTTGTTCTTGAAGCGGCTAAAGGAATTGTACACTTTGCCGTCGAGTGCGTAGAGGTTCGCATAGCCGGGGTTGCGCGCATCGCCGGCAAGCGTGCGCGCCGGTACCCATTTACCAGTCTTGGGATTGATTCCCCCCTTGAGCGCGTTGTTCGCATCCAGCTGACCCACGGCAGCGCTGAAGATGATGCGCTCCCAGTCGTCTTGATTCCAATACTTGAGACGCGGCGTTGAGATCGGATAGCCGTCTTTGCCGCTCTTGTGGTTGTACCAGAATTTGATACTCTGCTCATCGGTCAGATCCTTGTCGATGCGGATATTGACGGCATCTTCCGCCCAGCGCGAGCCGCCGAGCGTGCCGCTCTTGCCCGTTTCGCCATCGACGTATTCTGTATCGCCACTCAACGTGCGCGTCACCGTGCCGAAATAACGGAAGGTAGGATTCTCGTCGATGGTACCCGAGAGCGTCAGCGAATAATTATGTTTGTTCCACGAGCCGGTCGAAAGATCAAGGGTTCCCTTGCGTTCGACTGTTCCCTTGCGCGTGATGATGTTGATGACACCACCCGTCGCATCCGGCCCATACGCCGATGCGCCGGGACCTTTGATGACCTCGATCTTATCGACGCTCTCGATGCCGAGCAGCTGGTCGAGATTGACGCCTGTGGATTTGCTGCCCGAAGTACTGTCGTAACCGATGCGCGTACTCGTAAGGTTGTCCACGCGCCGCCCATCGATGAGGATGACGACACGCGAGTCTCCGTTGATGAGCACGCCGTTGTTGTAGAACTGATATCCATACTCACCGCCGCGGTAGCCTGGGTTCTGGAATGTCACGCCCGGGATGCGCTTGATCGCCTCCGTGAGATCCGCGTAGTGACGCTTCTCGATCTCCTCGCGCGTGATGACCTTGACATCACCGCCCGTACGGTAGTAGGATTGCTCCGTCACCGTGTCGCCGAACTGGTTGATCGTCTGCTCCGCCGTGACTTCGATGCTGTCCAGCGTATAGAATTGCAGATTTTCGTCATGCCCTGCGTGAGCGGGATTTTGCCCCCCCCATGTGGACAATAATCCGGCAAGAATCGCGCATGTGAGGTGTCGCTTTTTCATTTCTTTCATTTCCTCCTTGATGAGCGTACGCCCTTCCTTTTTCCTGCAACGCCTATCCGGCATTGCTGAAAAACTGCATAAAATGCACGCACAAACGTCCAATTTATGAACCTTGTGCGCCGCCCTTCATGAAAGTTCGCCAATCCGTCTGCGCCCTTTAGGCTTGACTTCTTGGATTTTCATAATAAAAAAAGCTTTCTCCACGAAGAAAGCCGCTGTATCATCCCGATATCGTAGTCGGCTCCCTTTCCCATCGCTCGTGGATCTGCGGGGCGCACAAAACAGGCAGTTCTCCTGGCTCGGAATCCTCGCGCGGCTGCGCCTTCCCAGAGATGGCTCCCCAGTGACCGGATGTTCATCCATGCAGCGTTGCTCTTCCTTACAGTGGCGGGACCGCTCCGGCATTTGACCGGATTCTCTTTTAGAAAACATAGAGAAAAACACCGTGTTCTCGGTACAGCGTTTTCTATGCGTCCTAAAGCGTTGTTCAGCACCTGTTTTTTTATGCAATTTTTATTCGCATCTCATTTTATAAGAACTTTCATCTTTTGTCAACGATAGAATAGAGTAATAATTTAAATGAGATTTAATCCCATCGACAGTGTGCCGATGGGATTAAATCTCGTTTGAAAAGGAACGATTTGCTTTTCACGAAAGATTCTAAAGGATGACTTCCATCTCAGTCCTTAAAGAGCTCTGTCGAAAGATAGCGGTCGCCCGTGTCGGGCAGGAGAGCTACGATCATCTTGCCTTTCGCCTCGGGACGACGTGCGATGCAGGTGGCGGCAGCGAGCGCAGCGCCCGATGAAATGCCGACGAGGATGCCCTCTGCACGCGCGAACTGCCTGCTGTAACGGAAAGCGTCGTCGTTCGACACCGTGATGATCTCATCATAGACGCTTGTATCGAGCGTTTCGGGTACGAAGCCCGCGCCGATGCCTTGGATCTTGTGCGGACCTGCCTTGCCCGCACTCAAGACGGGCGAATTCTCCGGCTCGATGGCGATGACCTTCACGTTTGGATTTTGGCTCTTCAGATATGCGCCGACGCCTGTGAGCGTGCCGCCCGTGCCGACGCCCGCAAGAAAATAGTCGGCCTTGCCTTCCGTCGCCTCCCAGATTTCAGGCCCCGTCGTCCTCTTGTGCACGGCGGGATTGGCCCGATTCGTGAATTGCGACGGGATGTAGGAATTCGGTGTTTCCTTCGCAAGTTCCTCCGCCTTCTCGATCGCTCCCTTCATGCCCTTCACGCCGTCCGTCAAAACAATCTCGGCGCCGTACGCCTTCAAGAGGTTGCGCCGCTCGACGCTCATCGTCTCGGGCATCGTGAGAATGGCACGATAGCCGCGCGCCGCTGCGACGCTCGCGAGGCCGATGCCCGTGTTGCCGCTCGTCGGTTCAATGATGACAGAGCCGGGCTTCAAATCGCCGTTTTTCTCCGCTTCCTCGACCATCGCCTGCGCGATGCGGTCCTTGACGCTGCCCGCAGGATTGAAGTACTCAAGCTTCGCGAGGATCGTCGCCTCGACGCCATGCTTCGCGCTGAAATTCTTCGCGTGCAGGAGCGGCGTGCCGCCGATGAGTTCCGTAATGCTTTCGTATATTTTTGCCATGATATGTCCTCCTCAAAATTCAATATATGTAATTCATATCTGTTTGATATGTTATATATTACATCGTTTTTCCTAGCGTGTCAATAGGCTTTTTGAAAAATTGTGCGCAGCAGCGAAGCCTCACGCTTGCCGCCCGCACCGTCACAAGCACGAAACTCTGCGTCGCCACTGCGTCTCCCGAGCGCTTCCTTAGGGATGCACGAATAAATGCAGCGCTTCCCCAAGGAAGTGCACGGCAGAAAACATATTTCATTGCTATGTAATTAACAAATTTGCGATTTCCCTATAAGCTACACGCACAAACGTCCACTTTGTGGACAAAAGTGCGCCGCCCTTACAGAAACCTAGCCAATCAGTCTGCGCCCTTCGGGCTTGACTTCTTGGGGTTTCATGGTAATATAAATACATATATAAACTGTATGAAAAGAGGTATAACCTTATGAAAATTTCCGCCAAAGGGCGCTACGGATTGGCTGCCATGGCGTTTCTCGCGCGAATCGGCCAAGCGAACAGCCCGACGACGATCCTCACGATCTCTGAAAACCTCGGCATATCCAAGATCTACCTGGAGCAGGTCTTCTCCCTTCTGAAGCACGCGCGGCTCGTGAACTCAAGCAAAGGTTCGCAAGGCGGCTACCATCTCGCTCGCGCGGCGCAGGAAATCACGGCGTGGGACGTGCTCGCCGCCATCGAGCTGCCGCTGACGGAAAAGGCCGGTCCTGCGACGAGAGATGCACAGGAGGATCTTGAGCAGGCGTTGACGAACTGCGTCTACAATCCTCTGGATGCCGCCATACGAAAAGCGCTTCAAGGCGTGAACCTCTGCTCCATCCTCGAAGAGGCTGACCGACAAAAGTCTGAGGAAAACATCATGTATTTTATCTAAGCGGAAAAACCTCTTTTTCCATTCAAGGATATTCGGCATTTCTCTATCAGCTGCTTTCCTTTATCTTCCATTGTTTTTAGGACTTTTCAGCAGGAAACAGAAAAACCTTGCAATTTTCGTCTGATGGTGTATAATGAGCAAAGGATTCGGAAGGATGATATTTCGTTCTTCCTGTTTTGTTTCAAGGAAGTCCTGCTCAAATGGATTTCCAGTACGGTTGCAACACCGCTGGAGGGATTTTTATGACGATTGACAATGTCACCGTCATCATCGAGAGCGGCGCTCTTTCCGCCAAGGAAGCGGAGCGCTACATCCGTAAAATCCAAAGGCACTCGAAAGGTCGCACGCTCAAGCGTGTTTCATTCAGGTTGGCTGACGGGCATTTGGATTTGCGCTATGCGTTCGAGGGCATCCCCTTCGAGCGCATCCGCCGCATCTCGCATGAGACGCCAAAAGAGCGCAAGGCTGTCTGACCGCCGCCGAATCGCACGAAAAAAGCCGCTGTCGGGGAAACCCGACAGCGGCTTTTTCATTGCATTCATTCCCTCATTGCCGAAGGCCGCTCAATCGTCCACGCCGACCATGACGGAAATCGCCGTTCAAAAGAGCGCAGTCAGAGCGGTGGTCAGACCGAAGACAATTCCCGGAGCGTTGGCGATGACGATCGGCCAATCGCGCTGCTGCTTGAAAAAGCCGTACGTCACCCAGATCGTGCAGTTGATGAACGCGACGGAAGGCTGGATCCAATCGCCCGGGTGGCCGGACAAATTGCCGACGATCTGCGGGATATAGGAGACGTACATGCACACGGACAGAACGGAGCCGAGCGTTCCAACGACCTGCATCTTGTCCTTCACGGCCTCTTTCCCAAGGTCAGCAACCCTCTCCTTCACATGCTCCGCTTCGGCTTCCATTTTTTTCAGCGGTGTTTCCATAAGTAAACTTCCTTCCTAAAATAATACAAGCATCATCTCTTCGCTCATACTAAGAAAATTCCCGCCAAAAGTCAAGAAACAATCTCAAAATCTTTCGATTTGTATTTTATTTATTCTAGCGTGAAAATCCAAGCGCTCAAGACCGACGGGCGCAGACCGATTGGCAAACTTTCATCAGCCGAAAATGACCTGATGCACGCCAATCTCCTCGATCAGACCCGCCTCATCCACCGTGAAACTCACGCTTCTCGCCTCATCGAACCAATATACATGCTTCGAACTGCTGTTCGATGCCTCGCCCTTGCCGTACATCGCTTCAACCTCCTCGAAGGCGTCTCCGACGCGAAAGCCCGACGGCGTACAAAACTCCGTACTCCTGCATTCGATGAAAACGACGGGCGCCTCGCCCGGCGGGCGCCGGTCGCTGTTCTGCATCTCGCCGCAGAACGTGACGCCGGGATACTTGTAATATACGAGACGGAAGGATTCGATTGCTTTTTCCTCCTCGTCGAAACCGCTGCCTAAAAAATCCTCAGCATATTGAAGCGGCATTCCGACGCCAAACTCGATCACGCCCGCCCCGTCTCCGCCTACAGTGTCAAAGAGCAGCCGCCATTCGGAATCGGGCATCGTATGCGCGCTCGCCGTACCGCCGCCGAAGACGAGAGCGACGAGCAGCAGCGCACCGCAGAAAACGGTCTGGAACAGATGCTTCATTTTTCAAAACCTCCTTTAGAAATCACTCAATACAGGCAAGATGCCGAGTTGTTTATTATGAAAGTCCAAGAAGTCAAGTCGAAGGCACAGACTGATTGGCTAACTTTCATTAAGGGCGTGAGGACATATGTACAGCGTGCCTCATTGATGATGCCATCGCTAGAAACGATGTCAAAAGCAGCTCCTGCCGCTCTGCTTCACGGCTGAACATATGTCCTGAAAGTTTACCATGAAGCCCCAAGAGGTCAAGCCGAAGGCGCAGACCGATTGGCTAGGCTTCTGTAAGGGCGTGAGGACATATGTACAGCGCGTCTCCTTGATGA
>CAJPRR010000020.1 GCA_905373085.1 uncultured Selenomonas sp.
TTTTTTGAGGTGATATGATACCATGCAGAAACAAAAAGAAATGCGGCGCGGTCTGCAGAATCGCCATTTGCAGATGATCGCGCTCGGCGGCGCCATCGGCACGGGGCTTTTCTACGGCTCGGCGTCGACCATCAAGCTTGCGGGACCTTCCGTCATGCTCGCCTATCTGACGGGCGGCGTCGTCATCTTTCTCATCATGCGCATGCTCGGTGAGATGGCAGTTGAAGAGCCGGTGTCCGGCTCCTTCAGTCACTACGCCGCGAAGTACTGGGGCGCTTTTCCGGGTTTCCTCTCGGGCTGGAACTACTGGTTCAACTACGTCATCGTCAGCATGGCGGAGCTTTCCGTCATCGGCATCTACATGAACTACTGGCTGCCCGACTTGCCGCAGTGGCTCTCGGCGCTCGTCACGCTCGTCGTCATCACGGCGCTGAACCTCGCGGCTGTCAAGGCTTACGGCGAGATGGAATTCTGGCTCGCCATCGTCAAGGTCGCCGCCATCGTCTCGATGATCGTCCTCGGGCTGTACCTCGTCTTTTCACGCCCCGAGGCGTTCCCGCTGAACTTCTCCAACCTCTGGGTGCACGACGGCTTCTTCCCGAACGGCGTATGGGGCATGATGCTCTCGATCACCGTCGTTATGTTTTCCTTCGGCGGCATCGAGCTGATCGGCATCACGGCGGGAGAGGCCGCCGACCCTGACCGCTCGATTCCGCGCGCCATCAATCAGGTCATCTGGCGCATTCTCATCTTTTATGTCGGTGCGATGGCGGTGCTCATGGCGCTTTGGCCGTGGGACGAGGTCGGCATGGAGGCAAGTCCCTTCGTGCAGATCTTCTCGAACGTCGGCATCCCTGCCGCCGCGCATATCCTGAATTTCGTCGTCCTGACCGCTGCCGTCTCCGTCTACAACTCGGCGATCTACAGCAACTCGCGCATGCTCTACGGACTCGCTGCGGGCGGCGATGCGCCGAAAATTCTTGCGAGTCTGTCGCGTCAGGGCGTGCCCGTCGTCGGCATCCTCATTTCCTCGGGCGTGACGCTTCTCGCCGTACTCCTCAACTACCTGTTCCCCGGACAGGTATTCATGCTCTTTCTCTCCATCGCCATGGCGTCCGTCATCATCAGCTGGGGTGTGATCGTCATCACGCATTTGAAGTTCCGCCGCCTCTATGAGAGAGAAGGGCGCAGGGCGAAATTCCGTGCACCATTCTTTCCCGTTGTCAACTATATATGCCTGGCGTTCCTCGTCATGATGTACGCCCTCATGACGCAGATTCCCGACATGCAGTTCGCCGTCCTCGTCCTGCCCGTCTGGCTCTTCGTTTTGTGGCTCGGCTATCGCAGGAAGAAGCGCAAAGAGGAATAGAAAAAATTGGTTTTTATCGCGTGTTTATGATATGATGAGAAGCGAATGCTGAGGAGGGAACTATGTGCGGAAAGATGAATGCTCGTGAGATGGCGCCGGCAGAACTGCCGTCGCATTTGCAGCAGCCGATGACGGAAGGAGCGGATGATCCGGCAGCGAGCCATGGGGGGCGGCAAATCGCCGTCCTCATGCGCCAGACGCAGGAGGCGCACTATGCGCTCTGCGTGGCATCCCTGCAGGCGGCGAGGCTTCCTGCCGGCTACGCGTTGGAGATCTTCCCTCTGACGGCAGCGCAGCCCTATGCGAAGCAGGTGAATGAAATCCTTTCGCGCACGACTGCGAAGGTCAAGATCTTCATCAACGATGACGTCTGCCTGACCTCGCCCTTGGCAATCGAGCAGATGCTGGAAATCTTCCGCGAGGAAGACGTCGGCATGGCCGGCTTCCTGGGCAGCCGTTCGCTTTCCGTGAGCGGCAACCTCTTGGAGGCGCCAGATGTATGGGGCGCCGTTCGTATGCCGATGAAGGGAAGGCTTGAGGAAATACGCTTCGGCAAGGCGGATGAGCAAACATTTACGGCGGACGTGCGCTTCCTCTGCCCGTCGTTCTTTGCGACACAGATCGACCTTCCGTGGGACGAGAGCTATGAAGGGCAGTATTACGCCGTTCTCGCGCATTGCCGCGCCATGGAGGAGTACGGCAAGAGAATCGCCGCCCCGCTGCCGCAGGAAATTTGGTGCGCTTATCAGCGCGAGAACATATCCTTTGATGCGGGCGAAGAAGACCGCCGTCGCTACTTCGCCGCCTATCATCCCTATGCAGGGAAGGCGCCGTTCGTCAAGGCACGGCTGACGCTCTATGCGTGCGGCAAGGATGCACGAGTCGAAGGCTGGCAGAGCTTTTCTCATCCCGAGGGAATCGCCGTCGGCGCTCGGACGAGGATGCATGAGACGGTATTGTGCCGGCTGCTCTCGGACAACTTCGAGGGCGAGCCGCGCATCTCTGTCGGCGACGACTGCACGATTGACGCCTACAGCACGCTGACGGCACACAACCGCATCGTTCTCGAAAACCTTGTGACCGTGGGCGCGAACGTCCAGATCAAGGACTGCGCTCGCATAGAAGAGGATCTTGGCCTTGCCGCCGAGGAGCGCGGGCTTCTCGGGCGTGCATGCGGCATCCATATCGGCTGCGCGGCAGAGATCGGAGCGAACGTCGTCATCGAGGGCGCTGTGCAGATCGGCTGCGGCGCACGCGTCCGTGCCGGAAGCGTCGTGAAGAGCGACGTTCCCGCCTACTGCATCGCCGAGGGCAGCCCCGCGCACGTCGTCAAGGCCTTTTCCTCGCGCGAGGGGAAGTGGCTTGCCACGCCCGACGAAGCGGCGCTCGCAAGAGTCTTGGAAGAGCGCGAGAAGACGGGGCCGCTCCTCGCCTATGCTTTCATCACATACAACCGCAGCCAATATCTGAGGAAGTCGCTCAGAAGTGCGCTGCAGCAGGTAGGGAACGATCCGCTCGTCGAAGTCCTCGTCTCGGACAACGCCTCGACGGATGAGACAAGGACTCTCGTAAAAGAGCAGCAAAAGCGGTACAAGAACCTGCGCTATTTCTGCAATGAGAAGAACATCGGCGCGGAGGGCAACATCCATAAGGCGATTGAGAGGAGCCGCGGCGAATACGTCATCGTCGCAGGCGACGACGACTATCTCCAAGACGGCGCGCTCCGCGTCGTCCTGGACAATATCCGAAAGTACAGAGGGGCGGCGCTCTTTCATCTGAGAAAGGAGAATGTGCCGCGCCGCGTGCATGAGGATGCGGGAATCATCCCTTACATCGCCTATGTCGGCTATCACATGACATGGATCGGCGGCGTCGTCTTTCGGCGGGAACTGTATCCGCTCATAGAGGAGCCGCAAAAGTACGATTACACGGGAATGCCTCAGGTATATCTGCAGTTGGAGATGCTGAGAAAGAATCCGAAGTTCGTCATACTCTACGGCATGTTCCTCACGGAGGGGTCGGGCGAGCGCACGCCGTCGGGCTTCAATTTCGCAGAGACGTTTATCAAGCATTATCTCGACATCCTGATGGCGGCGTCCGAGATTCCTGCTTACTTGCTCTCCGACGAAAAAAAGCGTCTGATGGATGAGCTGATTTACGATTGTTTGCAGAAGATCGTGCGATATCAGCACGATTTGTCGCTGGACGGAATCTTTGACATCGTGCGCGAATATTACGGCGAGGAGCCGTACTATGAGGAAGTCGTGACCAAGATCGAGGGAATCGTGCCGACAGAAACGATAGGGAAACAGAGAAAAGACAGGAAAGGCGCGGTGAACGGAAGTTGATAAAAGAGATCAAAGAGCATGACTTTTCCCCGACCGAGCGAAGCATCTTTGACGAAGAGAAGAAGAACCGGCTTGTGACGCTGGGAAGGCGTTCTTACCTAGTCGGCGCCAGCATGGAATACGGCAATTACGACTGCCACGTCTTGATCGGCAGATATGCCGCCTTGGGGCATCGCCTTATTTTTGAAATGGGACTCAATCATAATTATCGCTGTGTTACGGCGTATCCCTTTGAGGATGTGCTGCAGGGCGATGAAGACGCTGTGAATCATGCCGAGGGAGTCAATCGCAACCAGATCATCATCGGCAGCGACGTCTGGATCGGCTGCGACGTGACCTTGCTGGGCGGGGTGCGCATCGGCAACGGCGCCGTCATCGGCGCGGGCGCCGTCGTGGCGAAGGATGTGCCGCCCTATGCCGTCGTCGTGGGAAATCCTGCGCGTGTCATCAAGTATCGCTTTCCGCAGGAAGTCATCGACAAGATGCAAAAGATCAAGTGGTGGAATTGGACGGATGAAAAAGTATTGTCCTTGCTGCCGAAGCTGAAGAATGTCGAGCGCTTCGTCGATAGATTTATCGGGGAAGTGCGAGAGGAGGCGGCGGATGCGGAACTGTCGGCTTCGCTGAAGGAACTGCGGAAGGACGGATATGTCATCTATTACTGCATCGCCGATCTCGACGTGCAGGACAGGGTCTGGCCGAGGGTGTTTGAAAATTATCGGCAAGCGTATCGGCCGGCGGACAAGACGGCATTGCTGTTTGGCATGCGGCAGGGACGGGAGACGGCGGCTTCCCTGCAATGGATGCAGGAGAGATTGGCGGTGATGGGAGAGGAAGCGCCGCTCGTCCTGACGCATTCGCTGGGAGAGACGCTTTCCGTTCCCGTATTGCGGCAGGCGGCTTGCCTCATCACGACGAAGGAAGGAATCTCTTCCGAGGCCGTCGATCATGCAAGTGACGCAGGGCTTAGGATCGTCTACGGTTTGGACGAGCCGGAACAGGTCTTTCCACCTAAGATCCTTCTGACGATCGCCTTCATCACGTACAATCGCAGACAATATCTCGCGCAGTCCTTGCCGCGCGTATTGGCGCAGGTCGGGGATGATGCAGCCGTCGAAGTCCTCGTCTCGGACAACGCTTCGACGGACGACACGCGGGAGTTCGTCCAAGAGCGGCAGAGGATATATAAGAATCTGCGCTATCATTGCAACGAAGAGAATGTCGGCACGAACGGAAACCTTCATCGCGCCGTCGAGGCGAGCTGCGGCGAGTACGTGCTCATCGCGGGCGATGATGACTATTTCCGCGACGGCGTCCTGCAGATCCTGCTCGATGCGATCCGCCAGGATCGAGGGAACGCTCTCTTCTATATGGCGCAGAATCCGACGCCTCTGAAGGTGCATCGCGGAGCGGGCGCCTTGAACTACATCGCCAAGCTCGGCTATGCCATGACGTGGCTGACTGCTCTCGTCATGCGGCGCGATCTTTACTTTGGCATAAAGGAGCCGCACAAGTACGATGATACGCGCTTGCCGCAGGTGTATCTGCAGATGGAAATGCTCAAGCAAAAAGAGGGATTCACGATCATCGAGGGGGATTTCTTTGCGGAGGGGACGGGAGCGCACGATCCTTCCGGCTACGATCTCGCCGAAATCTTCATCAAGCAATATCTCGACATTCTGACGGCGTGCGTCGATATTCCGCCCGAGCAGATGACGGCGGAAAAGAAACATCTGATGGAGGGGATGATACTCCCATGGTGCAGGAAGATCAAGGCGGAAAATCTGGATCTCTCCTTGGAGGGGCTGTTTGACATCGTGCGGGATTATTATGGAAAAGAGCCGTACTATGCACAGGTCGTTTCAAGGCTCAAGGAGGCGCTGAAAAAATGACGGCGCTGCATCCGGCAGGACTTCCTTGAGCGCATTTCGTTTCGCTGCTGCAGCGGCAAGGAGGGAGACGTCCGCGTGAAAAAAGAAAAGAAATTCGCATTCTTCGTGCACAAGTCGAATGAAGCGCACTATGCCGCCTGCCTGGAATCGCTGCAGGCGCTGCGCCTTCCCGCAGGATACGAGGCGGAACTTTTCGCGCTGGCGGCGGAAAGACCGTATGCAGAGCAGGCGAATCGTGCGCTGGCGCTTTCCGATGCCAAGTACAAGGTGTACGTCAATGATGACATCCGTTTCGTGCATCCCGGCCTGCCGGCAGATCTCCTGCAGATCTTCAAGAATGAGAGCATCGGCATGGCCGGCTTCATGGGCAGCCGGTCGTTGCCCGCAGACGGCAATGTGATGGGATCGGAACATAAGCTGGGTGCCGTCTATGTGCCGGCGGGGCGAGAGCTTTCCGAGATGCGCTTCGGAGAAGTCTCGGAAGAACCGCTTGCGGACATCCGCTTCGTCCTGCCGTCGCTCTTTGCGACGCAGAAGGATCTTCCTTGGGACGAGTCGTATGAAGGGCAGTATTACGCCGTGCTCGCACAGTGCTGCGCCTTTGCTGAAGCCGGCCTCAGGATCGCGGCGTCTTTGGCGCAGGACGTCTGGTGCGCCTATCAGTCGCGAAACATCTCTTTTGACGCCGAAGAAGCCGATCGTGCGAGGTTTTTTGCAAGGCATCATCCATATATGAGCCTGACGGAGGCAGAGGATGCGCAGACGGCCTTGTATGCGTGCGGCGAGGGAACGGCGCTTCCCTCTTGGCGGGACTTTTCCCATCCTGAGGGCATTTCGATCGGAAGCGGCACGCATGTGCATCGGACGGCAAGCTGCGGCCTTGCCCTGCCGAATTTTGCCGGTCGTCCCAGGCTCGTCCTTGGCGATCGCTGCACGATCGGCGCCGGCAGCACGCTTACGGCGCTTTCCGGCATCCGCTTGGAAGACGATGTGACGGTGGCGGAGAACGTCCACATCAAGGACTACGCCCAAGATGAGACGGCGATAGGCCTTCCCTTGGAAGCGCAGGCGACATTCCCCGAGGGGAGCGGCGTCCATATCGAGCGCGGCGTGCGCATCGAGGAAAACGTCATGGTCAAGGGTACAGTGCGCATCGGGCGCGGCAGTTTCCTGCGGGCGGACAGCCGCGTGTGCCGGGACGTCCCTGCCTACTGCATAGCCGAGGGAAATCCTGCCCGCGTCGTCCGGGCGCTTTCCTTCAAGGCGCGGCAATGGCTTCCTGTGGCGGACGAAGAGGCTTTGGCACGTCTGCTTGCGGAGCGCAAGCAGACGGCGCCGCTCCTTACCTTTGCCATCATCACGTACAACCGCAGCGCATACTTGCGGAAGTCTCTGAACTGCGTGCTGCGCCAGTTGGGCAACGACGATCTGGCGGAAGTCCTCGTCTCGGACAATGCCTCGACGGATGATACGAGAAGCCTTGTCGAGGAGCTGCAAAAGACGTACAGGAACCTGCGATATCATTGCAACGAGAGGAATGTCGGCGCGGAAGCGAACCTTCATCGCGCGATTCGGGCGAGCAGAGGCGAATACGTGCTCGCAGCGGGCGACGACGACTATTTTGCCGGCGGGACGCTGCCCGCCGTACTGGACAGACTCCTTCGGCATCGAGGCTGTGCGCTCTTCCATCTGCGAAGGGCGAGAGAGCCGCATCGCGTGTATACGGGACGCGGCGTCGCAGACTATATCCGCATGGTCGGCTACCACATGACGTGGATCACGAGCACTGTCATGCGGCGGGACCTGTATATGCGCATCAAGGCTCCCGAGATGCACGACGATACGCGCATCCCGCAGGTGTACCTGCAGATGGAGATACTGAAAAAGGCTCCGGATTTCGCTGTCGTCGCTGCGCCTTTCATGGCTGCAGGGTCGGGCGCACATCTGCCTTCAGGGTTCAATTTTGTCGAAGTCTTCATCAAGAACTACTTTGATCTGCTCAAGACAGCAGGGGATATTCCGCCGATGGTATTGTCGGAAGAAAAGAAGCGATTGATGGAAGAAAACATACTTTTCTGGTGTGAGAGAATCCGAAAGCAGCATCTGAACCTTTCCTTGGAGGGAATCTTTTCCATTGTCCGGGAGTATTATGGCGCAGAGCCGTTCTACGCGCAAGTCGTTGGGCGTCTCAAGCGCATATTGCAGAAATAGGGAAGTGTTTTTGAAACGCGAGGAAGGACAGAATGTATCCTGGACATCGGCATGGCCTGAAAGAAGCCTTGTCAGGAGGGGAAATTGTGCGCCATATCTACAGAAGCCCGAACGCCGACGCTGCGAGCGGCTGCTTGAACAAGCCGCAGAGCTTGGACGGGCGAAGTGCAGAGGGGAACGCTCCCTCTGAGAAAAAGGATTCTCGCTGCGAAGGAATCGTCGTCGGCAAGGAGACGCATGTCCATGAGACGGCTCTTTTGCGCCTCGCCGAATCGAACTGCGCGGGAAAGCCGCGCCTTCTCGTCGGCGATCATTGCGAGATCGGCGCTTTCAGCACGCTCACAGCCGTGCAGAGCATCGAGCTGGAAAATGCTGTGAGCGTGGCGGAGAATGTCCATATCAAGGACGGCGTCTTCGATGACAGCGGCCTCGGACTCTCGCCGGAAGACCGCGAGTTCATCGTGAACGAGAGCGGCATCCATATCGAGCGCGGCGTGCGTCTGGAAGAGAACGTCGTCGTCAAGGGCGCGGTGCGCATCGGACGCGGCAGCGTCGTGCGTGCGGGAAGCTGCGTGTGCGAGGACGTCCCCGCCTACTGCATCGCTGAGGGAAGCCCCGCGCACGTCGCCTTCGCCTTTTCGCTGCAGGCGGGCGCGTGGCTTCCCGCGGCGGGGGAGGAGGCGCTCAAAAGGCTGCTCGCGGAGCGGGAAAGGACGCCGCCGCTTCTCAGCATCGCTTTCATCACGTACAACCGCAGCGGATACTTGAAGCGATCTCTGCCATGCGTATTGCGCCAGATCGGCAGCGACGAGCTGGCGGAAGTCCTCGTCTCGGACAATGCCTCGACGGATGATACGCGGGCGTTCGTCCAAGAGCTGCAGAAGACGTACAAGAATCTGCGCTATCATTGCAATGAGAAGAACATCGGGGCGGAAGGGAACATTCATCGGGCTGTCCAAGCGAGCCGGGGCGAGTATGTGCTCGTCGCGGGCGATGACGATTATTTTCTCGACGGCGCCCTCCATGTGCTCATCAGCGGCATCATCCGCTATCGAGGCGTCGCGCTCCTCTGCCTCGGGCATCATGAGAAGATCCCGCGCTGCGCGTATACGGGAATGGGCCGCCTGCAATATATCCGAACGGTGAGTTACTATATGGCGTGGCTCACCTGCATCGTCATGCGGCGCGATCTCTACGCCCGTATCCCTGCGCCGCACGCCTATGATGATTCGCGTATTCCGCAAGTATACCTGCAGATGGAGATGCTGAAGCTGAGGCCGGATTTCGTCATGCTCTGCGGAGCTTTTTTTGCGGCGGACGGCGGCGATCATCGGCCGACGGGCTATAATTTTGCCGAGGTCTTCATCAAGAATTACTTCGATATATTGACAGCGTCGGTGAAGATTCCTGCGGCACAGCTTTCGGCAGAAAAGAAGCATGTCCTGGAACGCTCGATTCTTCCTTGGTGCAAACGGATCAAAGAGGAGCAGATCGGCGTGTCGCTTGACGGCATCTTCAATATCGTCGAGGAATATTACGGAAAGGAGCCGTATTATGCGCAGCTTGTCGAAATGCTCAAGGGGATCTTGGAGAAGTAGCCTCTTGTTTTGTGCGGACGGTGCGCGGCGCCGTTTGACAGCGTGCGGTTTGCCTCAGCTTTGGGAGCTTGCTTATGGGGGAAGGCTATGAAAACGATCTTTATGTGGGGAGCAGGCAATGTCTGCCGTCATTTTCTGCAGCATCTGAAAAAGGATTTGCCGGTGCAGGGCATCGTCGATCGCGATCCGACATTGTCGTGCGATACGATCTGCGGCATACCGATTTATGCTCCTCTAGGGACCGGCGCGGCGGATCGTCTGAAAATAGGCCGCGATGGTGGCGAATACATTTGCACCCCCCCCTAGGGACACGATCTTCATCATAACGACATACGTTTATTATATCAGCGTGAAGGACTATCTTGAATCTCTTGGGTATGAAGCCGCGTTCGCTTATGACCTGCGCGAATATACGGATGTCGACTGGTCTTCCTTGTGCCGGATTCATTATGATGTTCCCGGGGCGGAGGATGATTGTGCGGAGATTCGAGAGGCTCGCAGCATCCTGGCCGATGAAAGGTCTGCGACGGTTTTTGATGCGCTCTTGGAAAAACGCAGGGAGCGCGTCTACGATTGCACGGACATTCGGAGCGAATATCCGCAGTATCTGGAAATGGATCTCGTACCTTTTTGCCGCGAGGAGACAATCGTCGACTGCGGCGCTTTTCGGGGCGACGGACTGCGGATTTTCAAGGAGCGTCTGCATTCGTGGAAGATGTTCCATTGCTTCGAGCCGGATGCCGACAACTTCCGCATCCTGCAGGAGAATTGCAGGAAGTACGAGCGGACGGAGCCGCATTGCGCCGCTGTCGGCGACTATGACGGGCAGGCATATTTCTCGCAGGGAGCGAACGCCGGCGGCGAGCTGCAGCAGGGGGGAGCGGCAGGGCAGAGAATCGAGGTCTGCAGGCTGGATTCGCTCGCTCTGCCCGAGGTGACGTACATCACGGCGGACATCGAAGGCTCGGAGATGGCGATGCTCGAAGGAGCGCGGCGGACGATCGAGCGGCATTGCCCGAAGCTCGCGGTGTGCGTCTACCATAAGGCGGCGGATTTGTGGGAGATCCCGCTGTGGCTCAAGGCAGCAAATCCCGCATACAGGATTTTCCTGCGCCACTATGGAGAGACTGCCGTCGATACGGTCGCCTATGCATTGCCGCCAAAAAGCGAGGCGCTTTGACGGGGCGTACAGCCGTGCGGCAGGAGGCGGCCTCGTTGGATGTATCTGTCTTAGGCAGCCGCATTTGGAAGAAGATTTGTCTGGGGAGGAAAAGTCATGCGTCATAAGACGAGCATCATTATTCTGAGTTACAACACCTTGGAGATGCTGCAGCTCTGCATCCGGAGCATCCGCGAGCATACCGAGGCGCAGACGTATGAGATCATCGTCGTCGACAATGCATCGAAGGATGGCTCGGTCGTGTGGCTCAAGGAGCAGGAGGATCTTCGCTGCATTTACAACGAGGAGAATCAAGGCTTCCCGAAGGGCTGCAATCAAGGCCTTTCCATCGCGGAAGGGACGGAGCTGCTGCTCTTGAACAGCGACGTCATCGTCACGAAGAACTGGCTGGAGAACCTGCGCCGCGCCCTTTGCAGCAGCCCGCGCGTCGGCGCGGTGAGTTGTGTGACGAACTACTGCTCGAACAACCAGCAGATCGAAGTGACCTACAAAAGCATAGAAGAGATGCAGGCATTCGCTGCGGATTACAACCGGACGGATCCGACGCTCTGGGAAAAGAGAACCACGCTCGTGGGATTCTGCTATCTGTTCAAGCGGGAGGTGTTCGAGCGGGTCGGCTTTCTTGACGAGCGATTCAGTCCGGGGAATTTTGAGGATGATGACTACTCGCTGCGCATTCTGCAGCTAGGATACGATCTCTTGGTTTGCCGCGATACGTTCATCCATCATTTCGGACATGCGAGCTTCCTGAAAGGAAACTCGCAGCAGGAGGTGGAGGAGAGGCGAAGAAGGACGGCGGCTCTTCTCGAACGGAATCGTGCGCTGTTCATGGAAAAGTGGCATGTGCCGGAAATGTACAAAGCCATGGATGCGGAGTCCCTGCGCCGCCATTTGCCAAGTTTGGATGAGCGCGGCGAAGAGGGCGGCGCTTCCTTGCCGGAAGGAAAGAAGATTGCCGTCCTTGTCCGAAGAAGTCATGCGGCGAGGTACGAAACCTGCATGGCGGCCCTGCAAGATATGAAATGGCCTGCAGGATATGCGGTCGAGGCCTTCGCTCTCGATGCGGCAAAGCCTTATGCGGCAGAGGTCAACAAGGTTTTGGCAGCTGCGGACGCCGAGATCAAGATCTACATCAACGACGATCTGTGCCTCGTCCGTCCGCAGGCAATCGAGGAATTGCTGACGCTCTTCGAGGATAAGAGCATCGGCATGATCGGATTCCTCGGCAGCGCCTCTTTGCCTGTGAGCGGCAATCTGATGGATTCGTCCTACAAGTGCGGCGCCGTATATGTGCCGTCAGACGAGGACTTTTCCGAGATGCGTTTTGGCGAGGCGAGAGGCGGAGTCGCTGACGTCCGCTGCCTCCTGCCGTCGTTTTTTGCGACGCAGCGGGACGTCGTGTGGGATGAGTCCTACGAAAAGCAGTATTATGCCGTGCTCGCGCATTGCCGGGCGATGGAGGACGCCGGCATGCGCGTCGTCGTTCCCCTGACGCAGGACATCTGGTGCGCTTACCAGGGAAAGGACATCGCCCTCGACGCCTCCGAAGATGACCGAAAGAAGTTTTTCGGCAAATACCATGCGTATCTTGACGGTACGGAGATGCAGGGAAGCGATACGCTCTATGCGTGCGGCGAGGGGAGCGAAGTTCCCTCATGGAAGAAGTTTTCCCATCCCGAAGGAATCGCCATCGGCGAAGGCGCACATATCCACGAGACGGCTCTTTTGCGCCTCGCCGCGTCGAACTTCGCAGGAAAGCCGCGCCTTCTCGTCGGTGATCGCTGCGAGATCGGCGCTTTTAGCACGCTTGCGGCCAGGCAGCGCGTCGAGCTGGAGAACTGCGTGAGCGTGGCGGAGAACGTCCATATCAAGGACGGCGTCGTTGATGACAGCGGCCTTGGACTCTCGCCTGAAGACCGCGAGTTCATCGCGAATGAGAGCGGCGTCCATATCGAACGCGGCGTGCGCCTGGAGGAGAACGTCGTCGTCAAGGGCGCGGTGCGCATCGGACGCGGCAGCCTCGTGCGTGCGGGAAGCGTCGTGCAGCAGGATATGCCCGCCTACTGCATCGCCGAGGGAAATCCCGCGCACGTCACAGCAGCCTTTTCGCCGCGGGCGGGCAAGTGGCTGCCTGCAGCGGGTGCGAAAGCGCTGAAGAAGCTGCTCGCCGAAAGGGAGAAGACGCCGCCCTTGCTGACCGTCGCTTTCATCACCTACAATCGCAGCAAATACTTGAGGCGGTCGCTGCCATGCGTACTGCGCCAGCTCGGCAACGACCCGCTGGCGGAAATCCTCGTTTCGGACAACGACTCGACGGACGATACGCGCCCCTTCGTCGAAGGGCTGCAGAAGACGTACCGAAATCTTCGCTACCACTGCAACGAGAAGAACATCGGCACGGAGGCGAACCTTCATCAGGCGATTTTGGAAAGCAAGGGTGAGTACGTGCTCGTCGCAGGGGATGACGATTACTTTGTCGACGGTTCTTTGCTGATGGTTCTGAGCAGCATCGTCCGCTATCGTGAGAGCGCTCTCTTTTATCTGGGACAAGGAGATGGCCCTCTGCGCATATATAAGGATGCGGGGTGCCTGGCCTATATCGCGCTGGTGAGCTATCAGATGACATGGGACACTTCGATCGTCATGCGTCGCGAGCTGTACGCACGGATTCCGGAGCCGCACAAGTATGATGCCACACGTCTGCCGCAAGTCTATCTGCAGTTGGAAATGCTGAAGCAAAAGCCGGAATTCACCATACTTCATGGGAATTTCTTCATGGAGGGAACAGGGAACTGCCAGCCGGACGGCTACGATTTCGCTGAAATATTCATCAAGAATTATTTCGACATTCTGCAGGATGTTGTCGATCTGCCGCCCGATCGGCTTTCCCATGATAAGAAATGGGTCATGGAGCAGCTGATCATCCCCCGTTGCAGGAAGATCAGGGAAGAGCATATAAATTTGTCCTTGGAGGGTCTGCTTCCGCTCCTGCAAGAGTATTACGGCAAAGAGCCATACTACGCGCAGCTTGTCGAACTGTTCGAGGGCATGCTGCAAAAATAGAAGCATTAAGCAAGCGATATGCATTGACGATAAACGTGCGGGGAGTACACTGCTGCACGTCAGCGGCAGACGGTGACGAGGTTTTCGACGACATGCGATCAGCGAAGGGGATGAAAAATTGAAGACAGTTCTTTTGGCGGGCGGCTTGGGCACGCGCATCACGGAGGAGTCGGAGAGGCGGCCCAAGCCCATGGTGGAGATCGGCGGCATGCCGATCCTCTGGCACATCATGAAGGGGTACAGTCACTTCGGCTTCAATGAATTCGTTATATGCGCGGGATACAAGCAGCACATGATCAAGGAGTGGTTCGCTGACTACTTCCTGCACACGTCGGATATCACGTTCGACTTTACGCAGGAGAACCGCATGATCGTGCACAACCAGCATACGGAACCGTGGAAGGTCACGATCGTCGATACGGGGCTGGACACCCTGACGGGCGGGCGCATCCGGCGCATCCGCAAGTATGTGGGAGATGAGACGTTCATGATGACGTACGGCGACGGCGTGGCGGATGTCGACATCGGCGAGCTTGTGCGCTTTCACAAGGCGCACGGCAAGGCGGCGACACTGACGGCGATCATGCAGAAGCAGCAGAAGGGCGTCCTCGACATCGGCTTCGACAACTCCGTGCATGCCTTCCGTGAGAAGGCGATGGAGGACAGTGCGCCGATCAATGCGGGCTACATGGTGCTGGAACCTTCCGTCTTCGACCTTATCGAGGGCGATTCGACTGTGTTCGAGCAGACGCCGATGGAAGAACTGGCGAAGCGGAGCGAGCTGAAATGCTACTTGCACAGCGGCTTCTGGCAGTGCATGGACACGCTGCGCGAGAAGATTCTGCTGGAAAGGCTCTGGCAGAGCAGCAAGGCGCCGTGGAAGCTCTGGTGAGGGTTTGAGAAAAGCACGGATGAGAGACAAGAAAGAAATGCGAGGAAACGATACGATGAAACTGGAAAAGCTCTATGATTTGTATGAAGAGGGGAAGATGCCGAAGCGGCTCTATTGGGAGTTGGCGCGCGAGCGGCTCGTGCCGCTCCTGGAGGTGCAGCAGCTCGTCAAGAAGAATCCCTATTGCAGGAGTGTCGAGATTCGCGAGGACGGCATCGTGCTCAAGACGCAGGACATCGCCATTTTCTTCGATATGAAGCAGAAGATTTGCCGTGCGGAGACGATTCTCATCGGCACGGAAGGCGAGGAGATCGGCTTCATGAGCCGATTCATCCCGAAGAACGCAGTGATCTTCGACATCGGCGCCAATGTCGGGCGTGTGAGTTTGGGACTGGCGAAGGCGCATGAGGACGCACGGATCTATGCCTTCGAGCCTGTGGAAGGGTCCTTTCATGGGTTGGAACGCAATCTCCGTTTGAATGGACGCGAAGAGCAGATCGAGGCGTACCACATGGGCTTTTACAGCGAGTGCGGCGATCTGAAGTTCTTCGTGCCAGCAGCAAATGAGGCGGCATCGCTGCGCCCTAGCACCGATGCGTACTACTTCAAGGAAGGCGATCAGGGACAGGGCGAGTGCAAGGAGCGCATGGACGAGGTCGTCTGCCCCGTCGATACGCTCGACGACTTCGTTGAAAAGCATGGCGTCAAGCGCCTCGACTTCATCAAGTGCGACACCGAAGGCGCCGAGAAGATGGTCTTCTCGGGGGGGGCACATGTGTTTATTGAGATGCGTCCCGTCGTCTACACGGAGATGCTCAGAAAACATGCGGCGCGTTTCGACTACCACCCGAACGAGATCATCGAGATGTTCAAGGGCTGGGGCTATGCGTGCTATACATCCGACGGCAAAAGGCTGCTCCCCTTCGAGAAGATGGACGAGTCGACGACAGAGACGAACTTCTTCTTCCTGCACGGGGAGAAGCATCGGGAGCTTTTGGAGAAGTACGGCGGCTGAGAATCGCGGGCGCTGTCCCGTCGGCGACTCTGAAGCAGCGGAGGTGCTTTATGAAGGTCAAGGTATCAGACTATATCGCGGATTTTCTCGTTAAAAAGGGCGTCGAGCATGTCTTCACCGTCGTCGGCGGCGGCGCCATGCATCTCAACGACTCTTTCGGACATCACGCGAGGCTCAAGGTGATCTACTGCCACCATGAGCAGGCGGCGGCGATGGCGGCGGAGGCCTATGCGCGTGTCCATGGGCGCATGGCGGCGCTCTGCGTGACGAGCGGGCCGGGCGCGATCAACGCCCTGAACGGCGTCGCCGGCGCTTATCAGGATTCGATTCCCATGCTCGTGCTCTCGGGTCAGATGAAATCCTCGCTGACGGTGCGTGCGAGCGGTCTGCCGCTTCGCACGCTGGGCGGACAGGAGTTCGATATCGTGTCAGCGCTTGATAATATGACGAAGTATAGGGAGATGATTGTCGAGCCGCAGAAGATTCCCTTCGCGCTCGGAAAAGCGTATCACTTGGCGCAGAGCGGCCGCCCCGGCCCTTCGTGGCTCGACCTGCCGCTCGACATACAGGGAAGCTTCATCGACGACGATCTGCCGGGCTTCAAGGCTCATGCGCAGGAGGAATATGCCGACGTCGAAAAGGCCGCGCGTCATGTGCTGCAAAAGATTGGAAGCGCCGAACGTCCCGTGCTCTACGCGGGCAACGGCATCCGCCTCGCGGGCGCGGCATCTCTTGTCGACGAATTGGCACGCCGCTTGTCCGTGCCCGTCGTCACATGCTGGGACAGCATCGACCTCATCGCGACCGAGCATCCGTACTACTGCGGCAGGGGCGGCACGATGGGCGACCGCGCGGGCAACTTCGCCGTGCAGAACAGCGATCTTCTGCTCTCGATCGGCAGCCGCCTGAGCATCTATCAGGTCGGCTACGACGTGCGCCTTTGGGCGCGCGCGGCATATACGATCGTCAACGACATCGACCCTGCGGAACTCCAAAAGCCGACGATCCGCGTCGATTATCCCGTATGCGCCGATGCGGCGGACTTCATGCGTGCGCTTCTGGCGGCGGCGAAAGCTGAGCCGCCGAGGGAGAACGAGACGTGGCTCGCTCAGTGCCGCGAATGGAAGCGCGAGTACCCTGTCGTGCGGCGCGAGCAGAAGGAAGCGGCGGGCAAGGCGAATGTCTACGCCTTTATGGACGTTTTGAGCCATGCTCTGCCCGAGGGCAGCATCACGGTCGTCGCCAATGGCTCTGCGAGCGTCGTCGGCAGCCAGTCATACTTCATCAAGGAGGGCAGCCGCTTTCTCATGAACTGCGGCATCTCGTCGATGGGCTACGGCCTGCCCGCTGCCGTCGGCGCGGCCGTCGCGAGCGGCGAGAGCGTCGTCTGCATCGAGGGCGACGGCAGCATCATGATGAACCTACAGGAATTGCAGACCGTCGTCACGAACCGCGTGCCCGTCAAACTTTTCGTCATCAACAACAACGGCTATCACCAGATTCGCCAGACGCAGAGGAACGTCTTCGGCAACGCGCTCGTCGGCGTCGGCCCCGAGAGCGGCGACCTCGGCTTTCCATCGTTCAAAAAAATCGCGCAGGCGTTCGAGATGCCCTACATCAAGATCTCTTCCAACGCGGAGCTGCACGAAAAGATCGCGCAGGCGCTTGGAGAACCGGGTTATGTGCTCACGGAGGTATTCGTGACGGAAGAGCAGAAATTCGAGCCGAAGTCCGCGACGAAGCGTCTGCCCGACGGGCGGCTGACGAGTCCGCCGTTGGAAGATCTCGCACCGTTTTTGCCGCGCGAGGAACTGGCACGCAACATGTACATCCCGCTCGTCGAGCCGGAGGGAGGAAGATCATGATCAACCTGCGTCATACGGGCGTCTACGTCAAGAACTTGAAGCGCATGGCAGCGTTTTACCGCGAGGTCTTCCACATGCGCACGATCTGTGAAAACTTCAGGCAGGCGGACGCGCTGATCGCTGACCTTCTGCGGACGCCGGAGGCGTGCGTGAAGATCACGAAGCTCATCACGGAGCAGGGAGAAGCGAACGGCACGGGCGATATGATCGAACTGATTGAGATTGTCACACCCGAGGAGAAGGCGGAGAAGATTCCGCAGCCGATTGCGGCGGGGATGCACGTCGCTTTCGGCGTGCGCGATATGGAGACGACGCGCACGGCGATCCATGCGCGCGGCGGCATCTGCGTGACGCGCGTGCACGATATGGGCGGAGGCAATCAATGCTGCTTCTGCCGCGATCCGGAAGGGAATTGGTTGGAGCTGATCGCACGAAATGAGTCGTAGGGACGGCGAAGAGAGCGAGCAGGCGATTTCTCGTTTGCTGCAATAGGGGAGGAATCCGCGTGGGAAATGAAGTCGTACCTTTTTCCGAGGCGTATCAGAAGGATCGCCTGACGCTGCGCGAGGTCGTGCCGCTCGCCGTGCCTCTGTGCGTATGCATCGAGCCGACGAATATCTGCAACTTCAAGTGCCTGATGTGCTGGCAGAGCACGAAGGAGTACACGAAGCACGGCGGCCCCTTCGGCAATATGACAGACGAGCTTTTTGACAAGCTCTTGGAGGACATGAAGGAGTTCTGCAGTCATCAGGGCAGGAAGATCAAGCTTATCAAGCTCTACTCGACAGGAGAGCCGCTTCTGCACAAGGGCGTCTGTCGCATGGTGAAGAAGATCAAGGAAGCCGATATCTGCAACGAGATGGAGATCACGACGAACGCTTCCCTCATGACGAAGGAGATGGCGGAAGCGTTCGTCGACCTTGGACTCGACTATCTGCGTGCATCCATCTACTCCGTGCGCCAGGACGGGCAGTCGCGCATCACGCAGTCGCGCGTGACGCCGCACGAGATTCGCGAGAACATTGCCTATCTGAAGAAGTACCGTGACGAGAAGGGCGCGAAGAAGCCGTTTATCTGTGCCAAGATCATGGACACGCACGGCGAGGAGAACGAGGAGTTTTTCCGCATGTACGAGGACGTCTCCGACGAGCAGCTGATCGACACGCCGTGGAACCTGCCGAAGACGGAGGAGAACGCCCTTGACCGTCTCTACGGCGGCGAGGAGGGGGGAGAGGAGGCGCAGGCGGCGTATTTGGCACAGGCTATTTACAAGGAGCGCAAGGTCTGCCGCTACCCGTTCACGCACATGACGGTGCGCAGCAACGGCGACGTCGTCGTCTGCTGTACGGACTGGTCGCGCGACACCTTGGTCGGCAGCATCTGTGACAATACGCTGGAAGAGATTTGGAACTCGAAGAAGCTCTATGATTTCCGCTGCATGCAGCTGAAGACGAAGGGCGCACACCATGCACTCTGTGCGACGTGCGAGCTGCCGCTGAAGGATACGAGCGAGGACGATCTCGACGATTTTCCCGTGGAAAAGCTCCATTATTGGGGGGAAGGCGATGGAAAGAAGAGCGTTTCTAAATAGTCCGATCATCGAAGAGGACATGCAGGACATTTACGCGCGTGGGATGGACTGGCAAAAGCTCAGGGGAAAGACCGTATTGCTCACGGGTGCGACGGGAATGCTCGCGTCCTACGTCGCGTTCTTCCTCTTCTATCTGAACGAGGAATACGCGATGGGGATGCGGCTGCTGTTCCATGTGCGAAGCGAGGAAAAGGCGCGCGCACGCTTCGGCGAGTACGCGGATGCGCCGTATATCTCGCTCGTGCGGCACGATCTCAGAAAGCCGTGGCAGATCGAAGGGGCGGTCGACTTCATCATCCACGCTGCAAGCCTCGCGAATCCTGCGTACTACAAGACGACGCCCGTCGAGGTCGCCGAGCCGAACGTGCTCGGCACATACCATCTGCTGCGCTTGGCAAGGGAGAAGGGGACGCAGTCCTTCCTCTTCTTCAGCAGCGGCGATGTCTACGGCAAGATGCAAGAGGGCGTGGGTGAGATTCATGAGGCGGATGCTGGCGCGGCAGATCCGCTCGATCTTTCAAGCTGCTACGGCGGCAGCAAGCGCATGGGCGAGACGTGGTGCCGACTCTTCTCCGTCGAGTATGGCGTGAACGCGAAGATCGCACGCATAGCGCACACCTACGCGCCGACGATGGACATCGAGAGCGATCCGCGCGTCTTCTCCTCCTTCATGAAGTGCGTTGCGGCGGGCACGGACATCATCATGCACAGCGACGGCAGCGCATGCCGCCCCTTCTGCTACATCGCCGATGCCGTGGCGGCGTTCTTTCTCATCCTTTTCGAGGGCGCGGCGGGCGAGGCGTACAACGTGTCGAACGACAGGGCGTTCTTGAGCATCCGCGAGCTTGCGGAAGTCCTCGTGAAATTGCGTCCCGAACTGGATTTGAAGGTCATCGCGAAGGAACGGCCGAAGGGCGCGGCGTATCTGGAAAACAATTTCAACAAGGCGAACCGCCCCAGTGCCGACAAACTTCGCGCAATCGGCTGGCAATGCCGCTTTGACGCGGCGGCGGGATTCGCACGCGTCTGGCGATACCTGCGCGATGTGCAAATATCTTGCCAAGCGAGCGGAAAAAGGGTAGAATAAGAAAAAGACGGCAAGAAGGGGGTCATACGATGAAACATATCAAGACGGTCAACAAGCCGACGATGCAGAAGACGCTGAAGACGGGCGGCTGCGGCGAATGCCAGGCGTCGTGCCAGTCGGCATGCAAGACGTCCTGCACGGTGGGCAATCAGGTCTGTGAGAGCAGGAAGCAAGCGTGAAAAAAAGACCTCTTCCGTAAGGAAGAGGTCTTTTCTTCACGCTTCAGCATATATGGAGGAATTATGAAAGAGAGAATACACAAGTTCAAGCAGGCGGACAGCTTCATCCTGCTTGATGTCAACAGCGGCGCCGTCCATGTCGTCGATGAGATGATCTACGACATCATGGATGTCTTCGACGGCGCGAACGATCGGGCGGTCGTCGATGCGCTCGGTGCGAAGTACTCGAGGGCGGAACTTTCCGAAGCGCTCGAGGAGCTGCACGAACTCATGGCGCTCGGCGAGCTTTTCGCGCCCGATATCGACGTGCCGCCGACGTTTTCCCAGAAGGGACTCGTGAAGTCGCTGTGCCTGATGGTTGCGCAGGACTGCAACCTGCGCTGCAAATACTGCTTCGGCGACGGCGGCAACTACGGCATGGAGCGTGCCGTCATGTCGCCCGAGGTCGGATGTCGCGCCGTCGATTTTCTCATCGAGGGTTCAGGGCCGCGCAAGCATTGCGAGATTGACTTCTTCGGCGGCGAGCCGCTCCTCAACATGAAGACGATCAAGAAGGTGACGGAGCATATAAGAAAGCGCGAGAAGGAGACGGGCAAGATCTTCAAGCTCACGCTGACGACGAACGGCATGCTCTTGAACGATGCGAACATCGCGTGGCTCAACGAGAACGATTTCTCGCTCGTGCTGTCGCTCGACGGGCGCAGGGAGACGAACGATGCCATGCGTCCCGACGTCGGCGGGCACGGCACTTATGACCGCATTGTGGAGAACTTCCGAAGGTGTCTCGCGAGCCGCGCGGGCGGCGACTGGGACTATCGCGGCGTCTATACCTATCTTCGCGGCACATACACGAAGCGCAATCTCGACTTCACCGAGGACGTGCTCTCGATGCACGATGCGGGATTCAATATCCTCTCGGTCGAGCCTGTCGTCTTGAAGGACAGCCCTCTCGCTCTCATGGAGGAAGATTTGCCGCGCATCCGCGAGGAGTACGACCGCCTCGCCGCCGCTTACATGGAGCGTCATCGCGCGGGCAGGGGATTCTTCTTCTTCCACTTCAACATGGACTTGTCGAACGGCCCTTGCGTCGCCAAGCGCCTCTCAGGCTGCGGCGCGGGTCACGAATACTTCGCCGTCGCGGAAAACGGCGACCTCTACCCGTGTCACCAGTTCGTCGGCAGAAAGCGCTACAAGCTCGGCAGCATCTACGACGGAGTGACGGACGAAGAACTGCCGCCGTACTTTCGCGAGTCGCACGTACTCAACAAGGAGAAGTGCGCCGACTGCTGGGCACGCTTCTTCTGCAGCGGCGGCTGTCACGCCAACGCCGACCTATTTCACGGCGATATAAGAAAGCCTTACGAAGTCGGCTGCGAGATCCAGAAAAAGCGTCTCGAATGTGCGCTTTATGTGCAGGCGCTGCTGGCACTGGAAAAGGAAGAGCAGGTGCAGGCGGCTCTTTGATACGAACGAAGCTGTGCGCGGGGCGAAATCGTCCTGTGCACAGTCTCGTTTTTGTGTTACCATGAAGCCCCAAGAGGTCAAGCCGAAGGCGCAGACCGATTGGCTAGGCTT
>CAJPRR010000021.1 GCA_905373085.1 uncultured Selenomonas sp.
GTATTCTTCTCCCGGCGTCAGGAGCGTCGGCTGTATATAGACCTCGCGCACGCCCTCTTGCAAAAGCCCTGCCAGCCGCTCCGCCAAGGAAGGCATATCTGCGCCCGCCTTCTGCAGGCGCCAGCGGATGAAAGCGGACGTATAGGCTTCGGCAACTGAGAACTCGGGAAAGGCCGCCTCGATCTCGCGCACGATCGGCGCGAGGCTTTTCTCCCGCGCCTCAGGCGCACTGACGCCGAAGCTCACGACGACGATGACGGGGCGCATCAGCCTTGCTCCTTCCTGACGACGTCGGCGATGCAGCGGCAGATCGCCTCAAGCTGGGCTTGATCGGGGCCTTCCGCCATCACGCGGATCAGAGGCTCCGTGCCCGAAGGGCGCACAAGGATGCGTCCATCGCCGCCAAGCTCTTCTTCGCCCGCGCGAATGGCCGCAGCAATCGCTTCGTTCTTCTCCCAGCCATCCTTCGAGGCGACGACGACGTTGACGAGGAGCTGCGGATAGCTCTTCATCAGGGCGGAAAGCTCCGACGCTTTGCGCCCTGTGCGCTTCAGCGCAGCGAGCACCTGCAGGGCGGTGATGAGTCCGTCGCCCGTCGTGCTGAAGTCGGAGAAGATGATGTGCCCCGACTGCTCGCCGCCGAGGCGGTAGCCGTGCTCGCGCATGTTTTCGAGCACATAGCGGTCGCCGACCTGCGTGATTTCCGCACGTCCTCCCGCTTTTTCCATCGCCTTGTGGAAGCCGATGTTCGCCATGACCGTCGTCACGACGGTGTTCTCCGCGAGCGTTCCCTTCTCCATCATGTCCTTGGCGCACATGACGAGGATGTGGTCGCCGTCGATGACTTCGCCCTTCTCGTCCACGCACAGGCAGCGGTCGGCGTCTCCGTCGTGCGCGACGCCGATGTCCGCACCGTCCGCGAGCACCGTCTTCTGCAGCGATTCGAGATGCGTCGAGCCGCAAGCCTCGTTGATGTTGACGCCATCAGGCTCCGCATGAATCACATGCACGTCGGCGCCCAGGCGGCGCAGGACGCGCGGCATGCAGTCGTACGCCGCGCCGTTTGCACAGTCGAGCACAACCTTCAGGCCGTCGAGCCGCACGCCTGCCGTGCCCTGCACGAAGTCGATGTACTCGCGCACATATTCCTTGCGCCGCCTGATGCGGCCGATGTTCTCGCGCGTCGCGCGCGGCAGTTTCTCTCCCGCCTCCATGCGGCGCACGATGCTTTCGATCTCGTCCTCCACGGCATCGGGCAGCTTGTAGCCGTCGCCACCGAAGAACTTGATGCCGTTGTCGTAGAAGGGATTGTGCGAAGCCGAGATGACGATGCCGGCAGCCGCCTCGTGCGTCCTCGCCAGATAGGCGATGGCGGGCGTCGGGCAGACGCCGACGATCTCGACGCGTCCGCCGGCCGAGCAGATGCCCGTCGCGAGGGCGGACTCGAAGAGGTTGCCCGAAATGCGCGTGTCGCGTCCGATGATGATCAGGGGGCTTTGTTGCACCTTCTCGCCGAAGTAAAGGGTCGCCGCCCAGCCGAGACGATACGCGAGTTCCGGGCAGAGCGCTGCATTTGCCTCGCCGCGCACGCCGTCCGTACCAAAAAGTCTTGTCATGAAGTTCTCTCCTGTTCTTTCGCTGCCATGCAGACGATTCACTTAGACTCCCTACGCGTCAGAAAAGCGAGCGCCGCCTTCATGCCGTCGACGGCGGCGCTCATGATGCCGCCCGCATAGCCCGCGCCCTCGCCGACGGGGTAAAGCCCCGAAAGGCCGTGCGCGAGGAAGCTCTCCTTCTCGCGCACGATGCGGCACGGCGCGGAAGAGCGCGTCTCAACCCCCGTCAGCGGCACGTCGGGCGCGGAAAATCCCTTCATGCGCCCGCCGAAGGCGCGAAGCGCGTCCTCCAACGTATCCGTGACGAAACGCGGCAGACACTCGTGCAGGTCGACAGGGCGCACGCCGGGCAAATACGTCGGCTGTACGAGGAAGTCCCCTGTGCCCTTTCGATGCGCGAGAAAGTCGCCGACGGACTGCACGGGCGCACGGTAGTCTGCGCCCGCAAGCCGGAAGGCGAGACTCTCGCACTGCCTTTGAAACGCCATCCCCGCGAGCGCCCCGCCGCCAAAATCCTTCGGGCCGACCTGCACGAGAAGCGCGGCATTCGCCACGCCCGAATCGCGCTTGTAGCAGCTCATGCCGTTCGTCGCAACACGAAAAAGCTCGGACGCCGCCGCGACGACCTGTCCGCCCGGGCACATGCAGAAGGAATACGCGCCCCTGCCGCGCACCTTGTCCTGATACGTGAGGCTGTAGTCCGCAACAGGAAGACGCGCGTTCCCCGTGTCCTTTCCGTACTGCACGCGGTCGATGAAGCTTTGGGGATGCTCGACGCGCACGCCCACGGCGAACGCCTTCGCCTCCAAAAAAAGGCCGCGCGAAAGGAGCATCTCGTATGTGTCTCGCGCCGAATGTCCGATGGCGAAAAAGGCCGTCCCCGCCTGCACGCGCTCCTCGCCGTTGACGATGAGCGCATGCAGGACGCCGTCCTTCAGCTCGATGTCCGTCACCTGGGCCAAAAAGCGAATCTCGCCGCCCAGCCGGCGGATCTCCTCGCGGATGTTCTTGACGATGCCGCGCAGGAGGTCGGTGCCGACGTGCGGCTTGTGCAGATACCGGATCTCCGCGGGGGCGCCGGCCGCGACGAAGGCGTCGAGCACTTCGCGCGCAAGGGCGTCGCCGCTGCGCGTCGTCAGCTTGCCGTCAGAAAACGTCCCCGCGCCGCCCTCGCCGAACTGGACGTTGGAGCGCACATCGAGCGTTCCCCTCTGCCAGAAGCGCTCGATCGCCGCGTGACGTGCCTCGACGTCATAGCCGCGCTCTGCAACGAGCGGCGAAAGCCCCGCGCGTGCGAGCGTCAGCGCGGCGAACATGCCAGCAGGGCCGAAGCCCACGACGACGGGACGCAGCTCGCCCGGTGCGAGCGGAGAAAAGCGTGAAAGGTCGAGCTTCTCTTCCTTTTCAGCAAGCGCAACATGGCTGTCGCGCCGCAAGCGCGCCAAGAGCCTTTTCTCGCTGCCATTGACGCACACATCGAGCGTGTAGACGAAGGCGAGCGGCGCTCCACGGTAGCGACGCGCATCGAGCGCCTTGCGCACGATTTCCACCGCGAGAATATCGTTCGGAGAAACGCCCAGACGCTCGGCTGCAAGCGCCGCCAGCGGGCGTTCATCGCTTACGGGAACGGCACAGCTGCTGATTCGGATCATGGTGCGCCCGCTTTCTTTTCCTGCGCCTTCGGCTTCAGCTCGACCGTAACCGTGACCTCGCGGTTGGGAATCGCGACTCCCTCGGGAATGGCAAGATGCGCCACCTTCTTGCCGCTCCCTTTCATGTCCGAGATGACGATCTTCTCTGTGCTGATGCTCGTCAGCTTGCTGATGACGCCGGCATCGCCTGCGATCTCGATCTTCGTCGGCTCGACCTGCACCTCGCCCAAACTGAATCCTTCGGGCAGCGTCTCGTCGAGAACGGGCCGGACACTGACGATCTTGCGCGTCAGCCCGCGTGCAAGCTGTACGGAAACCTCGACCGTACGCGCTAAAAGTTCCACGTCCTCAACCGCCTTGCCGTCGCTGTTGATCGGCGTCAAAGGAACCTGCAGCGTGAAATCCTCACGGTTGCCTGAAAGGCCGACGTAGCCGATGACGCGATCGACCTCCGCCACGCGCGACTCAGGACCCTCGATGACAGTGGTGTTCGCCGTCTGCGAAAGTTTGCCCACGGTGTAGCCCGACGCCGCCGCTCCCGTGACGATGAGATCGATGCGAACCGAGCGCCGCACGATCTTGTCCAAACGAACCGAAACGCTTTCAGGCTGCGCATCAACCAGCTCGAACCCCTGCGGCAGAACAGCGTTGACCTTGACCTTGTGCTCGCCCGATTCAAGGCCCGTAAGATCCGCGTACGCCTTGAAGCCTTCCGGCTCCGCCGAAACGAAGACGGAGCGTGCGCCGCGCACCTTGAGCTTTACATTTTTTTCCTCCTGCGTGATCTTGTAGCCCTCAGGCGCATTGACGAGATCGACCGCGACGGTGAAGCTGCCCTCGATCTGCGGATTCTGCTCATTCATGACGAAAAGCCAGAGCACGACAGCGACGACAAGGGCGATGATCTTTGCCGGAAGATTGCGCTGGATGAGCGCACGCAAGCGTGTCATCATTTCCCCTTCCTCCAATTCAGCACCATGTCCTTGATTCCCGTCGTCTTGGGCGTGAAGATGGGGCGCAGATAAGATTTCAGATGCTCCGAGCTAAGGCGGCGCACGATCCTGCCGTTCTCCGCCACGGAAACCGTGCCCGTCTCTTCGCTGACGACGACGATGAGCGCGTCGCACTGCTCGGAGAGGCCGATGGCGGCGCGATGGCGCGTGCCAAGCTCCGTGCTCAGCGTGCGGTTCTCCGTCAAGGGCAGCAGACAGCCCGCCGCAATCAGGCGCTTGCCGCGTATGACGGCGGCGCCGTCGTGCAGCGGCGTGTTCGGAATGAAGACGTTCATGAGAAAATCCGCCGTGATGAGTCCGTCGATCTGGACGCCCGTAGCGCTGATGTCGTTGAGTCCCATCTCGCGCTCGAAGACGAGCAGGGCGCCTATCTTGCGCGAGGACAGGAGCATCACCGCCTTGTCAAGCTCGTTGACGAGCGAACGCGCCTCGTTGTCATCGAGGAAGAGCGACTTGCCGAAGAAGCGGCCCTGCCCCAAATGCTCAAGCGTGCGGCGCAGTTCCGGCTGGAAGACGATGGGAAGCGCGACGAAGAGCAAGGTCAGCGTCTGCTGCAGGAGCCAGTAAATGACGTGCAGCGACAGCCAGTTGCAGACGAGCGTGAGACCTAGGAGCACGAGCAGCCCCTTCACCAAGGTGATGGCGCGCGTATCCTGCAGCATCACATAGAGTTTGTAAAGAATCAATGCCACGATCAGGATGTCGAGGATGTCCAACAGACTGATCGTCGATAAAATTCCTTGAAATTGTATAGGAATATGAAAAGGCATAAACAAAACCCCTAGGAAATTCTTCCATCGCATCGACGCATATTGACGCTCCCAGCAAAGCGGCAGATTGCGAACCCATCTTCCGTCCGCCCATGAAACCTTATTCTTCTCGCGTACAGGGAAATCCTTTGGCCAAAAAGAATTTGCCCGAAAGACCTATTCATGCCAGTGTGCGCAGCGCACGCGGCAGATTTTCCAGAATATCCGAAGCGATGAGCCCATACCCCTTCTCCTTCGCCGCCAGATCGCCGGCAAGGCCGTGGATGTAGACGCCGGCGAGAGGCGCAAGTCCCGCTGCCGTCTGCTTCATAAGCCCGGCGACAGCGCCCGCGAGCACGTCGCCCGCGCCGGCCGTCGCCATGCCCGGATTTCCCTTCGATGTGAGAAACACCTGCCCGTCAGGATATACGACGACCGTGCATTCGCTCTTGACGACGAAAACGGCATGATACTCGTGCGCGGCCTCGCGCACCATGTCGAGAAGCGATGTGCGCAGTTCATCGACAGAGAGCCCCAAGAGATGCGCCATCTCGCCGAGATGCGGCGTCAAAACAGGCACGAAGGCGAAGCTCTTGAACGCTTCCGTCTTGCCGCAGAAGGCATGGATGGCATCGGCATCCAGAATCAAGGGCTTCTTGACGGCGATGCAGAAGTCCTGCACGAATTTCTGCGTCTCCTGCGCCCTGCCAAGGCCCGGTCCGATGAGCACGGCATCGAAACCCTCTGCGAGCTTCAGCGCCTCGCCGACCGCCGCGATGTCGATCGCTCCCTCGTCCGTCTCGGGAAGAGGCCTCGTCATGACCTCGGTCAGCTTGCCCGCCATCATCTCCTGCAAGCTCTTCGGCAGGGCGAGCACGGCAACGCCCGCGCCGCTTCTAAGGACAGCAGAGGACGCGAGAGCCGCCGCGCCCGTCATGCCGCGCGAACCCGCGATGACGAGGATGCGTCCGCAAGAACCCTTGTGCGCATCGAGCGGGCGCGGCAACAGAACCGGCGCCACGGTCAGCTCATCGAGATAGGTCTGGCGGATCGCCTCGTCTTCGAGCAAGGCTTTCGGTATGCCGATGTCATCGACGAGCAGCTTCCCCGTCGCCGTCTCACCGGCGCCGATCATATGCCCGAACTTTGGCAGACCAAAAGTCACGGTGAGATCTGCCCGAATCGCCTCAGCAGAGGCGCTCCCCGTATCCGCCTCGACGCCCGTCGGAATGTCAACGGCGACGACCGGCTTGCCGTGGCTGTTGACCATGCGCACGACGCGTGCGACCGGCTCGCGCAGACCGCCTTGGAAGCCTGTGCCCAAGATGCCGTCGACGACGCCGTCGACGAAGCGCAGCGTCACCTGCAGTTTGTCCCAGTCGCGCTCCGTCTCGAGCACGTGCACGACGACGCCCATCTTGATGATGATGTCGCGGTTGAGCGCCGCACTCTTCGTCAGATGCGCGGGGCTGCCTACGAGGAAGATGCTGATCTGTGCGCCGTGATTCATCAGATGGCGTGCTGCGGCGAAGGCGTCGCCGCCGTTGTTGCCGCTTCCCGCAAGCACGCATATACGCTTGCCCGAGACGCCTCCCAAGTATTCTTCAAAGGCGGCGGCGACCTCGCGTCCCGCATTCTCCATCAGCAGGATCTCAGATACGCCGTACTCCTCGACGGCTCTTTTGTCGATCTTTTTCATCTCAGCTGCCAAAGCGATCTTCATGCTGCTCTCCTTCCAGAATACATTGTGCGACGGCATATTCCTTGGCATGGCTCAAGGAAAGATGTATGCGCCGCACGCCCCTTTCCTCTGCGAGCGCCGCAAAAAAACCCGAAAGATGCACCTGGGGTGCGCCGAGTGCATCGGATATAATCTCAACGTCCAGCAGCGTCCCTTGGCGCAGTCCCGTGCCAAACGCCTTCAGGACGGCCTCCTTGCCTGCCCAGCGCGCCGCATACGACGCCGCACGCCCCGCGCCGCGCCCGTCGCAGCAGGCGCGCTCCGCCTCAGTGAATACGCGCACGAGAAACGCCTCTCTCCCCATTGCCTTTTCCATTCGCCCGATCTCGATGATGTCCGTGCCGAGCCCCAAAACCATCGCCTCACCCCCTGCTCGAAAATCCCCGTTCATCGCCAAGCGCACGGCAAAGCAGACGTTCCATAAGAAAAGCCGGCTTTATGCGGAAACAGATAAAGCCGGTTTTCATCCACTATTCTACTGTTCCTGCCGCGCGGGCGCGGGCGCCTGCGGCTGCTCCACATTGCCGGGCGCCGTCGGGCGCATCGGCGTGATGACGGGATTCATGCCGCCGCCCGGAAGAACGGGCGAAGCATCCGGCAGCTCAGGCCTTGCCGTCAGCGTCTCCGTCGACGAACTGTCGGGATTGAACTGGTACGTCCTGGCGATCAGGACTTCGACGCGGCGGTTCTGCGCCCTGCCCTCGTCCGTCTTGTTGTCCGCAATCGGACGATACTCGCTGTAACCGATGGAGCTGAAACGTGCCGGATTGAGCGACGTATTGCTCGCAAAGAGGAACTTCATGAAGTTCAGGGCGCGCTGCGAGCTTAGCTCCCAGTTCGACGGATAGCGCGCCGTAGCGATCGGCACGTTGTCCGTATGGCCCGAGATGACGACGCGCTCAGGTATCTTGGCGAGAAGTCCCGCGACGACGGGACCGATCTTCTGCGCCTCGCCTACAAGCTCCGCCGACCCCGAGGGGAACAGCGCCTTTTCCTTGATGCGGATCATCAATCCGTCATCGGTCATCGTCGTGTTCAGCTCGCCTTGCAAACCATTCTGGTTGATGTAATTGTCAAGCTCCTTCTTCACCTCTTCAAGGGATTTCGCCTCTTGGATGTAGGCGCTGTTTCCCTTGTCTTCCGTCGCCATGCGCTCGGCATGGCGGCTCTCGCTCGGTCCCATCTGGCTGAAGAACGACGGACCGCCCGTATTGAAGGCCGCTGTGAACGCCTGCGCCATCTGCGCCATCTTGGACGAATCCGTAGCGGACATGGCGTAGAGGGAGATGAACGTGGCAAGGAGCAGCGTCATGAGATCGGAATAGGGAAGCAGCCAAGCCTCGCCCGCTTCTTCTTCATGCGGTGCATGCCGCTTCTTTCTCGCCATGCCTTACGCCTCCTTCTTCAGTAGATCGCGCTCCGACTGCGGGATGAATACCATGAGCTTCGCCTCGATGGCCGTCGGCGAATCGCCGGCCTGCAGCGACAGGATGCCCTCGACGATCATGCGCTTCTGACCGATTTCGGAATCCGACATGATCTTGAGCTTGTTCGCCCACGGAAGCCAGAGAACGTACGCCGTGTAGATGCCGAGGATCGTAGCGACGAACGCGGCTGCGATGGCGTGACCGACGACGTTGACGTCCGACAAGTTGCTCAAGGCCGCGATCAGACCGACGACGGCGCCGAGAACGCCGAGCGTAGGCGCGTAGGTGCCCGCCTGCGTGAGCATCAGACGCCCCAAGGAGTGGCGTTCCTGCATGACGGAGATCTCGGCGTCGAGAACGTCGCTGACGAAGTCCGGATCCATGCCGTCGATGACCATGCTCAGTCCCGTCTTGAAAAAGGGATCGGAAATATCCTCGACGCGGCTCTCCAACGCCAAGATGCCCTCGCGGCGTGCAATCTGCGAAAGCTCAATGAAGAGCTGCAGAAGCTCGCCCTTCTGGTGAGAAGGCGGCGCCTTGAACGTCATCTTGATCAATTTCGGCAGCATCTTCATCTCATCCATGCGGAAAGCCGTGAAAAGACAGGCAAACGTGCCGAGGATGATGATCATGAAGGCCGCCGGGTTGTTCAATGAACTGATTGGCGCACCCTTGAGGATCATGCCGCCGAAGATGGCGATAAGCCCTGACAACAGACCGATTAGCGTTGATTTCTCCAAAAAAATCCCCCTCTTCCCTAATGGCAGAGACGCAGGGCGTCTCCTGCAACGCCGTCTGCCCACTTGCATCCAGCACCCGCAAACGATGCAGATGATTTCTGCGGCGTCTTCATCCTTGCTTGCGGCCGAATACATCGGCCTGTTTGAACATCTCGGACGCCCCTTCATCTCGCACGAAGCTCGCTCGACCCCTGCAGGTCATGACCGTCGAAACTTCGTGTCGGAAGGGTGAATCGCAATCCGCTACTTAATGTATATCGAAATAAATGCAAAAAAAATTCATGATTCGTTAAAGGACTTTGCCACTATTTTTTCCATGAACTTCCGTCCTTACGAACCTCAATTCCGTCCTTTACAGTGTACACTAGATCCGTGCCGCTGTAAAGGAACATTTTCAAAAAAATTACATCTGTTTTTAATCATAAAAAATAAATTTTTCTTATTGTATCATATATGATTTTGAAGTATGATATAATTAACTAAAATAATTCATCTTTATGGATGACAGGGAATGGATGGCGATCTAGCATGGAACTAAGACAACTCGAATACTTTCAGATGGCGAGCCGCCTGAAAAACATCACGCGCGCCGCCGAAAGACTCCGCGTATCGCAGCCGAACATCACCGTCGCGATCAAGAAGCTCGAAGCGGAACTCGGCATCCAGCTCTTCGACCGCAGTCAAAAGCAGCTGTCTCTGACGCCCGAGGGCGCCGTATTCTTGACCCGCATAGAGCTTGCGCTGCGCAACATCCAAGACGCCGTGCTCGAAGTCAACGACTACAAGCAGCTGCAGAAAGGCACGATCAAGATCGGCATTCCGTCGATGATCGGCGCCTATCTCTTCCCCAAGATTTTTTCCAGTTTCCAAAAGAAATACGCGCATCTCGACGTCTACCTCTACGAGGAAGGCTCCATGCGCATCCGCGAGCAGCTTGAGCGCGACGAGCTGGACTTCGGCATCGTCATCCTCTCCAATGCGGCGGCGAGCCTGCAGACGCTTCCCATGGCGAAGAGCCAAATCGTCGCGTGCCTGCCCAAGCATCATCCTCTCTCAAAAAAGAAGACCATCTCCCTGCATGATGTCGAGGATGTGAACCTCATCATGCTCAAGGACGGCTCCTTCCTTAGAAAGCTCCTGCTCGACACCTTCAAGCAGGAAAACATCACGCCCGACATCGTGCTCGAATCGAACCAGATCGAGACCATCAAGGGACTGATTGCGAGCGGCGCGGGCATCGCCTTCCTGCTCGACTTCATCGTCGAGGAGACGCCCGGAATCGTCACGTTGCCCTTCGACAAGCCCGTCTTCGTCGACGTCGGGCTGGCGTGGAAAAAGGATCGCTACGTCTCCAAGGCCGCGCAGGCCTTCATCGACTTCTGCCGGAACACGCTCAAAAAAGAATAGCGCTCTCCTTGCCAAGCGTCCGCCCTCTCCCGGGGCGGGCGCTTTTTCAAGAGGAAAAACCTATGGGAATCTATGGGAGATGTGCTACAATGATAGTCGTAAACGCTATATTGCAGGAGGAATCATCATGGCTTGCATCAACGAAAATTATCTGAAGCTCCCCGGCAGCTATCTCTTCCGTGAGATCGCGCACCGCGTCGCTGACTATAAGGAGAAAAACCCTGCAGCCGACATCATATCGCTCGGCATCGGCGACGTGACGCAGCCCCTGCCGAGCGCCTGCATCGCCGCCATGCACAAGGCGGTCGACGAGATGGCCGCAGCCGAGACCTTCCGCGGCTACGGACCCGAGCAGGGCTACGGCTTCCTCGTCGAGAAAATCATAGAAAACAACTTCCCGGGACTCGGCATCGAGCCGGACGAGGTTTTCATTTCCGACGGCGCCAAGAGCGACTGCGGCAACATCCAGGAAATCTTCAGCGAAAAGGCGAAGATTGCCATCACCGACCCCGTCTACCCCGTCTACCTCGACACGAACGTCATGGCGGGACGCACGGGCGCACTGCAGGAAAACGGACACTTCGCGGGCGTCGTCTACCTGCCCTGCACGGCGGAAAACAGCTTTCTGCCCGATCTGCCCAAGGAGCATGCCGACATCATCTACCTTTGCTCGCCGAACAACCCGACGGGCATGGCGATGACGCGAAAAGCCCTCTCCCGCTGGGTCGCCTACGCGCGAGAGAACGAGTCCGTCATCCTCTTCGACGCCGCTTATCAGGCCTTCATCACCGAGGACGATCTGCCGCACTCCATCTTCGAGATCGAGGGCGCGAAGGACGTCGCCATCGAATTCCGCTCCTTCTCGAAGACGGCGGGCTTCACGGGCACGCGCTGCGGCTACATCGTGCTGCCGAAGAGCGTGCAGGGCAGAAGCGCCGACAACACGAAGAAGAGCCTCAACCCGCTCTGGAACCGCCGCCACACGACGAAGTACAACGGCACGTCCTACATCGTCCAGCGCGGCGCAGAGGCCATCTTCACGCCCGAAGGAAAGCGAGAGACGGCGGCGGCCATCTCCTACTACCTCGAAAACGCCCGCCTCATCCGCGAGGGACTCGAAGCCAGCGGCATCGAGGCGTACGGCGGCGTAAACGCGCCCTACATCTGGCTCAAGACGCCGCACGGCCTTTCCTCATGGGATTTCTTCGACCGGCTTCTTGCAGGCGCAAACGTCGTCGGCACGCCGGGCGCCGGCTTCGGCCCGTGCGGCGAAGGCTATTTCCGCCTCACGGCCTTCGGCGAGCGCGAGAATACGAAGCGTGCGGTCGAGCGCATCAAGGAAAAGCTGACGTTCTGACGAGAGGAGAAGGACATGCTCAAGCCCCGCCTGCACGAGCTCTGCATCTGCCGCCCCATATTGGAGGACGCGCTCATCGGAGAGTTCCTGCGCTTTCTGGAAAATCCCGAGAACACTTCGCACGCCTACGCCTTTACGGCAGGACTCATAGAGAAGGCCGAATCGCTCGGTTTCTCCGGAAATATCCTGCGCGCCTACTTCCTCCATGCGCTCGCCCAAGAGGAAAACACCTTCGCGCGCACGGCGGAGCAGTCGGGCGGCCATGTCGGCGGCAGCCTCCGCCTCGCCTTCGTGCGCGACATGGAAATCCTCGCCGATGTCTTTCACGAGCCGCCGAGCGCCATGCTGCCGTGCGACCTCCTCGACGACTATGCGCCGACGAAGCGCTGTACGACGGAAGCGTCCTCCTTCCTCCACGAACGCATGGCCAAAGCAGCATCGGCAGAGGACGCCGCAGACGCCTTCCTCGATTTTTACCGCCGCTACGGCTGCGGCGAAATCTCAAGCTGCAAAGCCTTCTCATGGAACGATAAGGAGCACAGGATTCAAGGCGTCGAGCGCTTCGAGGCGCTCCCTCTCGCCGACATCATCGGCTGCGACCGCCAGAAGAGGCAGCTGACGGACAACACGGAAGCCTTCCTCGAAGGACGCCCCGCCAACAACGTCCTTCTAATTGGCGCACGCGGCACGGGCAAGTCGTCTTCCGTCAAGGCGCTCGCTCACGAGTATTACGGCCGCGGCCTTCGCCTCGTGCAGCTCGCGAAGTCGCAGCTCGGCGAACTGCCGCGCATTCTTGCGGCTTTGCGCGGCTTTCCCTCCAAGCGCTTCATCCTCTTCCTCGACGATCTCTCATTCGAAGAATTTGAAACAGAATACAAGTATCTGAAGTCCGCCATTGAGGGCGGCGTCGAGGCGCGTCCCAAAAACGTGCTCATCTACGCGACTTCCAACCGCCGCCACCTCATCAAGGAAAGCTGGCGCGACCGCGACCGGGCACAAGACGAGCTTTACCGCCAGGACAGCATGAACGAAACCGTCTCCCTTTCCGACCGCTTCGGTCTCATCATCACTTTCCTCGCCCCCGACCAGGAGCAGTATCATGCCATCATCGCCCACTACCTCGAAAAGGAGGGCGTCCGCCTTGCCCCCGAGGAGCTTCGCATCCTCGCGCATCGCTGGGAGCTTGAGCACTCGGGACGCAGCGGCCGCACGGCGCAGCAGTTCGCCGCGCACTATCTGGGGCAAATGAAGCGATGAAAAATCCCCCTCGCCGCTCTCGAAAGAGCCGCGAGGGGGATTTTCCATGCGTAGCGCAAGGAGCGCCGTTCCATAACTTCGGCTGCGCTTACCTGCGGTCGTAGGTGCAGTAGCCGTTCTCGTCGCAGTAGGGACCGCTCTGATCGTCGTCTCGATAGCATCTGCTGCCGCAGCAATTATAACGCTGCACATTCTCCGCATCGTCCGAAGGCGAGCCGACAGCAGCAAAGACAGGAGCTGCGCTCACTGCAAGGATCGCAAGAAGCGCGGCGCAAAGCATCTTCTTCATGGAATCACCTCCCTTCTCAGAGCAACCTGTGCATCCTGCCAATTTCTCGAATCTTTTCCATAGAGATGTCTGACACCCTCGCTATCGTTTCAAGCGGCATTTTTTCTCTCAGCATGCCAACAACAACCACCATCTTGCCGCGCTCCATGCCGCGCTCCATGCCGCGCTCCATGCCGCGCTCCATGCCGCGTTCCTCAGCTTCATTGGTAAGCATTTCCATTGCTTCACACATAATTCTCGCCCCCTCTTCTGTTTCCTTGAAGTACCTCACCCGTTCTGCCAATATATCATAATACATATCCGCTGCTCGCGTACAGCGGAAATCATGCATCAACTTTCCCAGCGGCGTATCCTCGTCCGTCATAGAACTATTGACATAGATGATATGCGAGCCATCGCTAAAGTCTCTGCCATTTTCCTTGATCGTTCTCTCGATAACATACATCGGCTGCCCATATCCCAAGACATCCGTCTCTGTGATGAAGATTACGTACGACTCCGGCAGACTTTCCCAATCTTCGCCCGCCAACAGCGTATTGGCATCCATCAGGCTGCTGTTATATCTGGCTCGGCGCTCCGCCGCACCTTTCCCCCCGCGTTGAATCTCGACATTGAACTCCTGCCGATCCGACCATGCGTGAATATCCAGCCGCACACTACGTCCTTGCAGATTCTTCAACGTATCTTGTACAATCGCTCTCGTCGCTTTGATGCCCGGCTTTCTCAAGATGATTTGCAGAACCAAGTCGACGCATTCCAAGCTGTCTTGAAATGCCGCCGTCATGAAGTCATCATCAAGAAGACGAAAGTCTGCCAACACCTTCAAAAACTTCCGTCGCCATTCTTCCTTTTCATCCCAATTCATAACGATTTCTCCTGTCCGCTTTTCTTTATTATACAACAAAACCCCTTGTACGACAAGGAAGTCGAGACGCCCACGCACAAAACGGGACGGCCTTGCAGCCGTCCCGTTTTGTATATGTATCCTTTTCAGATGCCCGCGGCTTTCTTCAGCATATCTGCCTTGTCCGTCTTTTCCCATGACAGATCGACATCGGTGCGGCCGAAGTGGCCGTAGGCCGCCGTCTGCTCGTAGATCGGACGACGTAGGTCGAGCTTGCTGATGATCGAGGCCGGCCGCAGGTCGAAGTTCTCGTGCACGATCTTTTCGATCAGAGCCTCGTCCACCTTGTTCGTGCCGAACGTGTCGACCATGATGGAGACGGGACGCGCGACGCCGATGGCGTAGGCGAGCTGAATCTCGCAGCGCTCAGCGAGTCCTGCGGCGACGACGTTCTTCGCCACATAGCGTGCGGCATAGGCGGCGGAGCGGTCGACCTTCGTGGGATCCTTGCCCGAGAAGGCGCCGCCGCCGTGACGCGCCATGCCGCCGTAGGTGTCGACGATAATCTTGCGGCCCGTGAGACCCGAGTCGCCCTGCGGGCCGCCGATGACGAACTTGCCCGTCGGGTTCACGAAGTACTTCGTGTCCGCCGTCAGAAGCTCTGCCGGAACGATGACCTTGATGACCTTTTCGATCATATCCTTGCGGATTGTTTCCAAATCGACTTCCGGATCGTGCTGCGTGGAGATGACGACGGCATCGACGGCGACGGGCTTGCCGTCCTCGTAGCGCACCGTCACCTGCGTCTTGCCGTCGGGGCGCAGGTAGCCGAGTTCGCCGCTCTTACGCACCTCTGCAAGGCGACGCGCCAGACGATGCGCGAGCGCGATCGGCAGCGGCATGAGTTCGGGCGTCTCGTTTGCCGCATAGCCGAACATCATGCCCTGGTCGCCCGCGCCGATGGAGTCAGCGACATCGGACTCGCCCTCCTTCGCCTCAAGCGCCTTGTCAACGCCGAGCGCGATGTCGGCGGACTGCTCGTCGAGCGACACGAGGATGCCGCACGTCGCTGCATCGAAGCCGTATTTCGCGCGCGTATAGCCGATCTTCTCCACGGTCTTGCGAATGATGTGCGGGATGTCGATGTAGCACGAGGTCGAGATCTCGCCTACGACATGCACCTGCCCCGTCGTCACCAATGTCTCGCACGCCACGCGCCCCTGCGGATCTTTTGCAAGAATCGCGTCGAGAATGGCATCGGAAATCTGATCGGCCATCTTGTCGGGATGACCTTCCGTCACCGACTCGGAAGTGAACAGCATCGTTTTGCTCATGGTATGCTCCATTCCGCCGCTGCCGCCTGCGGCAAATATCTGGAAAAGCAAGGTGCGACCTTCCCTGCCCGGCGGCCTCAAAGCGCCGCCTTCATGAAATCGTCCGCGAAACGTCTTCAGAAAAAGCCGATTCGCAGCATACATCATCCATCAAAAAAGACTCTCTTCCTACGAAAAGAGAGTCTTCCCTCGCTCCCATCTCATAGGCTGTACCTATAGGAATTGGCACCTTTTTGGCATCTGCCAACGGTTGCCGCAGCTTCATAGGGCCAGTCCCTCCACTGCTCTTGATGAGTGATATTCGATTTGGTTTCATTATACGAGAAAATATTTCAATTGTCAACTATTTTTGTAGGGATTCGATGCGGTCGAGGAGAACCTCTGCCACCTTCTGCTTGCTCATCAAAGGAACTTCCTCAACAGAGCCGTCACGCGCCACGAGCTTCACGAGATTCGTCTCCGTATTGAATCCCGCATCGGGGCATGTCACATCGTTCGCCACGATGAGGTCGAGATTCTTCTTTTGGAGCTTCGCCTTCGCATAGCCGAGGAGATTCTGCGTCTCTGCCGCGAAGCCGACGAGGAGCTGCTTCTCCTTTTTCCGCGTTCCGAGTTCCATGAGGATGTCGGGGTTCCTCTCCAAGACGAGCACAAGCTCGGCCTCGTTCTTCTTGATCTTCTGCTCTTGCCGCACCTTCGGACGATAGTCGGCGACAGCGGCCGCCTTGATGACGATCGCAGCGTCCTCGGCTTCTCGCAGCACGGCGTCGCGCATGGCAAGCGCCGATTCCGTATGCAGGACGCGCACGCCGGGCGGATCGGCGAGAGCGACGACGCCGCCCGCGACGAGCACGACGTCAGCGCCGCGCCGCGCCGCCTCCTGCGCGACGGCATAGCCCATCTTGCCGCTCGAACGGTTGCCGATGAAGCGCACGGGATCGATGGCTTCGAGCGTGCCGCCCGCCGTCACGAGCACCTTCTTGCCCGAAAGCGACCTGCCGCGTGCGCCGGTTTCCTCCAACTCGCGCACGATGTCCCGCGGCTCGGGCAGACGCCCGAGGCCCGAGGCGCCGCAAGCCAAGTATCCCGTCGCCGGCTCGATCTTATGCCAGCCGCGCATTTCAAGTTTCGCCATATTTTCCTGCGTCACGGGATTTTCATACATTGCGCTGTTCATCGCCGGAGCGAAAAAGATCGGCGCTGTGACCGCGAGCAATGTCGTCGTCAGCATGTCGTCGGCGATGCCCGCCGCCGCCTTGGCAATGATGTTCGCCGTGGCGGGAGCGATGAGCACGAGATCCGCCAGACGCGCCAGAGCGATGTGCTCGACGTTCCAATGCGCCGGCTCTTCCCACATGTCGAGCGACACGGGCTGACCCGTGATCTCGCGAAAGGTCAGCGGCGTGACGAAACAGGCGGCCGCCTTCGTCATGACGACGTGAACCTCCGCCCCTCTCTTGCGCAGGCGGCTCGCAATCTCCACCGCCTTGTAGGCGGCGATGCCGCCTGTGACGCCCAGCAAAACCTTCTTGCCCTCAAGAATCATTACTTTATGCCGCCTTTGCTGCGTCGGTAAAGAATATCGCCTTCAGAAATCTCTTCCAAGGCGATCGTCACATCTTTCGATGACTTCGCCGCCACCTTCGGCTCGTCGCCGTCGAGGAGCTGACGCGCACGCTTCGCCGCCAAGACGACGAGCGTGTAGCGGCTGTCGACCATCTCCAAAAGTTTGTTGATCGAAGGATCTGCCATGCTCATATCGAATCTTCCCTTCCCTTTTCTATTTCGTCAAAAAGCTCTCCATTGCGTGCGACAAGGCGCCTCTCCGCCGCAAGGATGGCGCAGACGGAATCGACCGCGCCATCGACCTCGTCGTTCGTGACGACGTACTTGTAGCACTTTCCCGCTTCAATCTCATCGATCGCTGCAGCGAGACGCTTCTGCAAGACGTCCTCCGTCTCCGTGTCGCGTCCGCGGATGCGCCTTTCCAGCTCGGCGAGCGACGGCGGCAGGATGAAGATATAGACGCCCTCAGGAAACTTCTCGCGCACCTTCATCGCGCCCTGCGTGTCGATTTCCAAGAGGATGTCTTCGCCCGCCGCGAGCTTTTTCTCCACCTTCTTCAAGGGCGTGCCGTAATAATTGTCGTAGACCTTAGCCCATTCGAGCAATTCGTCCTTTTCAATCATTTCCTCGAACGCCTCGACCGAGAGGAAGTAATAGCTCTCGCCCTCGGCCTCGCCCGCACGCGGCTTGCGCGTCGTGGCGGAAACGGAGTAGGCGAGCGCCGTCCTTTCCAAGAGCGCCTGGCAGATCGTTCCCTTTCCCGCACCCGACGGGCCGGAAACGACGACCAAAAGACCTTTTTTCATTTTCCGTCCTCTCTTCCTTTCGTCTCCGGCTCGTCCGACTCAAGAACACGGTGCGCCACAGTCTCCGGCTGTACGGCAGAAAGGAGTACATGATCGCTGTCCATGATGACGACGGCTCGCGTGCGTCTGCCGTAGGTGGCGTCGATGAGCCTGCCGCCGTCACGCGCCTCCTGGATGATGCGCTTGATCGGCGCCGATTCGGGGCTGACAATCGCCACGACGCGGTTCGCCGAAACGATGTTGCCGAAGCCGATATTGATGAGCTTGATGTCCATGCTTTCGCCTCACTCGATGTTCTGCACCTGCTCGCGCAGTTTCTCGACCTCGCTCTTGATCTCGACGACGATCTTCGCCGCCTGCGTGAAATTCGCCTTGGCGCCGATCGTGTTCGTCTCGCGATTGATCTCCTGAATCAAAAAATCGAGCTTCCTGCCGATGGGCGCTTCCTCCTCGATCGTCTCGCGAAACTGCGCGATGTGGCTCTTGAGACGCACGACTTCCTCGTCGTAGCTGATGTGGTCAGCATAAAGAAGCGTTTCCTGCAAGATGCGCATCTCATCGACGCCCTGTCCCTTGAGCATTTCGTCGAGGACATTCTTCAGATGCGTGCGGTAGCGCTCGACGATCTCCGGCTCGAACGCCGCGAGTCTTTCAACCGCCTCAGCAAGGAAGTCCAAACGCGGTTCAAAATCGAGGCGCGTGTGCTCGCCCTCCTTCCTGCGCATCTGGACGAAATGCTCCAAGGCGCTCTCCAAGGCGGCAAAGACGATCTCGCGGGCGTCCAGCACATCGCGGCTCTCCTCATGCACGCGCAGGACATCGGGATACATGGCTATTTTACATACATCGGCGGGAGGCGTCAAATGCAGGAAATCACCAAGCTCGTAGAGCGCTGTCTGATAGGCGCGCGCCAAATTCTTGTCAACGACGATGGCCGCTTCCTTTTCGCGCTTGTCGTAAAAGGCGATGTTCACATCGATCTTGCCGCGCGCCGAAAATCTCTTGATTGCCTGGCGCATGTCGCTTTCAAAGACGTTGAGCGCACGTGGCATGGAAAACGATATGTCCAGATACCGCTGATTGACCGACTTCACTTCCACATGAACCTTGTAGTCTTCGTCCTCCCGGCCCGCCGCGCCGAACCCCGTCATGCTCTTCAATGCCAATCGCCCCCATTCGTACACTTAGGGAGAAGCGCCGAACTGTACGTGCTTCCTTCATTTTATTATATCATGACATTTTACCACACTTTTTGCATCTTCGACAAGCCCTCAAACCTCTTTGCGACCGACGGGCACGGCGTGCATCTGCAGCTCGGGATTGTTGTCCTCGATCCAGCCGAGCGCCCATTCGTTGCTCACGAGCAGCACGGGATTGCCCCGGCGGTCGCGCACGAACATGCCGCGATCGGCGCCGCGCAGGGTTGCGGGCGTGATCTCGCGCCCATCGGCGAAGGTCAGCCAACGCGCGACCTCGTAGGGCTGCATCTGCAGCACGATGTCGACGTTATACTCGTTCTTCAGGCGATATTCAAGCACCTCGAACTGCAGCGTGCCGACCGTGCCGACGATGTAGGCGTCCGCGCCCGCGCCCTCCTGCACGAAGAGCTGGATCGCGCCCTCCTGCGTGAGCTGCTCGACGCCCTTGACGAACTGCTTGCGCTTCATCGTGTCCTTCGCCGAGACGCGTGCGAACTTCTCGGGCGGAAACACGGGGAAATCCTCGTACTTGAACTTGTGCGAGGCGTCCGTCAGCGTGTCGCCGATGGAAAAGACGCCGGGATCAAAAAGCCCCACGATGTCGCCCGGAAAGGCCTCGTCGATAATCTGGCGATCCTGCGCGAGAAACTGCTGCGGCTGCGCGAGCTTGATCAGCTTGCCGCTCTTTTCGTGCCAGACGCTCATGTTGCGCTCGAACGCGCCCGACACGATGCGGATGAAGGCGAGGCGATCGCGGTGCGCGGGATTCATGTTCGCCTGGATCTTGAAGACGAAAGCCGAGAAGCGCTCGTCCGTCGGCTCGATGACGCCGTCGGACGAAGCGCGAGGCGCGGGCGCGGGCGCGAGGCGCAGATACTCCTCCAAGAAGTTCTTGACGCCGAAGTTCGTCATGGCAGAGCCGAAGAACGTCGGCGTCAGCTCGCCGCGGTCAATCTTCCCGCGATCGAAGTCCTCGCCCGCCGCATCGAGAAGCTCGATGTCATCGGCGAGCGTCCGGCGCTCCTCTTCCGTCAGCCGTGCCATGAAAGCCTCGTCGTCGATCGAGCCGCAGACGGAGACGCGCTCCGTCTGCCCATGGCTCATATCGGCGGCGAAAAGCTCGACCTCGCGCTTCGCGCGGTCATAGACGCCCTTATAGCTGCCGTCCGTGCCGACCGGCCAATTCATCGGATAGGAGCGGATGCCCAGCACATCTTCCAATTCCGCCATGAGGTCGAGCGGCGCCTTGCCGAAGCGGTCGAGCTTGTTGACGAAGGTGAAGATCGGGATATGGCGCTCGCGGCAAACCTTGAAGAGTTTCTTCGTCTGCGCCTCGACGCCCTTCGCCACGTCGAGAATCATGACGGCGCTGTCGACCGCCATCAGCGTGCGGTACGTATCCTCGCTGAAATCCTGATGGCCGGGCGTATCGAGGATGTTGATGCACCAGCCCTCGTAGTCGAACTGCAGCACGCTCGACGTGACGGAGATGCCGCGCTGCTTCTCGATCTCCATCCAGTCGGACACGGCGTGGCGCTGCGTCTTGCGCGACTTGATCGAGCCGGCGAGGTGAATCGCCCCGCCGTAGAGCAGGAGCTTTTCCGTCAATGTCGTCTTGCCCGCATCCGGGTGCGAAATGATGGCGAACGTGCGCCTCTTCTCTATTTCCTTCTTCAATTTTTCCTGCGACAAAATACATCCTCCCACACCGTTGTCATTTGAAAAAAAGACTGCCGCAGATTCTCTGCAGCAGTCGTGCCTATCGTTTTGGAGGCGACACCCAGAATCGAACTGGGGAATGAGGGTTTTGCAGACCCCTGCCTTACCGCTTGGCTATGTCGCCGTATGGAGCGGAAAACGAGGCTCGAACTCGCGACCCCCACCTTGGCAAGGTGGTGCTCTACCACTGAGCTACTTCCGCATGAAGTGGCGACCCGAAGGGGACTTGAACCCCTGACCTCCGCCGTGACAGGGCGGCATTCTAACCAACTAAACTACCGGGCCGGCATCGCCTTCCGCAAGGTCGGCAACAAGTAGTATTATACAGAGCGATGGGAGGCTTGTCAAGGAATCTGAAAGAAATATTTCAACCTTCCGCTTCCCGTGAGTGCCTGCGCTCGCGTTTTAGCTGATTGCTCGATGCAAGCCCGCACGGCCTCTCAGAAATGACCGAGCAAAAGCAACTGAATCATAGTTGCATACAGCACTTCATTCTGCTATAATCTGCTTGAGGTGAAACCATGCCTACAAAAGAGATACTGCTTGAAAAGATCTGCAGGAAACCCGCACCCGCGAATTTCACGGTGCGTGAGCTTGACGCCTTGATGAAGAAATGCGGCTGTGAAAAATTCCAAGGCGGAAGAGGCTCCGGCATCGGTTATTTTCATACGGCAAGCAAGCGCATCCTGCAATTTGACGGCCCGCATCCCAGAAAGGAACTTTATCGGTATCAAATCAAGAAAGTCCTTGCGTTCTTGAAAGACATCGAGGAATTTTAAGGAGGATTTATCATGAATCTATTGGAATACAAAGGCTACCATGCGAAAATTTCGTTCGATGCACAAGACGCGCTCCTCATAGGTGAAGTGTTCGGCATCAACGACTCTCTGAACTTTCATGGCGCGAGCGTCGCCGAACTGAAAGATGCTTTCCATCAGTGCATTGACAATTATTTGGATGTCTGCAAAAAGATTCAAAAGAATCCCGATAAGGAATTCAAAGGCAATTTCAACATCCGCATCCCGAGCGACCTTCATCGAAAGCTGGCGTTGGAAGCGACGAGGCACGATGTGTCCTTGAACCAATTCATCAAGGATGTCTTGACGCAGGCAACGACGGTGCC
>CAJPRR010000022.1 GCA_905373085.1 uncultured Selenomonas sp.
ACTCGGGCACCTACCCATGAATGCTCCGCACGAACGGAGCATTGCCATTATAGCGACTTTTGGGCAGGCTGTCAAGCGAGGATTTCATAAATCTGAGAAAATCGCGCGCGGTTAGTCGTAAAATGAAATCGGACACGTAAAAAGGACAAGCAAAAGCAGCACGCCTTGGTTAGACACTTCATCCCTAAAGGCAAAGACATTGCCGCCGTATCCGACTATAGGAACCACTGATAAATTCAGCCCCCATCTTCACGCATCTGCGCTGTCCTCTCGTCGTCGACAAATCCTCGACGTAGCACCGCTACGCCTCCGGTTTGTCTCCTCGATAGATACAGCACATCTGCGCAAATCTGGGCGACTTCATTTTATCAGCGGTTCCTATACTGTACAGAAAGCCGCGGATTGTATCAACTACAGACAGCACATACAGAACGGGCATCCGCAAAGATGCCCGTTTTTGCATGTGGGGAAGATCATTCAACAGCCTTCAGCACATAAATGCGCGACTCAAAATCCACCGACAGCCCGTTCTCCGCAATCGGTTCGCCCGCCGTGCCGTCCGTCGTGATAAGCCCGTAGTTCATCAGCTCATCGCCGTAGCAGCGCACACCGTTGCGGCGATTTTCATAGAGGACATCCGGCAGGAGTCCCGCAAGCTTCACGCGCTCGAAGCGATAATTCACGCGGTTCAGTGTGCGATACCAGCCGACAATCGCCGTCTTCCGATCCGCACTCACGCTCATCCACGCCATGACATTATTTTCAAAGGGGCTTTGCAGGCGATAGAACGTCCCGTACTGGAAGATTTCCCGATACTCCTTCATAAAGGAAACCTGTTCTTTGACCTCTGCAATCTCCTCTTCCGTCAATTTGTTCAAATCGAGCTCATAGCCGAACGTCCCGAAGTATGCCGTATTCGCACGCGTGTGCAGCGGCGTCATGCGATTCATCTGATGGTTCGGTACGACGGAGACATGGCTGCCCATGCTGCTCACAGGATAGCACATGGATGTGCCGTACTGGATCTTCTGCCGCTCGGCGGCATCCGAATTATCGCTCGTCCACGCCTGCGGCGCATAGTAAAGCATACCGGGGTCAAAGCGGCCGCCGCCCGAAGCGCAGGACTCGAAGAGCACATGCGGGAACTTCGCGGTCAGGCGTTCGTAGAGCTCGTAAAGGCCGAGGATATAGCGATGGAACACCTCGCCCTGCTGATCTGCGGGCAGCGTGTGCGACCAGCATTCCGTGATGCTGCGGTTCATGTCCCATTTCACATAGGAGACCTTGCCGCTCGCGAGAATCGCCTCCACCTGCCCATAGATGTTGTCGACCACCTCTTGGCGCGAGAAATCGAGCACGCACTGCGAGCGTCCGAGCGACTTGCGCCGTCCCGGTACGGAAAGCACCCAGTCGGGATGCGCACGATAGAGGTCAGAGTCCTCGTTGACCATCTCAAGCTCAACCCAGATGCCGAACTTCATGCCGCGCGCCTCGATCTTCTCCGCGAGTCCGTCGATGCCGTTCGGCAAACGATCGCGGTTGACCGTCCAGTCGCCCAGTCCCGCATAGTCGGATGTGCGAGCACCGAACCAGCCGTCGTCAAGAACGAAGAGCTCGATGCCGCACTCCGCCGCCTTGTCCGCTATCTTGAGCAGCTTCTCCTCCGTAAAGTCGAAATACGTCGCTTCCCAGTTGTTGATGAGAATCGGGCGCACCTTGTCGCGCCACGGTCCGCGCGCCAATCGCTTCTGATAGAGACGGTGATACGTTTGACTCATGCCGTTGAGTCCCGCATCCGTCCAGACGAGAACCGCCTCGGGCGTCTGGAACTCTGCGCCCGGCACAAGCTTCCAGTCGAAATCCGTGCTGTGGATGCCCGCCTGCAGACGTGTCACGCCGTGGTTGTCGACCTCGGCAAGCATCTCGAAATTCCCGCTATAGACGAGACTCATCGCCAGCGCCTCGCCGCATGTTTCCGTCGTCCCACGGCGCAGGAGAGCTGCAAATGGATTGTACTGTCCCGAGGAATGCCCGCGGCGGCTGCCAATCGCCGTGATGCCCGTTGTGAGCGGACGAATCTCGATATGACGTTCGCGCGACCATGCCCCCGTCAGCTCCAGCCAATCGTACTGCGTATCGGGCAAGTCAATCGACATGCTCATGACCTTCTGCAGATGCAGCACTTCCTTGCCCTCGTTGATGTAACGCACACTGCGTGCGATTGCACCACCCTCGGCAAATATGGTATAGAGAAGCTCGGCACGCAGTCCCGTCAATTCATCCTTCACCTCGACGATGAGCGTCTTTGCCTCCGCCTCCGCCTCCGCATACGTCGCAGGCAGCCCAGCAAGTTTCGGCTTGCCGTCCATGACACGATAGCCTGCATACTGCAGATCGAGGATACGGCTGCCGTTCTCCTGCAGAACGTTCAGCGCAGGGCGGCGGAAATCCGACGAGCCGTACGTCGGCAATTCCTGACGGATTGCGTCCAGCGAGTAGCTGCGCGTATCCGCAAAGACACATGCCGTCATGCCACGGTGCACGCGCTCGAAGATGTGCTCAAAACCCTCACGGTCGCGGAGCGCCTTGCCGTAGTAGAGCGAACCCAGCCCGCCATGGGGCAGCACCATGAAGATGTAACTCACGGAATCGTTGAAGAGATGAAAGACCCTGCCCTGCTCATGATAAACGATGTTCATGCAATTTCCCCCTTCACTTGCAGCCTTTTCCATGCAAGTCCCCTCATTTCAACTTTCTTCCACGTGAAACCCTGTCGTCCCGCGCTCAACCACAGTATTGGCAAGCACGACGTTCTCCGTCACGCCATCCTCGATCTTTGCCAGCATGAGGCGCGCCGCCTCCCGCCCGAGATCGCCCATGTGCTGGTCGACGGTCGTAAGGTTGGGCGCAGTATATCGGCTGAGTGCCGTATTGTCATAGCCGATCAACGAGATATCCTGCGGCACGCGCCGCCCCATGCGCTGACAGGCATTCAGCGCCCCCATCGCCATGAGATCGTTGCAGCAGAAGATTGCCGTCGGCGCAAACCCCAGCATCATGTCCATCAGGATGAACATCGTGTTCTCGACGGTCTCGATGCGATTGCCCTCGCCGATATTGACAATATCCTCTTCATGGAATGTCCCGCGCTCTTGCATGACGGAACGGTAAACTTTCTCCTTGATGCGGTAGGAATCACTGTTTTCCCCCTGCACGAAGAGGATGCGTTCGTGCCCGTAGTGAAAGAGATGCTCAAGCGCCGCCCGCGCCCCGCTGCTCTGATCGCTCGTTACATACGATATGCCCGCGATCTCCCGCGCACTGTTGACAAAGACCAGAGGCAGGCGCGCCGCCGTGCTCTCGTAGAAATCCGACACGGCCATCTCCGTATTCGGACTGACAACGATGACGCCCGAAACATTGCGTGTGATGAAATCCCTCACGCACTCTTCCTCGCGCGCCGCATCGTTCTGTGCACACGCGAGGAGCAGGGAGTACGAGCTCTGCCGCAGATGCTCCTCGATTCCGTCGAGCACCTCGGCAAAGAACATATTGTCAAAGCTCGGTACGACGACGCCGATGCTCGATGAGCGCTGCATGTTCAGCTCACGTGCCTGCAAATTCGGCACATACTCCAGTTTTTTGATGGAATTCTCCACCTTGAGCCGCGTCTTTTCGCGCACGGGATAATTTCCGTTCACCACGCGCGAGACCGTCGCCACTGAAACGCCGGAATCCTTTGCCACATCGATGATCGTCGCCTTCATCTCGTTCTTCTCTGCTCCCTCATACTCCCGATTTCAAACGTCCTTTATACTGTTGAACCAGCGATCGAACGCCGCCATCCCCGCCGCATCGCGCTTGAAAACGCCCGCGTGCGTGAGCACCCGTAAAAACACGGCGCCGATCTCATCGCGCAGGATTTCATCTGCATCCGCCTCCGTCACTGCGGGATGCGACGCGCGTACCGAGCGATACCAGTCCGCATGCTTTTCAATGTCCGCGATGCCGGAGATGTCCTCCGTTCCCTTCAAGAGTTCCGTGCGCACCTGTTCCATCTCTGATTTAAGCCGCGCGGGCAGGATTGCCAGCCCCAGCACCTCGATCAGGCCGATGTTCTCCTTCTTGATGTGGTGCACATCGGCATGCGGATGGAACAACCCGAGCGGATGCTCCTCCGTCGTGCGATTGTTGCGGAAGACGAGATCGAACTCGAAATCCTTGCCGCGCCGCCGCGCAATCGGCGTGATCGTGTTGTGTGGCGCATCCGTCTCCGCCAGAATCTCCACCGAAGCGTCGCTGTATGTGCGCCACGCGGCGAGAATCTTCGCTGCAAGGTCGATGAGAGCTTCCTTGTCGGATGACGTGAGGCGCAGGGTCGACATCGGCCATTTCACGCGCCCCGCGCGGACATTCGGATAGTTCGCAAAGCGATATTCCTGCTCCACTGGCGCACGCTCCATGGCAAACGTATAGCGCCCGCCCTGGTAGTGGTCATGCGAAAGGATCGAGCCGCCGACGATCGGCAGATCGGCATTCGAGCCCGCGAAATAATGCGGAAAAATCTCAAGGAACGCCGCGAGATTCTCAAACGTCTCGCGCGAGATCGCCATCGGCACATGCTCGTTGTTCAGCACGATGCAGTGCTCATTGTAATAGGTGTAAGGCGAATACTGCAAAAACCACGAACGCCCCGCAAGATCGAGCGGAATGAGGCGATGCGTCTCGCGCGCAGGGTGATTCACGCGCCCCGCGTAGCCCTCGTTCTCGCGGCAGAGCAGACATTTCGGATAGGCGGAAGACCGCGCGAGTTTTGCCTTTGCGATGTCGCGCGGATCCTTCTCCGGCTTCGAGAGATTGATCGTCACATCGAGAGCGCCATACTCCGTCGCCGCCTGCCACGCAATGTTCTTGTCGATGCGCGCCTTGCGGATGTAGTTCGAGGCGATGCTCAGGTCATAATAGTAATCCGTCGCCTCACGCGGCGATGTTGCATAAAGGGCGCGAAACTGACGCACGACCTCGGACGGACGCGGCATCACGCAGTCCATGATGCGCGTATCAAAGAGATCGCGCTCATCCGTCGTGCCCTCGATCAGCCCCTTCCCCGCCGCATAGTCGAGCATGCGCTCCAAGATGGGCGTCGCCGTCTCCAGTGTTTCATCCACCTGCTCCGGAACATATTCTTCCACACCGAGCACGTCGAGCAAACGATTCGCGGCATAGACTTCATCCTCGGGCGCAATCAGCCCCTTCTGACGGGCAAAGTGCAGGAGGCGGCATATTTCATGCTGCATATCACACATGATAACCCCTCCTGCACCTAGTCTTCATAGCCATGCGGATGATGTTCATGCCAGCGCCACGCCGTGCCGATGACCTGTTCCACATCCGTGAACTGCGGTTTCCAGCCGAGCACGGAACGCGCCTTCTCACTGGACGCGATGAGCTGCGCCGGGTCGCCCGCGCGCCGTGCGCCAATCTCCACCTTGATGGAGCGTCCCGTCGCCTTTTCCGCTGCCGCAATCATCTCCTTGACCGAGAAGCCCTGCCCGTTGCCGAGATTGAAGATGTCGCTCGCACCGCCCTTTCGCAGGTATTCGAGCGCAAGCACATGAGCATCCGCGAGATCGACAACGTGGATGTAGTCGCGCAGGCACGTTCCATCCGGCGTCGGATAATCGTCTCCGAACACCGTGATATGGTCGCGCCGCCCCGTCGGCACTTGCAGGATGAGCGGAATGAGATGCGTTTCCGTCGCGTGATCCTCGCCGATCGAGCCGTCCGGCAAAGCCCCCGCCGCATTGAAGTAGCGCAGAGACACATAGCGCACGCCGTTGGCGCGGCTCACCCACTTCATCATCTTCTCCATCGTGAGCTTCGTCTCGCCATAGGTGTTCGTCGGGCATGTCTCATCGTCCTCGTGAATCGGCACGCGCTTCGGCTCGCCGTAGACCGCCGCCGTCGAAGAGAATACGATCTTATCGACGCCATGGCGCACCATCGCCTCAAGGAGCACCTGCATCCCATAGACATTGTTGTTGAAGTAGAGCAGGGGCTTTTCCATGCTCTCGCCGACGAGAGAATTCGCCGCAAAGTGGATGACCGCCTCGACCTTGTTTTCGGTAAAAATCTTGTCGAGAACCGAAGCATCGCGAATGTCGCCCTCGTAAAACTTCGCCTTCGGGTTCAGTGCGCCGCGGTGTCCCGTCTGCAGATTGTCGACAATGACAACCTGCTCGCCCTTTTCGATGAGCGCGTGCACGGCATGAGAGCCGATGTAGCCCGCGCCTCCGCATACCAATATCGCCATGAGAGTTCTCCTTTCGCTCCGCTCTTACAGACGGTGTGCGCCGTCCGCAATATTCGCCACATAGAAGCTCGGCGCATAGCCGATCTTCGCCGTATATGCCTCTGCAACATTCTTCTCAAATGCAGGGATCGCCTCGTCGCGCACAATGCTGACCGTGCAGCCTGCAAAGCCGCCTCCCGTCATGCGCGAGCCGAGCACTCCCTCCTGCTGCCACGCAAGTTCCGCGAGCGCATCCAGCTCGGGCCCCGTCACCTCGTAATCGTCGCGCAGGGAAACGTGGGAATCGTTCATCAGTGCGCCAAACCGCTTCACATCGTTCTGCTCAAGCGCCTCCACTGCCTCAAGTGTGCGGCGGTTCTCGTAAACCGCGTGGCGCGCACGTCTGCGCTCGACCTCATCCTCGATGACGGCGGCATTCTCATCGAACTCTGCATTCGTCAGCTCGCCGAGCGTTTTGATCGCCTTGACCTTCTGCAGAGCCTTCAGCGCCGCCTCGCTCTGCATGCGCCGCTCGTTGTACTCAGAAGAAACGAGGCTGTGCGCCTTGTTCGTGTTCGTGATGACGATGCTGCACCCCTTGAGGTCGAGCTTGCTGTAGCGGTAATCGAGCGTATTGCAGTCGAGCAGGATCGCGCAGTCCTTCTTGCCCATGCCGACGGCAAACTGATCCATGATGCCGCAGTTCATGCCGACGAATTCATTCTCCGCCTTTTGCGCGAGCTTTACAATCTCCACCATGTCGATGCCGAGACCAAGCTCCTCGTTCAGAATGACCCCCATCAAGACCTCGATGGAAGCGGAAGAAGAAAGCCCCGCGCCGTTGGGCAGCGTCCCGTAGACGAGGATGTCGAAACCGTGCGCTGCAGGATGTCCCGCGTCCTCCATCATGCGCACGACGCCGATGGGATAGTTGGCCCAGCCATAGGCCGCGCTCTTTACCGCACCGTGCATGGGGAACTCCACCACGCCCTGCTCCTCTGCATTCATCGAGTAGAGGCGCGACACATCATCCGCACGCGGCGCAGCGAGCGCATACGTGCCGAGCGAGATCGCACACGGAAAGACGTGCCCGCCGTTGTAGTCCGTATGCTCGCCGATGAGATTCACACGCCCCGGCGAGAAATACGCATGCGTTTCAGCCGCACCGAATTTCTCACGAAATACTTTTTTCATCTCATCCAAGATTGCCATTGGCTCCTCCTCCATGTATCTTCATTTGTCCGTCTATATTTTGGCTCGTATGAAAGTAAACGTTTTCTTTTCCCGCTTCCTATTTTATCCTCTTTCGCAAAGAAACGCAAGCGTTTTTGTGAGATTTTCATAGGTTCAGCAAAAGACGGATGCCCCCGCCGTCAAATCCCCTTCATCGTGAACGAGAGGCTTCTCTTCCCATTCGGATAGGTATACTCCGCAAGCACGGGTGCGCCCCAGCTGTCGTCGCCGCCCACGCCGCACATGCCCGCCGACGCACGCAGATATGTATGCTGCGGACGCGGCAAATCATACGCATGGCGCGCATTCTCCAGCTCGTGCGGACTGTACGGGAGCGCCGATGCCTCAAACGGCACATCTGCCACTAAACGGATTCCGTGACCGCCATGATCCGTGACCTCGATCCAGCGCACGCCGCAGTGATTGCCCGTCTCCTGCGGACGCAGATACGGCTCGACCTCGTCCGCCGCCGTGCTCTCGTAGACGCCGAGACGTGCGCCGCAGCAGCGGTCGATGTAGTTTTCCTTCGGCCCATAGCCATAGAAGCGAATGCGATCATAGTCCGCATCTAGCGTAAAGATCATGGCAAAGTCGGGCATCTCGGGCATCCCCGCCGTCTCATACTCCATCATGACGCCAACTTCCCCGCTCGCCTCCGCCGTATAAGAGACCACGCACGCAGCAGCAGGTTCCGTGGCAAGCGCATAAGTAAAGCGCACGGTGACGCGCTTGGCATGCCGCTCATCGCGTCTGCCGAAGAAGCCGTTCACCGTCTCGAAATCTTCGCCGTCCACGCTGTACTCGATGCACGTGCAGCGGCGATAGAGGCTCGCGAGTTTCCACTGCGCCGTATCCGCCATGCGTCCGCTGCCGTAGTCATTGTCGATCGGCGCACGCCAGAAGCTCGGCTGCGGCAGCTCCTCGATCAGCTCACGTCCGCCATAGCGATAAGAGACGAGATTGCCCTGCGCACTTGAGAACATGAGGGAAAATCCTTTCCCCTGCACGCCGAGGTTGATATCTCCCTGCACCACGCGCAGGCTGCCCGACGCCTCCAGCGGCATATAAGCAGGAGCGGCGACGCCAAAGCCAAGGACATCGAAAAGGCGCGTTCCTGCATCCTCAGGCGGCACGACGACCGCTTGCCCGAAGGCGAGCTCATGGCCTGCAGGCGCCCATATTTCCTCCTCCTTGAGGACGAGCGATGCCGTCAGCACATACTCGCCTTCGCCTGCGTAAGGCAGCCTATTCTTGATGAAGCGCATTTCTCCTGGCGGCACATCATGCTCCCCTGCATACGCCTGCCAGATCTCGCGCCCGTCAAGGAGGAGCGAGAGCCACAAATCATAGTCGCCCGCATCCGAAAAGAGGCTCTTATTCTCGATCTCCACACCTTCCCATGAAGGACGGAGCGTGAAATTCTGATAGTTGTACTTCACCTCCTGCAGCTTTGCCGTCGGACGACGATCGGCAAAGAAGATGCCGTTGCCGCTGAAGTTGTAGTCCGACGGACGATCGCCGAAGTCGCCGCCGTAGAGGAATACATCCTCGCCATAACGCCCGCGCCTACGGATCGCCTGATCGCCGAAATCCCAGATGAAGCCTCCCTGATAGAGCGGCTCGCGCTCCGTCAGCTCCGTGTACTTATGCATGCCGCCGCAGCTGTTGCCCATCGCATGCGTATACTCGCAGCAAATGAAGGGCTTGTCGCGGTGCTCCTTGAGGAACGCTTCGATGTCCGCCGCCTTCGTATACATCTGGCTCTCCATATCGCTCGTCGCCGGATAGCTGCGGTCCCAGAAAATGCCCTCGTAATGCACGAGGCGCGTGGGATCGACGCGGCGGAAGTACTCGCTCATCTCGTAGATGATGCGGCCGCCGCAGGACTCGTTGCCGCACGACCAGATGAGGATGCACGGATGATTCTTATCGCGCTCGTACATCGACTGCGCGCGGTCGAGCACGGCGGGCAGCCACTCCTCGCTGTCGCCGGGAACGGTATGCGCGTCCTTCACACACGCGCCGTTCTTCATCCATGAGCCGTGCGTCTCAAGATTCGTCTCATCGATCACATAAAAGCCGTAAATGTCTGCCAGCTCATAGAGACGACTGCTGTTCGGATAGTGCGACGTACGAATCGCATTGACGTTCGCACGCTTCAGCGCGATGAGATCCTGCTCGAAGAGCGCAGGATCCATCGCCCTCCCATGATCGGAATCAAACTCGTGCCGATTGACTCCCTTGAACACGATGCGCTTGCCGTTGATCTGCATGACTCCATCTCGGATGCAGAACTCACGGAAACCGACGCGCACGCGCACGACCTCCTGCAAAGCACCCGCCGCATCATGCACGCGGATCATAAGATGGTAGAGCCATGGGTGCTCCGCGCTCCAAAGAAGCACGCAGGCAGCCTCCATCGAGCACGCATGGGTCGTTGCCGTGACGACCGCCTCTTCCCCCTCTACACAATCTCCTTCCGAATCGCAGAGCAGGATCTCGACATGCTTTTCTGACGCATCGTTGAACGCAAGACGCACATCAAGCTTTCCGTGCGTATAGCCATCCCGCTCAAGCGGCACGGCACGAACGGCGACATCCTCGATGTGGTGCTGCGGTTTCGTGTAGAGCAGGACGTCGCGATAAATTCCCGAGAAGCGCCAGAAGTCCTGATCCTCAAGCCAGCTCGCACTCGTATAGCGGAATACCATCGCCGCCAGCTTGTTCTCCCCCGTCACGAGATACGGCGTCAGATCGAAGTCTGCAGGCGTGCAGCTGTCTTCACTGTAGCCGACGAAATGACCGTTGAGGAAGAGTGCGAACGCCGCATCCACTCCGCCAAAGGAGATATAGACGCGTTCCCAATCCTCGGGCACGGCAAAATACTTCACATAGCAGCCGACGGAATTATCGCGCACGGGAATCTCGCCCGGCACGATGCTCTCATGACCGTCCCACGGGTACGTCGTATTCGTGTAATGCGGCGCTCCGTGCCCCTCCATCTGAATATGCGCCGGCACACGGATCGTCTCCCAGTCGCGGCAGTCGTAATCCGCCGCCTCGAACCCCTGCGGGATGTGCTCGGTGTTCCGCGCATAGGCGAAATGCCAAATGCCGTCGAGCGTGCGGTAAAATGAGGACACGCCGCGCGCAAGCTCCGCTTCGTCGCGATAGAAGACGTGGTCGCTGTGCGCAGGCAGACGGTTCTCTGCGAAGCAGCACGGATCTTTCAATTTCTCAAAGTCGAATGCAGCCATGTGAAACCTCCGATCTTGTAAAGGAAGCACGGATAAATGCAGCCACCCGTCTTATCAGCGCTTCCGAAAGAAAGCGGCCGCCGCCGACCGCTTTCCCATCGCCTAAAATAGAATCACTTGTTCATTTCATCCCATTTCTCTTCGAGTTCTTCCACGATGCGCGCGTGCTCCGCCTCCGTGAGCGTCACCTTCGCACGATAGAGAATCGTGCCGAGCAGAATGAGGGCAAACGGCGCAGCGAACATCACGAGCTTGAAGTGGAAAAGATTCTCCGGAGCAATCGTCTCCGCTGTCGCACCGCTCGTCATGCCGACCCAGATTGCGGTAAGGCCGATCATGCCGCTCGCAATAGCACCTGCAAGCTTGTCCACCAGCGGACGCACGCAGAGGACAAGCGCCTCATCACGATGCCCGAGCTTCAGCTGCCCGTACTCGACCGCATCCGTAATCGTCATGAGCACGACGAGGAAGATCAGCGGCTGCGGCAGGGAGAACAGACCTGCGGCAAAGAGCGTCATAATGACGCTCGTGCCCGCCATCGCGTAGAGCACGATGCCGGCGAGCATCACGGCGACCGAACCGAAGAAGAGCTTCCGACGGCTGAACTTCTCCGTCAGCGTCGGGAAAAGCGCCACAGCGAGGAGACCGATGATGACGTTGATCACGCCGAGGAACGAAAACTGCTTTGCATCACCAAGCACATAGATGAAATAGTAGAGGTTGAAATTATTGATGACATTCTGACCGAGAACGAAGACAAGGTACGCAATCGCAATCCAGAGGAGCTGATCATTCTTGATGAGCACGGAGAACACATCTTTGAATGAAGTCTCCGTCTTGTTCTCGCGCAATGCGGAATCCTCTTCCTTCGTGCCAAGGCCGAGGATGATCGCCCCGAGAGTCGCGATGCCGCCGCCGATGACGGCAAACGCAAACCAACCGCTCGAGTCACCGGCGCCGCCATTCTCGTTCAGCGAGAAATAGAGAACGACGGGCATGACGATCGCCGTCACCAACTGACCGCCGAACACCGAGCCGATACGCGCATAAGTCGCTGTCACCTCACGCTCACGCGAGTCGAAGGAGAGAGCGGGAATCATCGACCAGATCGCAACATCTTTTGCCGAGTAGAACACATCCATGATGAGATAGAGCACTGCAAAGAGGACGAGGTAGAGCATTGGATTCGACACCGTCAGCCCGCCCATATCCGTAAAGAGGATCGCAAGAGAAATTGCAGCAACAAACGCGCCCACAATCACCCAAGGTTTGAACTTGCCCCAGCGCGTCTTCGTCTTGTCAATCGTATTGCCGATGAACGGATCGAGGAAGAGCTCGCCCACGCGCAAGACGAGGATGATCGTCGTCACAATGCCGATCATATAAGCATCGTGCTCGTGGTTTTCGGAGTGAAACAGATTGCTCGTGACAAAGATCATGAAGTACATCGCGAGCATGGCATAGAACACATCATGTCCGAAGGTGCCGCAGGAATACGCAATGCGCGGCCAGAATTTGCTCTTTTTGTCCGACATGGGAAGCCCTCCTCAGCCTTTGACCGTGCGGATGTAGGCGATGATGCCGTCCGCAATCTTTCCGAGCGGTTCTTTACTCGTATTCACAACGAGGTCATAGTTCGTTCCGTCGCCCCACTTGCGCCCCGTATAGTAGTCATAGTAGCGCGCGCGTTTCTCGTTCTCGCGATTCAGCTCCTTGAGCGTCTTGCCCTCGTAGACCGTGCGCCCGCGCTCCTCGCGGTAGTCGTCGTCCGCACAAACGAAGACGGAAACTACATCGTCGCGCTTTCGGAGCGCATAGTCCGCGCAGCGTCCGAGAAAGATGCAGGGACCATCGGCGGCGAGCTTGCGCACGACGTTCGACTCCGCCATAAACATCCCCTGGCTCGACTCTCCCATCGCCATGCCGAATGAGTGAAACGGGATGAAGCGCGAGGACAGTGGCTTCACTGTATTCTCAAGCTCAAGCAGCTCCTTCTCCTTCAGATCGTTGATGCCGAGCTTCGCCGCGGCAAGATGCACGATCTGACGATCGTAGAGATGAACGCCCAGCTTCTCCGCAAGCAGCCCGGCAAGCTCCCGTCCGCCGCAGCCATATTGGCGGCTGATGGTGAGAATGAATTTCTTCTCCTCCATGTGACTTCCTCCTTCATCATTGGGAAACGACTATGCGTCTCCCGTAAAAAACTTGAAAATAATAGGAGCGGGAAATAAAGTAAACGTTTTCTTTCTTACGTTTTCTATTATACTCTATGGATTTTAAAAAAGCAAACGTTTTCTTTTTGGTTTGCACTATTTTTATTACCAGTGTAAATTTCCTCTCTCTATGCGGTAAATCATATTCCGGCAAATTGGAAGAAACTTTGGAAGGCCTGCCGTATTTTTATGACACAAAAAATATTTTGTGCTAAAATGAGTCTGATATTCCTTCTCTCTAAGGAGCAGTCTGCATTGGGAGGCAATAACAATGAAAAAAATTATTATCTGATTCTTGGCTTGGCTGTCGGCATGGTCATCTGCCTTGTGACGGGCACCTTCATGTATCTCCATGTCTTCGCCAACGGCCCCGCTAAGATCGTCAACAAGAACATTCATATCTATGTCTCATATCTCCTGACCATCGGCGTCATTTTTCACCTCGCCTGGAACTGGAAGTGGCTTCGCGGCACGACAAAGGAAATCTTTGGCAAGAAAGAGCACAAATAACCTCGACGGATGCAAAGGAACCGGATACAAAGCCCTGCGGCTTCGCATCCGGTTCCTTTTTATTGGCGAATTATCAAGTCAAGTGCAACTTTTTTTTGCATTGTGACTTGCCTGCCGCCTGAAAACACGTTAAGATTAACTAATACAAAGCTTTTTGCGACACCCCCACGAAAGGAGCGGAGCAGTATGCAGCTGCCTGAGCGCATCAATCTTCACTTGCACGAGCTAAGCGACGCCGACAAGAGCATCTGGCGCTTCATTGAGAGCCACAAGGAGACGGCCTGCCGCGCCTCCATCCACGATCTTGCGCGGCTCTGCGCCGTTTCGAGCGCTTCCGTCGTGCGCTTCGCGCAGAAGCTCGGCTTCGAGGGCTTCGGCGAGATGAAGGCGGTGCTCAAGATGGAACTCGAAGAGCGCGGAAAGCCTGACCGCGACATTCTGACATCGCTGAGCCAGTTCTACGATCAGTCGTGGCGCGAACTCATGGCGCGCGACTATCGCGGCGCGAGCCGCCTCGTCCACGAGGCGCACCGCGTCTTCGCCTATGCTTCGGGCTATGTGCAGACGAACGTCATGCAGGAGCTAAAGCGCCTCTTCCTCTACGACAATGTCTTCATCTGCGAGATCGCAGGGCGCGAGGAGTTCTACTCCGTCTATCAGACGGCGGGACCGGACGATCTCTTCGTCTTCATCTCGCTTTCGGGCGAGTCCGAGCGCGTCAAGGAGTTCTCCGAGAAGCTGAACCTCAAGGGCGTGCCGCTTCTTGCCATCACGCAAATGCAGCACAACACGCTCGCGAGCCGCTCGACGGAGAACCTCTACGTCGTGCCCGCCGCCTTCAACCTGCCCAAGAGCGAGGAGCGGCTGCCCTTTAAGTCCATGCTCGCCTACTTCCTGCTGCTTGAGATCTTCTACGTCCACTACCGCCTCTACCGCAGCGAGCAGGAAAATGCCCTTGCCGAAGCCTAGTCGATCGGTCTGCGCCTTCAGCTTCTTGTAAACTACACGCACAAACGTCCACTTCGTGGACATTGTGCGCCGCCCTTACAGAAGCCTGGCCAATCGGCCTGCGCCTTCGGCTTGACCTCTTGGGGCTTCTGTAACAAGTTTCACGGCCTGTACCTCCTTGCAACCTCTGTACATGCCTCCCGAATGGCACGAAATGCTTGCTTTTTCAACGATTTTCCTTTATCGTAATAGACAAAGGTTTTCAGTGATTCAGAGGAGGTAAGCTCATGTCACTCAGCAAGGACGTCTTCATGCAGAACATGCAGCGGTTCGGCGGCGCGATGTACACGCCCGTCATCCTGTTCGCGTTCTTCGGCCTCACGGTGGCGGTATCCATCGTCTGCAAGAACACGGGGCTTCTCGGCGCGATCGCCGCCGAGGGAACGCTGTGGTACGATTTCTGGTACATCGTCGAGCAGGGCGCGTGGACGGTGTTCGCGCAGATGCCGATTCTCTTCGCCATCGCCGTCCCCATCGGCTTCGCGAAGAAGGAGCCTGCGCGCTGCGCCATGGAATCCTTCGTCATCTACATGCTCTTCAACTACTTCATCTCCGCCATCCTCACGCTGCACGGCAGCGCGTTCGGCGTCGACTACAGTCAGGCGGCGGGCGCCGGCACGGGGCTTGCCATGATCGCGAACGTCAAGACGCTCGACATGGGCATGCTCGGCGCGATCTTCATCGCGTGCTGCACGGCGTATCTGCACAACCACTTCTACGACACGAACATCCCCGACTGGCTCGGCATTTTCAAAGGCCCTGCTTTCGTCGTCGCCGTCGGCTTCGCCGTCATGATTCCGATGGCTCTCATCTTCTGCTGCGTCTGGCCGATGGTACAGCACGCGATCGAGCAGTTCCAGTTCTTCCTCAAGACGAGCGGCATCGTCGGCGTCTGGGCGTACACGTTCTCGGAGAAGATCCTGCTGCCCGCTGGCCTCCATCACTTCATCTACCTGCCGTTCATGTTCGGCCCTGCCGTCGTCGACGGCGGCATCCAAGCCTACTGGCTCGGTCACATCAACGACTTCATGACGAGTGCGCAGTCACTCCGCGACCTCTTCCCCGAGGGCGGCTTCGCGCTGCACGGCAGCGGCAAGGTCTTCGGCCTGCCGGGCGCGGCGCTCGCCATCTACGCGTGCGCCAAGCCTGAAAAGCGCAAGAAGACGGCGGCTCTCCTGATTCCTGCGACGATCACGGCGATGCTCTGCGGCATCACCGAGCCTCTGGAATTCACCTTCCTTTTCGTCGCGCCTCTCCTTTATCTGCTGCACGCGATCCTCTCGGCGACGCTCTCGGCGACGCTCTACGCCATCGGGCTTTCGGGCAACTTCGGCGGCGGTCTCATCGACTGCTTCGTGCAGAACTGGATTCCGCTCTTTTCCTATCACTACATGACATACCTCACGCAGATCGGCGTCGGTCTGTGCTTCACCGCCATCTACTTCTTCGTCTTCCGCGCTGTCATCCGCTTCAAGGATTACAAGACGCCGGGCAGGACGGACGACGATGTCGAGGACAAGCTCTTCACGAAAGCCGACTACAAGGCGAAGCAGGCAGATGCTGCGGGCGCCGCTGCAGGCGCCGCACCCGATATGAAGCTCGACGAGCGCGACGTGAAGGCGAAGGTCTTCCTCGAAGGACTCGGCGGCCCTGCGAACATCAAGGACGTCACGAACTGCGCGACGCGCCTGCGCGTGACGGTGGAGGATCCCGACCTCGTGCAGCCGGTCGCCGTCTTCACCCGTGCGGGCGCACACGGCCTCGTGCGTAACGGACATGCGTTCCAGGTCATCGTCGGCCTCTCCGTGCCGCAGGTGCGCGAGCGCTTCGAGGCGCTTCTCGCAGCGCCTGCGTCCGATGCGACGGAGCTCGCCGTCGGCACGGAAAAATCCCTCTCCTTCACGGCAGTCGCCGACGGCAAGGTCATCGACATGAGCGAGGTCAAGGATGAAATGTTCTCGCAGAAGATGATGGGCGACGGCGTCGCTGTCGAGCCGACGGGCAATCTCGTCGTCGCGCCCGCCGACGCCGAGGTCACGATGGTCATGGAGGATTCGCTGCACGCCGTCGGACTGCGTCTCGCGAACGGCGCGGAAATGCTCATCCACATCGGCGTCGACACGGTGAAGCTCGGCGGCAAGGGCTTCGAGCTTCTCGTCCGTGCGGGCGACAAGGTCGGCCAGGGTACGCCGCTCGTGAAGTTCGACCGCGCGACCATCAAGGAAGCCGGCTACCAGGACACGGTCATCATGGCAGTGACGAACTCGGGCGAATACCCGCTGATGAAAAAGCATACAGGCATGACGGCAGAAGCCGGCAAGACGGACGTCCTGACCTTCTGACGCACGACACTCTCACAGCCCCCTGCCCGCACGGCAGGGGGCTGAATGGAAAGGAAAAACGCATGAAAGCAACGCATTGGTGGCAGAACACCGCCGTCTACCAGATTTATCCGAAGAGCTTCAATGACACGCACGGCAAGGGCACGGGCGATCTTCGCGGCATCACGGAAAAGCTCGACTATCTGAAGTCGCTCAGCGCGGGCGCGCTTTGGCTCACGCCCGTCTACCCGTCGCCCATGGTCGACAACGGCTACGACATCAGCGACTATTGCGGCATCCATCCCGACTTCGGCACGCTCGCCGACATGGAAGAGCTGATCGCAGAAGCGAAGAAGCGCGGCATGCGCATCGTCATGGATCTCGTCTACAACCACACCTCCGATGAGCACCCGTGGTTCTTGGAGTCGAAGAAGAGCCGCACGAACGCGAAGAGCGACTGGTATATCTGGCGCGACGCGAAGGAGGACGGCAGCGCCCCGACGAACTGGCGCGGCATCTTCGGCGGCTCTGCGTGGACGTACAGCGAGGAGCGCGGCCAATACTACCTGCACACCTTCGCCGAGGCGCAGCCCGACCTCAACTGGGAAAACCCCGAGGTCAGGGAAGCGCTCTTCGCCGCCGCGAACTTCTGGCTCGCAAAGGGCGTCGGCGGCTTCCGCATCGACGCCATCACCTACATCAAGAAGCCCGCCGTCTTCACGGACGGCGAACCGGATGCGGCAGACGGCATGACGAGCGTCCACGATATGACGGCGAACACGCCGGGCATCCTCGACTTCCTGCACGAGTTCCGCGCACGCGTCTTCGACGGACACGATATCTTTACCGTCGGCGAGGCGAACGGCGTCACGCCCGAGGAACTGCCGCTGTGGGTCGGCGAGAACGGCGTCTTCTCCATGCTCTTCGAGTTCAGCCACGTCCTCGTGCCCTACGAGGGCGGCGAATGCTGGCACAAAGCGCAGCCGTGGCCTCTAACGAAGCTCAAGCGCGCGCTCACGGCGAGCCAGCACGCCACTGCCAAGGAAGGCTGGTTTCCCATCTACTTCGAGAACCACGACCGCGCACGCTCCGTCGATTACTTCTTCCCCAAAGGCGCGGACAAGAAGCTCGCGGACAAGAAGCTCGCGGCCAAGGCGCTCGCCGCCGTCCTCTTCACGCTGCGCGGCACGCCCTTCATCTACGAGGGCGAAGAACTCGGCATGACGAACGTGGCTTGGGATTCCATCGACGCCTACGACGACATTTCGTCGCACGGCCAGTACGCGCTCGCTTTGGAAGATGGCTTCTCCAAAGAAGAAGCGCTGGGCTTCGTCCATTTCAACAGCCGCGACAACGCACGCACGCCGATGCAGTGGACGGCAGAAAAACATGCGGGCTTCACGAGCGGCACGCCGTGGCTGCCCGTCAACGAGAACTATCGCACGCTCAACGCTGCCGCCGAGGAAAAGGATACCGACTCCGTGCTGCACTTCTATCGCCATCTCGCCAAGCTGCGCGAGACGATTCCTGCTCTTTTGGACGGCGTATATGAAGAGCTTCTGGAAGAAAACGAGCAAATCTATGCGTTCTCGCGCACACTGGGAAAGGCTCGCATCAAGACGGCGGTCAACTTCAGCACGGAGGACGCGGCGCTTCCCGCAGGTTTCCTTCGCGGCACGCGCCTTGCCGGAAGCTATGCGGACGCGCCGACGACTTCGCTTCGTCCATTGGAAGCCGTGATTTACGAGGAGGAGATACAATGAAGGTAGCTGCAAGCGATTACGACGGGACGCTCCTCAGAGGCGGCAAGATCGATGAGGAAACGCTGCAGGCCGTCAAGAAGTGGCGTGCGGCGGGCAACAAGTTCGGCGTCATCTCGGGGCGCGACTACGGCATGCTCGTGCCGCAGCTCTTCGCTTTCGGACTGGAATTCGACTACACGGTCTGCAACAACGGCGGCATCATCCGCGACGCGAAAGAGCATGTGCGCTTCCAGGCCGAGATCGAGCCGGCCGCCCTCTCCGCCATTGCCGAAGAGCCTCTGGCGGCGAAATCCTTCCACTTCGCCTTTTCGGCAGCCGACGTGACGTACCTTTGCCACCAATCGGAAGGCTCTTGGATCGAGCGCGAAGCAAAGGAATGGGACTATCCCATCATCTACATCGAGGAATCCGAGATCGGCACGCTCAAGAAGATCCAGCAGTTCTCCATGGGCTTCCCGCTTCCCGCCGAATCCGACGCCTGCGCCGCCGCGCTCAACGCGAGGCTCGGCGATAAGATCCATGCCTACCCGAACGCCTGCAGCCTCGACATCACGCCCGTCGGCGTCGGCAAGGATCAGGGCATACGCACGCTGCTCTCCGTCATGGGCTGGGACAGCGCGGAGGTCTTCGCCATCGGCGACGAGACGAACGACCTGCCGATGCTCAAGGCATTCGACGGCTATACGCTGACGACGGCGCGAGAAGCGATTCAAAAGCAAGCGAAAGAAGTTTTCCCAAGCGTCGGAGCCATGCTGGAACACTACTGCGATTAAAGGGGGAGCAGTCATGACCATGGACAAGAAGAAATACGATGAAATCCTCGCCGCCTTCAGCATCAGCGATGACGACCTTAAGAAAATCTCCGCTGACTTCGAGGCGGAGATGCAGATGGGTCTTGAGGGCGAGGCCTCCACGCTGCGCATGCTGCGCTCCTACGTCGCCCTGCCGACGGGCAAGGAGATCGGCGACTTCCTCGCGCTCGACTTCGGCGGCACGAACGTACGCGCCCTGCACATCCTGCTGCACGGCGGCGGCAGGTACCAGGTCATCAAGAAGGCGGCGAAGCCTCTGACCGAGCCGGGCGTCTACGACTACGTATCGGAAAGTGCGACCGCCGAGGAGATGTTCGACTTTCTCGCCGAACTCATCGACGAGGCCATCGAGAGCAATCGATCGACGACGTACCTGCTCGGTCACACCTTCTCCTTCCCGTCGGTGCAGACCGACCTCTACAACGCCAAGCTCATCACTTGGACGAAGGAGTTCGCGACGCAGGGCGTCGAGGGCAAGGTCGTCAACGATCTGCTCAAGGAAGCTCTCGCACGGCGCGGCGCGAGAAACGTCATCCCCGTCGCCGTCATCAACGACACCGTCGCCACGCTCTTAGCCGCCGCCTACAAGAAGCCGAACGCCTACATCGGCTCGATCTACGCCACGGGGCAGAACACTTGCTACTTCGAGAAGTTCCCCGACGGCTCTGAGACGCCCACTGTCATCAACATGGAATCGGGCGGCTTCGGCAAGCTCACGCTCACGAAGTACGATGCGCATATCGACGAGACTTCCGAAAAGCCCGGCGCACAGCACCTCGAAAAGATGGTTTCGGGACGCTATCTCGGCGAAATCTACGGGCATGCGCTCGCCGACCTTCTTGGCAAGAAAGAGCCTTTCTCCTTCACGAGCATCGACCTTTCCGCGATCGTCTCCGACGCCTACCTCGACCGCCACGAAGCCGCCGCTATCCTTGAAGAAAAGACGGGCGAGATGTTCAACGCGCTTGAGCTGAACCTGCTGCAGAACCTCGCCGCCCTCATCATCGCACGTTCCGCCCGCCTCGTCGCCGCGACCTTCGCGGGCATCGTGCGCCATCGCGCACAGGGTGCGGCGATTGCCGAGCAGCACATCGCCATCGACGGCTCCGTCTACGAGAAGATGCCCCTCGTCGCCGAGAACCTCAAGAAGGCGCTCGCCGCCCTCCTCGGCGACGACGCCGAAAAGATCCACATCGTCCTCGAAAACACCGGCTCCGCCCTCGGCGCCGCCCTCGCCGCCGCCATGACCGTGGAAGGGTGAGCCGCTGCAGAAAAGCATGAATAAGTTCTAGCTATCCGCTAGGAAACGTGCTATAATTCACTTAGTAGTAAGGTGTTTTTCGTATGCGGCTTCGCCGCGTACTCGCCCTTGCATGGAATCAATCAACCGGCCGGCTCGCCGCCGGCTTCTTGGGAGTTTCCCTGTAACAAAGGAGGTTTTTGTATGACCATAACGAAAGATATGGGCATCGGAGAGGTTGTCCGGAAATATCCGAACACTGTCCCCGTATTCATGAGCGCCGGCATGGGCTGCATCGGCTGCGCCGCCTCGCACTTCGAGAACATCGAGCAGGGTGCGCTCGCGCACGGCATCGACATCGACGCCTTGATGAAGGGTCTGAACGAAGCTGTCGCCGCAGGCTGATTTGCACGAAAAAACTGCCGCAAGCCGGATGCCTGCGGCAGTTTTTTCATGCGTTTTTTCATGCGTTTTTTCATGCGTTTTTTCATGCGTTTTTT
>CAJPRR010000023.1 GCA_905373085.1 uncultured Selenomonas sp.
GCGTTTTTTCATGCGTTTTTTCATGCGTTTTTTCATGCGTTTTTTCATGCGTTTTTTCATGCGTTTTCAACAAAAAGGGCTGCTCCAAGAAGCGAAATCTCGCTTTTCGGAGCAGCCCTTTTTGATTCGTTTCTCAGTTGTCCGCCCAGATGGTCTTCATCGTATCGCCGAAGGTCTCATCGAGGTGCTGCAGGATGACGTCGAGGATCGTGCGCACGATATCCGGCTCGAATCCCTCGTCGGAGGCGGGCAGGCAGGCGTCGAGGACGAGGCTGCCGTCTTCCACCGTGTAGTACTTGAACACCTTGTAGCGGCTGTTCATCTCGTTGATGTATGCCGCGAGGTCGCTCTCGTTCTTCTCGTTGACGACCTTGCTGCCGACGATGACGCGCACAATGCCGTAGATGGAGGCGTCAAGGATGACGATGACAGGCAGGAACTGCCCCTTGATTTCCATCGAGGAGCGGTAGAGCACCGTGCCGTACTCGTCGCCGACTTCCTGCTTCTGGAACGCCTGAATGTCAAGCTCCTTGAGCATCGCGTCGAACTTCACGGCCTTCTCGGACTTGACGGCTTCCGCCGCTTCCTTCTTCGTGTCCTTCTCTTCTGCTTCGAGCTTCTCTTCTTTTTCTGCCATGTGAACTCTCCTTTTCTTTGCGGAAGAGCCGCACCGCGCAAAGCGGCTGCAGCAGCTCCCTGACATCTGAGGGGAAATCGCCTTCCCTTCTTCTTAAATATCCTCCGGCACCGCTTTTTCAAGGAAGCGGCGTGCGAGGATGACGGCGACAAAATCATCGACAGGCTCTGGCGGCACGAGCATTGAGACAGGCAGAAGCTTCCTCCAGCCACGCGGCGGACGCGCCTGCCAATACGCCCGCTTCGCCATGTCCGTCGTGCGGTACTCGTCGACGAGCACAATGCGCAAGTCCGGCACGGCCTCTTCTATGCGCTTCTTCGCCGCCTTGCTCGTCGTACCGTTTCCGAGCACAAGGGTAGTAAACGCATACCTAGAACATTTATCGTTGATTTCATGCTCCAACTTAAGCGTCTCGATCACTTGCTGAAACAGCACCGCACCCCCGGCATCCAAGACGGCGAATCCGCACTTCTCACGGCCGGGATCGACGGCGGCGAGCATCCCGCCTGCCATCATTCGGCCTCCTGCTCGACCTTGATGTTGAGCCGCAGAGGGCCGAGCGCATCGGTGTCATCGTGCGCGTAGGCGGAGAGGAGGATCATGCCGTAAAGCGGTTCGATCGTCTGCACGATGCTATACATCTGCTCGCCGTCGATGACGCCGACCGTGCCGCGAATCGGATCGGGCAGGATGCCGTGCGCCGAAGCGGCGGCGTTCACGCGCTTCAAAAAGTCCATGACGACTTCCTCCGACGCCTGCTCGCCGCCCGTGCCCGTCAGGCGGTACGACTGCGCGAGGATGAACTCTCCCTGCCGATAGACGACGCTGTTCGGATGGAGATCGAGGGCGGCGCGCACGGCTTCGCCGCGCACGAGGTTGCCCGCCGCGACGATGCGCACGACCATGTCGCCGGGATTCTTGGCGATGCGTGCAACGGCATCGTCCAACTCGGGCGAATAGACCCAGATCTCGCCATCCGGCAAGTCCCTGCCGAGATGTGCCGAGACGTTGCGGCTCGCGAGCTGTGCGAGCGCCGTGACATCGGCGCGCACCTCGTCTTCGGGGCGGCCGCCCTTGATGACGCCCGCCGCGATGACTTCTCCCGCGCGATAGACGATGTCGCCCTCGCGGATGATCTCAAGACCGCGCCGAAGTTCCTGCGTGCGGTTTTCCAGCGCCTTCTTGTCGCTGGCAAGCTTCGCGTTGCTCGTCGCAAGCGCGGCATTCTCTGTGCCGAGCGTCTCATTCGCCGAGCCGAGCGCATCGTTTTCTGCCGCAAGCGATCGGTTCAGCCCGTCGAGAGCGGCGTTGTCCTTTGCGAGCGCATCGTTTTCTGCCGCGAGCGCACGGTTGCCCGCCGAAAGCCTTTCGGCTTCTTCTTCGAGCGACTTGACGCTGCCCTTGAGATCGGCGAGCGCCCTGTCCGCCGCCGCCTGCTCGGCACGCGCCGACGCAAGCTCGGCAGACGCATCCTTGAGCTTTTCCTCCGTCTCCTGCAGCGAACGGTTGAGCTGCTCCATGCCGAAGAGAGCCGTGCGCACGTTTTCCGAGGCGGCGGCGAGGATGACGAACGTCAGCGTCGTGATGACGAAGCCCGTGACGATGGTAATGACAGTCGACGTGTGGCGCGGCCTGAGGCCGAAGAGCGACAGTCGCTTCTTGCCGACCTTCGTGCCCACGCGGTCGCCGATGACAGCGATGACGCCGCCCGTGATGACGAGCACGAGTATCAGGACGATCCCATACATCGTGACATGCTCCTTTCTCTTTCGAGAGTTTTCCCTTCGCTTTGCAAAAATCCGCCGCTTCCCCTCAGCGTGCCGCCTCGCGCATCAGATAAGCGCCGCAGAGAAGCCCCGCGACATTCGGCAGCCAGACGGCATAGGCGGGATTCAATGCGCCCGACTGTCCGAGCGCCCCCGCGAGCGTCATGAGGACGTAGTAGCAGAAGAAGATCAGAAGGCTCAGGCCGATGCCGCGCGAGGAACTGCTGCGCGTCGACTGAACGCCGAGCGGCACGCCGATGATGGCGAAAACGAGGCTCGCCATCGGAATCGTGATGCGCTGATAAAGCTCCGTCTCCAGCTTCTTCGTATCGACGAACTGCGTGCGCATCAGCTCGATCTGCTGGCGCAGCTCCCGCATGGTCAGCTCCTCCGGCTTCTTCTGCTCGCGCACGATGCGCCCCGGACCTGCGTTGATGGGCAGAACCTGCTTGTCGAAGCGCATCGTATGCTCCGACCTGCCGCCCGCGACCTCGTAGACGGCGCCATGGTACATCGTCCACTGCGTGCCCTCCCACTTCGCATAGGCGGCATCCTGCACGTACTTCGTCTCGCCGTTCTCGAACGACTGCAAGGTCACGCCTTCGAGCGTCTCCGTCTCGGCATTGTAGCGACGCGCGTACATGAGCCGCTGCATCTCGCCGTCCTTGATCTCCTTGATGACGATGTGATCCTGCGACTTCGGTGCGGCGTTGCCTCGGATCTCGTAGGCGATGACGTTCTCGTAGGCATTGTTCGCGCGCGGCACGACATGCTCCGTGAAGAGGATGGAGAAGATGCTGACGACGACGCCGAGCGCGACGACGGGCGCGGCGATGCGCCAAAAGCTCACGCCGCACGATTTCATCGCCGTGATCTCGCTCGAACTCGACAGGCTGCCGACGGTCAGGAGAGCCGCCAAGAGCATCGACATGGGAAAGGTGTATATGGCGATGGCGGGCAGGCTGAAGATGAACATCTTGACAACGGAGCCGAACGACGCGCCGTAATCCGTGATGTATTGCGCGATGCGAAAGAGCGTGCCCGAGCCGACGAAGACGGCGGACGTGCCGCATATACCGAAGAAGAACGCGAGGCAGACCTCACGAAAGATGTATTTGTCCAAAAGTCGTATTTGCATGAGGGCGCTCCTATAACGTGAAGTTGTCGCCGAGATAGAACTTGCGTGCGAGGTCGCTCGCGGCGATGGTCGCGCTGTCCCCTTCGAGGAGGATCTTGCCGTCGTTCAGGATGTAGGCGCGATCGACGATGTGCAGCGTCTCGCGCACATTGTGATCGGTGATGAGGATGCCGATGCCGCGCTTGCGCAGATACGAGATGATCTCCTGTATGTCGGCGACGGCAATGGGATCGACGCCGGCGAACGGCTCATCGAGCAGGATGAACTGCGGCTCGATGGCGAGGCAGCGCGCGATCTCGACCCTGCGGCGCTCGCCGCCCGAAAGCTCTGTGCCGAGGCGGTCGCGCACATGGCTGACGCGGAATTCTGCGAGCAGCTGCTCCATCTTCTCCCTGCGTTCCTGCGCGGAGAGCTTTGTCATCTCCAAGATCGAAAGGAGGTTTTCCTCAACGGTCATCTTGCGGAAGATCGAGGCTTCCTGCGCGAGGTAGCCAATGCCGAGACGCGCACGCGCATACATGGGCATGTCCGTGATACATACATCGGAAACGAAAACGTCGCCCGAAGTCGGCCGCTCAAGCCCCGTGATCATGTAGAACGTCGTCGTCTTGCCTGCGCCGTTGGGTCCTAAAAGCCCGACGATCTCGCCCTTTTCGACGCGCAGGGACACATGGTCGACGACGCTGCGCCGCTTGAATGTCTTGACCAGATCTCTCGCTTCCAGATGCAAAGCCTTCCACCTCTCTTCCTATGACGAATCCTGTCTCATTCTACCGCAAGATCGCCCGTGTTGGCAAGATAGACCGTCAGATGCTTGCTCTTGAGCATGTTATTTCCCTGATACGCCCAGGCGTTGCCGTCAAGCACGCACTTGCCCTTGCCGTCCTCGGCCTTGGCGAAGTAGTCGATGCGGTCGCCGCCGCCCTCGAAGCTTCTCGGCGGGCTGACGACGTGCACGTTGCCCGTGCCGCGATAGCGCTCTTCTGTCAGCCAGCCTTCCATGTAATCGGCACGGAACGTGCCGTCCGCCGTCGTCACCGTGCCGCCCGCCGGAATGAGCATGTAGTTCGTCGACTGCGTGAATTCGGCGCGTGCGCCCGTGAACGTCTTGTCCGCCTTCACGGCACGAACGTCTCCTTCCGCGACGTAGCGGTCCTTGTCGAAGACGGAGAGGCTTGCGGCGCTCAGATGAAGGTCGTCCTTCGTGACCTCAGCGCCGCCCGTCGCATGAATGGCGTCGAAGGATTCAAGGCGCACGGCATCTGCCGTCAGGCGCATCGCATCGCTCACGGCGATGACGCCGCCCGTGATCTCGCCCTGCTGCGTCTTCGTGTCGTAGCTCGCCTTCGCGCCCGCGATGCGCGTCTCGCCGTGCTGCAAGAGCACGTCGCCCTCCGCCGTGATGACGCCCGTCGCCATGTCATAGCTGATGCTCGCCCCTTCCAAGGAGGACGCCTCGTCCGCCGCCTGCAGGCTGCCCGCATGGAGCGCCATCGTCAAGACGGCGGCAGCGAGCGCGGCCTTCCCCTTTCTCTTCGTCATTTCACTCCACTCCCCTTTTCAATCCGTGCCTTCCGGCCGTCCTTGCCGCTCGCCGTAAACCTCGCGAAGCCGTCCGAGCTTTCGATGCGCTCCGCGCTCACGCGAAGCTTCTCTTCCTCCTGCGTGAGCAGGGCGTCGCCGACGGCGGCGAGCGTTTCCTTCTCCGACGACCAAATGACCTCCCGGCTCGTCAGGCGTATGCCGTCCGACGTCTCGACCTGCACGCCGCCGTCGACGACGAGATCCTTCGACGTCATATCGTAATGTGCATGGGGCGCAGCAAGCTTCAGCTCGCGCCCATCGTCCTCATGGAATACGGCCTCGATGTTTCTCGCCTCCGCCTCCTTGCCGTCGAGTCCCGCCTCGATCGATTCCGCCGTCAGCTGCCAGACGGTGCGCCCGTCTTTCTCCAGACTCAAGGTGTTGCCCTCGTAGCGCAGCGTACGCGCGGAATCGTCCGCGGGCGGCGCCTCGGGCACGGAGAGAACCGCCCACGCGAAGGCAGCGACGAAAAGAGCCGCCGCCAGGCCTGCAAGAAGAGCCTTCTTATGCTTCATTTTTCCCTCCATGCAGCATCGCACCGTGGTGCTTCTCCTTCTTCATCTCGGGCGACGTGTTCCAGCGCTTCTGAAACCACAGCCACTGCGTCGGGTTCTCGCGGATGACCTCCTCCAGGAGGCGCGTCATGCGCACGGTCAGATCGTAGAGATCCTTTTCCGTGTCGCCCGTGTCGACGTACTCCATGCGCTCATAGACGCGCACCGTATGCCTGCCGTCGGGACGGCGCAGGATGAACGCTGGCACGACGGGCGCACGGAACTTGCGCGAGAAGACGGCAGGCCCCAAGGGCGTCGCCGCCGTCTTGCCGAGGAAGTCGATGAAAGCGCCGCCGGGGCCTGCATCCTGATCGGCGAGGAAGCCGAGGATCTTGCCCTTCTTCAGCGCACGCCCCGCCGCCAGAAGCTCGCTCGTGCCGCGCGAGAAGATCTCCGCGCCGATCGTCGCACGCAGATCGTCGAGGACGCGCGAATACTCGGCATTCGGCTGCGTCTTGGCGATCGCCGTGACGGGCAGGCCCGACAGCGAGAAGGCGGCGGACAGCCACTCCCACGTGCCGATGTGCCCCGTGAGGACGACTGCGCCATGCCCCTCGGCGAGCGCGTCCCGGAGGCGCTCCAAGTGCTCGATCTCAATGTATTCATGCAGGTTCTCTCGGTTGAGCTTCGGCATGTAGAGGATCTCCAACATGTTTTGCGCGAGATTCACGAAGGAGGCGCGAACAAGCTTTCGCGCCTCTTCCTCCGAGAGGGAAAGCCCCCGCATCATCTGGCGCACGGCAAGCTCGCGCTGCTTCTTGATGAGCACGTAGTAGAGCCTGCCGAGAATCGCACCGAGAAAGAGGAGCGCGCCGTGCGGCAGGAAGCGCAGCGCACGGCTCAGCGCCATCAACGAGTTGTAGAGCATGAACATTTCACCTGCTGTCTTCAGATATGTGAGAACCTTGGCCCACGCACGGCTGTTTCATGAACCGACGCATGTCCCTGCCAAAGCTGTCATTGCGAGACGTCCGCGGCCTGCGCCGGAGCCGTGAAGCGTGCGACGACGTTCTCCCAGCGTCCCTGCGCCTTCAAGACGAACTCGACGATCTCGCGCACAGCTCCCTTGCCGCCCGGCTTTCCGGACACGAAGCATGCGAGGTTTTGCACCTCGGCCGCCGCGTCGGCGGGCGCGGCAGGAAAGCCGACCCGCGCCATGACGGCAAGGTCGATGAGATCGTCGCCGACGTAGGCGATCTCCTCATCTCGCAGCGCATGGCGCTCCTTGATGTCAGCATAGGCGCTGCGCTTGTCGGCATGTCCGAGGTAGACGTCTTGGATCTTCAGCTCGGCGGCGCGGCGGGAGACGATGGCGGAGTCGCGCCCCGTGATGATCGCCGTGCCGAGGCCTTCGTTCTGCCACTGGCATATTCCGAGACCGTCGCGCACATGGAACGGCTTCAGAAGCTCGCCCGACTCGCCCGTATAAATGCCGCCGTCCGTCAGGACGCCGTCGACGTCGAAGATGATAAAGCGCACGCGGCGCGCACGCTCCATCGCATCCGCAGAATAAATCATTCAGATCAGCTTCCCTTTCACCACGTCGTAGATCGCCAGCACTTCCTTCAAAAGCTCTTCGAGCTTGTCGAGATAGAGGCTGTTCGGCCCGTCGCAGAGCGCCTCCTCGGGGTTGTCGTGCACTTCCATGAAAAGCCCGTCGACGCCGGCGGCGACGGCGGCGCGCGCCAGAGGCTCGACGAACTCGCGGTTGCCGCCCGACGACGTGCCCGCGCCGCCCGGCAGCTGCACGCTGTGCGTCGCATCGAAGATGACGGGAGCGCCAAACGTGCGCATGATGGGGAAGCTGCGCATGTCGACGACGAGGTTGTTGTAGCCGAACGAGGCGCCGCGCTCCGTCAAGAGGATGTCGGAGCAGCCGCCCTCGTGCAGCTTGTCGACGACGTTGCCCATGTCGCGCGGCGCGAGGAACTGCCCCTTCTTGACGTTGACGACGCAGCCGGATTTTGCCGCCGCATAGATGAGGTCGGTCTGGCGGCACAGGAACGCGGGGATCTGCAGCACGTCGACGACCTTCGCCGCAGGCGCGATCTGCGACTCCTTGTGGACGTCGGTCACGACGGGCACGTCGAGTTCCTCCTTGATCGCCTGCAGCATCTCAAGCCCCTTCTTGAGCCCGGGACCGCGAAAGCTGTTGAAAGACGAGCGGTTCGCCTTGTCGAACGACGCTTTGAAGATGTAGGGAATGCCGAGCCTCGCGGTGATTTCCTTGACCGTGCGCCCGATCAAAAGGCAGCGCTCCATCTCCTCAAGGACGCACGGCCCCGCTATGAGCACGAGCGGGCTGCCCCCGCCGATCGTGAAATCCCGGATCTTCACCTTGTTCATCATCCTATTACCGCCTTTCTCTTGGGGAGTCACGGACAAATTCGACGCCCGGCTTCACACATCCGAGCGACCTCATTTTATCAGCATTTCCTTAAAAACAATTAAGGATTCAGTGATAGATTCTTTGCACCATGCCGTCTTTGTCCGAAACGCATTTCTTACGCCAGCCCCATCTCCCGATAGAGCTTGTTCACGAGCGCGAGGTCTTCCGCCGTATCGACGCCGACGAAGCGGCAGTCCGTTTCCAGCACGCGGATGCCATAGCCGTTTTCCAGCGCCCGAAGCTGCTCCAGCGACTCCGCCTTTTCCAACGGCGTCGGCTCAAGGCGTGCGTAGCGCAGCAAAAAGTCGCGCCGATAGGCGTAGATGCCGATGTGCTTATAGACGGGACCTGCCGCCGCACGCGGATAGGGCACGAGCGAGCGCGAGAAGTAGAGCGCGTAGCCGAGCTTGTCCACGACGACCTTGACGTTGTTCGGATCGAGCTGCTCCTCCGCATCTTCCATGCGTGTCATGACGGTCGCCATCGGCAGATTCTCGTCCATCTCGAAGGGCGCGATGAGATCGTCGATCACCGACGGCTCGATCAGCGGCTCGTCTCCCTGCACGTTGACGATGAGATCGACCGCAGGGTACGCCTCCGCGACCTCGGCGAGCCGATCGGTGCCCGTCAGATGGTCGGTGCGCGTCATGAGCGCCTCGCCGCCTTCCGCCCGCACGGCGTCGCAGATGCGCTCGTCGTCCGTCGCCACGATCACCTTGTCGGGCTTTCGGGCGCATCTCGCACGCTCCAGGACGCGGCAGATCATGGGCTTGCCGCAGATGTCGGCAAGCGGCTTGCCCGGCAGGCGCGTCGACGCATAACGCGCAGGAATCACGCAAAGTGTCCTCATTTTTCTTTTCCTCCCTTTCGCAAGACAGCGATCCTTTCCTGCAAATGCGAGACGAGCATGGCGTGGAACGCCGCCGCCCCCTCCTGAAACGTGACCTCGACGCAGATGACGAACACGGGGATCGGCACCTTCGCTTCGATGATCGTCAGCGGAATCTTTACGGCGTCCTTCTCCGTGATGACAATGGCCTCCGCCCCAAGGGAGATCGCTTGATCGAGGACGTCCTGCAGTTCCTTCGTCGTGTACTCATGATGATCGGGGAAGCGCAGGCTCTCGACGATTTTCGTGCCGATGTCGAAGAGCGTCTGCTCAAACGACATCGGATTGCCGATGGCCGAAACCGCCATGACCCGCTTGCCTTCGAGCGTCTTGATGTCGACGCCCTCGCCCGCAATGTCGCGGTGCCAGTCCTTGAGGTCGACGAAGCGGCGCGGCTGATGGATGCTCTCCATGATCAGCGCCTTCGCGTTGTACTTTCGTATCGTGTTCTTGATGTGCTCGCGCGAGACGCCGACCGCTTGATCGACCTTCGTCAGAAGGCACACGTCGGCGCGCTTGATGTGCGAGACAGGCTCTCGGAGCGTGCCGCGCGGCAGCATGTAGCCGTTGCCGAAGACGTTGACCGCGTCAACGAGCAGGATGTCCATGTCACGGGCGAGCTGCCAATGCTGGTAGCCGTCGTCCAAGATCGCGACCTCGGCGCCGAAATGCTCGATCGCGTACTGTCCCGTAAGCGAGCGCTCGGCGCCGATGAGCACGGGCACTTCGGGCAGGTGCTTGGCGAGCATGAAGGCTTCGTCTCCCGCCTCAGTCGCATCCATGTAGAGCTTCTGCCCGTCGGAGACGATGCCGACGTCGCCGCGCCACTTCGCACGGTAGCCGCGGTTCAAGATGACGACGCGACAGCCCATGTCGCGGATCGCCGCCGCCAAGTACTGCGCCGTCGGCGTCTTGCCCGTGCCGCCGACCGTGATGTTGCCGAGGCTGATGACGTAGCAGGAGAGACGCTTGCGCTGGAAAAGCCCCGCCTCGTAGCCCCAAAGCTTCAGGTTCACGAGCTGGCGGTAGATGACGGAAAACGTGTAGAGCAGCCCCATGATGCAGCGCAGCCCCAGCCCCTCGGCATGACGGCGGCGCATGAGATCGGTGACGTAGGTGCGGAAATTCTCGACGCGTTCCGTCGTGCGCACCTTGCCCGCGCTCTCACCCTGCTCGAAATCCTCCAAGAAGTCATGCAGAAGAACGGCGGTCTTTCTGGATGCGCCCTTGTTCTCACCGATGATGGCGAGCGTCTCGCGCTCCATACGCCGCCTTTCCCCTTCGTCCTCGAAGAGCCTGCGAACTGCGGCGGAAAGTTCCTTCCCGTCGTGCACCGTGATGCAGGCGTTCCTCTTCGTGAAGAGCACATGCGTGTCCTTGAAGTTGAACATATTGTGACCGACGACGATCGCCTTGCCGTGCGCCGCAGGCTCCAGGATATTGTGCCCGCCGTGCGCGATGAGGCTGCCGCCGACGTAGATGACGTCGCCGATGCTGTAGACCCTGCCAAGCTCGCCGATGGTGTCGAGGATCACGACGTCGTGACCTTCGCCCGGCTCTTTCAGAAGCTCCGTGCGGCGCGCGACGGAAAACCCCTTGTGCCTGCAGAGTGCAGCGACCTCTGTCGTGCGCAGAAGCTCGCGCGGCGCGATGATGAGCTTCGCCTCGGGAAATTTTTCCCGCAGCGCGGCAAACGCCTCCAAGACGGGCGTCTCCTCGCCGCGATGCGTGCTGCCCGCGAGGAAGATGCCGCCCGCCGCTGAAATCCCCATCTCGCGAAGGAGCTTTTCTTTCTCCTCGGCGCTCACGTCCGTATACGTCTGATCGAACTTCGTGTTTCCCGTGACGGTCACAAGCTCGGGCGGTGCGCCGAGGCGCATGATGTATTCGGCGTCGATGGGCGACTGCATGGCAAACTTTCGAACCGTGCTGATCATGTCGTCGAGGACGCTGTGCAGATGCTTGTAGCGCTTGACGCTCTTGTCGCTGATGCGCCCGTTGACCATCATGACGGGGATCTTGAGCTTCTTCGCCGTCCGCAGGAAGTTTGGCCAAAGCTCCGTCTCGACGGGCATGAAGACGCGCGGATGGATGCGGCGCAGGATGCTGCCGGCGCGCCACGGCAGGTCGAGCGGGAAGTAGATGATGCTGTCCGCGTCCTTGATGATGCGGTTCGCCATCTCGTAGCCCGCCGTCGTGACGACGGAGACGAGGATCGGACTCTTGGGAAATTCCTTGTGGAACTCGCGGATCAAGGGACTGGCGGCGACGATCTCGCCGACGGACGCTGCATGAACCCAGATGCAGTTCTTCTTCGCCACCTTGTCGAGCGCGTGCTCGGGGAAGAAGCCGAGGCTCTGGCGCACGCGCTCGACGAAGCCGCGCTCGCGCACGGCGCGCACGAGGAACACGGGTATGATGAGGACGACGGCGAGAATCGCCGCGAGATTGTAGAGTAACCGCATATTTTCTCCCCTTTATTTCATGGAAGTCCTTTCACGCCCCCGCAGGCTGCAAGGCTTCCCCGCCTTTCTTCTCATCCTCTCCCTCGCCTCGGAACTGGATGTTGTAAAGCGTGCTGTAAAGCCCGCCCGCCGCCAGAAGCTCCTCGTGCGTGCCCTGCTCGACGATGCGTCCGCCGTCGATGACGTAGATGCAGTCTGCATTGAATATCGTCGAAAGGCGATGCGCGATGGCAAAGGACGTCCTGCCCACCATGAGCTTGTCGAGCGCCGCCTGCACGATCTTCTCACTCTCCGTATCGAGCGCCGACGTCGCCTCGTCGAGGATCAGGATGCGCGGATTCTTCAAGATGGCGCGTGCGATCGAGATGCGCTGTCGCTGGCCGCCCGAGAGGTTTAGGCCGCGCTCGCCGATCTTCGTCTCATAGCCTTCGGGAAGCTGCAGGATGAATTCCTCGGCGTTCGCCGCACGCGCCGCCTCCTCAATCTCTTTGTCTGTCGCATCGAGCCTGCCGTAGCGGATGTTTTCGCGCACGCTGCTCGAAAAGAGCATCGTTTCCTGCGGCACGATGCCGATCTGCTCGCGCAGAGAGTCGAGCGTCACGTCGCGCACGTCGTGACCGTCGATCTCGATCGCGCCTTCATTCACCTCGTAAAAGCGCGGAATGAGGTTCGCAATCGTCGACTTGCCCGCGCCCGAAGGGCCAACGAAGGCGACGAGCTGGCCGGGACTCGCCGCGAGCGACACATGGGAGAGCGCGGGAGCGCCCTCCTTGTAGGAAAAGGACACGTCCTTGACGGCGACGCGGCCTTCGATCTCGGGCAGCGGAACGGCATTTTTTCTGTCGCGGATCGTCTCCTCCATGTCGAGCACGCCGAAGACGCGGTCGATTGCTGCCATCGCACGCTGCACGGTGCCGTAAATGCGGCTGATGCGCTTGACGGGATTCGCGAGATTCACGGCATACGTCAAAAATGCGACGAGAGCGCCTGCCGTCAGGTCTCCTTGCACGACCTCGTAGCCGCCAATCCACAAGATGAAGGTGACCGTGATTGCCGCGAGGAACTCGACGGTCGGCGTCAAGAGGCTCGTGAGCTGCACGTTCTTCATCTCAGCTTGGAAGTTCAGCTCGTTCTGCCGATGGAAGCGCTCGTTCTCGTAACGCTCGCGCACGAAGGACTTGACGACGCGCACGGCGGATATGCTTTCCTGTAAGAGTGAGTTGATGTCAGCCAGCCTTTCCTGGATGACGATGCCCGATTTCTTGAGCTTCTTGCCAAAAATATTCATCGCCTGTCCGACGAGCGGCACGGTGATGAGCGTGACGAGCGTGAGCTTCCAGTCGAGATAGAACATGAGCGTGATGGAGCCGATGAGCACGGAGCTTTCCGTCACAAGCTCGATGAGCTTGTCGACGAGCGCGTTCTGCAGCGCCTGCACGTCGTTCGTCACATAGCTCATGATCTCCCCCGTCTGATGGCGGTCAAAGTAGGCGAGCGGCATGCGCTGAAACTTCTCGAAGAGCGCCTCGCGGATGTCGATGACGACGCGTTGGCCGACGAAGGACACGAGATAGCTCTGCCCATAGTAGAATATGCCACGGAAGAAGAATACGACGATGATGCCGCCCGCGATGAGGTTGAGCATCGCCATGTCGCGTTCCATGAGCACCTTGTCGATCATGTCCTTGATGATCCACGGCACATAGAGGTTCGCTGCCGCCGCAAGCACGATGCAGACGATGGCAAACGCCAGATGCTTCACATAGGGCCGTATATAGTTCATCAAGCGGATGTAGTTCTTCATGCTTGCCTCTCGCTCCCCTTGCCGCCGGCCGCCGCGAGCACATGCGCCGCGACGCGCACGGAAGCGCCCGGAGGGCCGAGCTGCAGCACGGCGACCTTGAGCCGCGCCATGGCGGCGTCGCGCTGCGCCTCGCCCTTGTAGAGCTTCGCGGCTTCTGCGGCGATGCGCTCGGGCGTCACCTCATCCTGCAGCAGTTCCGGCTCCGCCTCCTCGCCGAGGATGATGTTCGGCAGGCTGAAATGGTCAATCTTCACGAGCATTCTGCCGATGGCGTAGTTGAGCCTGCCCATGCGGTAGCAGACGACGGCGGGCAGATCCATCAGCGCCGCCTCCATGACGACCGTCCCCGATGTCGCTATGGCGAAATCGGCGATGCCCATGAGGTCGTAGACATGCTCCTCCGTCAGTTCGACGGGAGCGCCCGACTTTTCAATATAGCGCTCGATCTCTTTGCGCTCCAGTCCCGGCGCAGCAGGCAGGAAAAAGCGCGTCTCGGGGCGCTTCTCTTTGAGGATCTGCACTGCCTTGAGCATGTCGGGCAGGAGGAGCGCGATCTCCTGCCGGCGGCTGCCGGGCAGTAGGAGCGCGGCGCGTTCGCCCTCCTTGAGTCCAAAGAAGGCACGAGCCGCTTCCGGCGCCATGTCGGCGTGCACGGTGTCGACGAGCGGGTTGCCGAGAAAGGAGACGTTCGCGCCCGCCGTGACGTAGGGGCCGATCTCGTGATGGAAAATCGTGACGATCTCCTTGGCGATTGCCGCGCACTTCTTCGCACGTCCCTTGCGCCAAGCCCAAGCCGACGGCGGGATGTAGGAAAAGACGGGAACGCCGAGCGCCTTCGCCTTCGCCGCGAGCCGCCAGTTGAAGTCGGGGTAGTCGATGATGAGGAGGAGATCGGGCTTTTCCTCGCGCATGGCCTCGACGAGCGTCTTTTCCAGCTGCAGCAAGCGGCCGAGTCCCAAGATGACCTCCCACACGCCCATGATGCTGTAGTCTCGACAGTCGCGCACGAGGCGCACGCCCGCCTCCGCCATCTTGGCGCCGCCGAAGCCGAAAAGCTCCACATCCGGCTCCATCTCCAGCATTTCTTTCGCGAGGCGTGCGCCGTGCAAATCGCCTGACGCCTCGCCCGCCGACATCATGATCTTCATCTTGCCCCTCCTATTAAGTCGAAAAAGCGCGAGGATGCAGAGCTTGCATCCACCGCGCAAATCGTCAAATCGCTGCGATCGTTATGCCGTTTTCGTCGGCGAGCACCGAGACCTTCGCCTGATCGACGACGAGCACCTTGCCCGCCTCGATGGCGAGAGCCTTCGCCCCGGCGGCGATCATCGACTCGATCGTCGCCGTGCCGACCGTCGGCACATCGAAGCGCATGTCCTGCTGAGGCTTCGCCGCCTTGCCGACGGCAGCGCCGCCGCCCGAAAGCTCGCCGCCGCGCCTTATGCAGGCGTCCGTCCCCTCGATCGCTTCGAGCGCCATGACCGCCTTCGCCTTGACGACGGCGGTCTGCCCGATGTCGAGCCGGCCGATCTCCTTCGCCATGGCGAGCGCCATCTCCATGTCGGCACGTTCCTCTGCGGTAGGTTCTCGCTTTGTCAGCGTGCCCGCAGGCGGCATCAGCGTCTTTAAGAGCGCCGTCTGGTCGAAGACTTCCAAGCCCTCCTTCGCAAGCTCCTTGACGAAGGCGAGCATGATCGTGTCGTCCTTCTTGTCGGGCAGCGACATCAGGAGCTGCATCATGCGCATGTCGGGCTGCTCGTGGCTGCCCGCGAAGAGAAGCTCCTTCGTGACCTTGCCGAGAAGCGTCACCTTCGTCACGCCGCGCTCCTTGAGGTAGTCGATGATCTTGCCGAGCTGTGCGACGTTGATCGCGCGATGATCGGAAGCGACTTCCGCAAGTTCTCTATCCGTGTCCGCGAGAAGCGAAACGGCGCTGACCTCGATGCCGAGCGCCTTCGCCGCCTGTGCGCAGATGACGGGCAATCGCCCTGCGCCAGCCAAAAGACCGATTTTTTCCAAAGCTTCTCCCTCCGATTTTCTGACTCTATTCGTTCTCGCGGCGCTCGCGGCATATCCCGCGATCCACGTTGCGCAAAAAGCGCAGGAAATGCTCGACCTCTTCGGACGTCTCGACTTCCTGCTCGATGACGGCGATCGCCTGTGCGAGGCTCAAGCCTGAGCGGAAGAGGATCTTGTAGGCGCGCTTGATGTTGCGCCGCGCCTCGACCGCGATGCCCGCGCGCGCGATGCCCACGCTGTTGAGTCCGACGACGCGCGCCGGATGGCCGTCGACGATCGTGTAGGGCACGCAGTCCTGCACGATCTTCGACATGCCGCCGATCATGACATTCCTGCCAATCTTCACGAACTGGTGGATGCCGCACATGCCGCCCAAGACTGCGCGGTCTTCGATGACGGCATGACCTGCGATCATCGCCGCGTTCGACATGATGACGCGGTTGCCGACGACGCAGTTGTGCGCGACATGCGTGCATGCCATGAGCAAGCTGTCGCTGCCGATGCGCGTCTCCTCGCCTTCGCCCGTCGCGCGGTGGATGCTCGCATACTCGCGGATCGTCGTGCGGTCGCCGATGATCGTGTAGCTCTTCTCGCCCTTGAACTTCAAGTCCTGCGGCTCCGCGCCGACCGAGGCGAACTGGAAGATATGGCTGTCCTTGCCGATGCTCGTCCAGCTGTTGATGACGGCATGCGGCTCGATGCGCGTGCCCTCGCCAATGGAGACGTTCGCGCCGATGACGGCGTGCGCCCCGACCTTGACGTTCTCGGCGAGCGTCACATTCTCTTCAATCACAGCATACGGGCCGATCTCCACGCCCTTCGCCACGTGTGCGCGAGGACTTACGACCGCCGTTTCGTGGATATATGCCACCACTTTGCTGTCCATCATTTTTCCCACCCCTTATTCCTCTCGAAAAGAGCTGACAGGATTTTCAATCTATGCCTTCTTCACGAAGAAACCTTTTTCCGCGCCACGGTTTTCTCGCGATGGACGCGGTTGGAAAGCGCCATATTGTTATAATCCTGTAAATCCTGTCGTTTTTCGCCTCTGATATTTCGGCAAAATCGGCAATTTTCGGGGTTGATAAAAGACTGGCACTTATTTTCTTGGCAATCCTGCCCCTTAAGAGAGATTTTCGGCTCTTTGCAGGGCGAAAGTGAAGTCCGCCTTGGCGACGAGCACGCCGTCGACATAGCCGTCGGCATGGAGCTTGCCGAAGTCGCCGTGCACCTTCGTGATCTTCGCCTTCGTCACGAGCTGGTCGCCGGGCACGACGGGCTTCTTGAACTTCACGCCCTCCATGCCGCCGAAGAGCGCGAGCTTGCCGCGGTTCTCCTCGGGGTAGAGCATCGTGATGCCGCCGACCTGCGCCATGGCCTCCAGAAGGAGCACGCCCGGCATGATCGGCGTGCCGGGGAAGTGTCCGCGAAAGAAGTCCTCCATCATCGTCACGCATTTGATTCCCGTCGCCGACTCGAACGGCACGAGTTCGGTGATGCGGTCGACGAGCAGCATCGGCGGGCGATGCGGCAGGATTCTCTGAATTTCATTGATGTCCAAAATCATATACGTTCGCTCCTTCTTTCCTATTGAAACCGGCACAACCGTGCCGGTGGTTCACCGCAGACAGAAACCACTTCCGCGCCTTCATGCCAAGGAGGCGAAGAGCGCCTTCGCGAGCTGCGCGTTCAGCGCGTGCCCCGACTTCACGGCGAGGATGTGCCCGCGCACGAAGCCCGCGAGGCGCAGGTCGCCGATGAGGTCGAGGATCTTGTGGCGCACGAGTTCGTCGGGGAAGCGCAGCTTGTTGAGCCAACGCTCATCGTTGTAGACGATGACGTTTTCGAGCGTGCCGCCAAGTCCGAGTCCCGCCTTCTTCAGCGCCTCGACCTCGCCCTCGTAGGCGATCGTGCGCGCAGGGGCGATCTCCTTCTCGTAAGCGTCCTCGCGCACGAGGAAATCGCGGTACTGCGTGCCGACGAGCGCGTGCTCGTTGAGCGACGTGAAGCTCACGCGCAGGCCCGCGTCATAGGGAACGGCAACGAGAAAGCGCTCGCCGTCGTCGATGCGATAGACGCGGTCGATGACGATCTCTCGCCGCTCCTTTTCCTGTTGCACCTTCCCCGCTTCCTTCAAAAGCGCGAAGAAGATGCGCGAGGAGCCGTCCGCGACGGGCGGCTCCTCGGCGTCGAGCTCGACAAAGCAGTTGTCGATGCCGAACGCCGCAAGTGCGCTCATCAGATGCTCGACCGTGAAGACGCGCACGCCGCCCTCAGAGAGCGTCGTCGCGCGCACCGTCGACGTCACATGTGGCGCGGTCGCGCGAATCTGCGGCTCGCCCGCAGCATCCCTGCGCACGAAGACGATCCCCGCATCGACAGGCGCCGGCAGGAGCGCAAGATGCACGAGAACGCCCGAATGAAGCCCCACGCCGTCATAATCGACGCGCCGGGCGATCGTCGTCTGAAAGGGCAATAGAAATCCTCCTCCGCATAGCAAGTATCCGTTTTCTTATTCTACATAAAAACGACAGCTTTAGCAAGTCTGCCAAGAAGAAAGCACGCATAAGGGAGCAGATCGAGCTTCACGCCTGCTCCTTTTCGGGCAGCGCGAAGTTTACAGGAATCTCCTGCAGATCCGTTTCCAGCTGCCGATAGTGGACGCCGGCGGCAGCGAACATGCGCTTCGATGCGCGTGTGCTGTCGGTCGCCGCGTACTTGTCCGACAGGTAGACGACCTCCTTGATGCCGCTCTGGATGATCGCCTTGCAGCACTCGTTGCACGGGAAGAGCGACGTGTAGATGCGGCAGCCCGCAAGCGACGTGCTCGCGTTCAATATGGCGTTCAGCTCGGCGTGCACGACATAGGCGTACTTCTTTTCGCCAAACTCTCCCGTGCTGCCCCACGGGAACTCCGCATCGGAGCAGCCGTTGGGCATGCCGTTGTAACCGACGCCAACGATGTGCTTCGCCTCATTGACGATGCAGGCGCCGACCTGCGTGTGCGGATCCTTGCTGCGGTACTTGGAAAAGAGGGCGACGCCCATGAAGTATTCGTCCCACGATATGATCACAGCTCTTCCTCTCCTCTCACTCGCGTTTCTTTCGCCGCATCGCTTGCTGCGCCCGCACCAATCGTTTCCGCCGCGCCGTCTGCCGCGTCCGCCTCATCCGTTTCGTGCGGTTCGCCCAGTTCGTCCGCTGCTTCCGCCAGCGGCAGAGCCGTGCCCAAAAGGCCGCGCAGACCGTCGGCGGCGGCACGCAGCTCAGCGACCTTCGCCTCTTCGCCTTCCTTGAGTGCGAGAAGCCTCCCCGCGTCCTCTGCCATCTGCTCATGCAACGCACGCGCTTCGGCGAGAGCCGGCAGAAACCTTGCCGCCCCGCGTCCTCTTCTTTCCGTGCGCCTTGCCGCCTCCTCCAAACGCGCCGCCGTATCGGCGAGCGCGCGAAGCGCCGTGCGGCTCTCCCGTGCGCCTCGGCCGCCCGCCTCGATGGCCTCGGCCGCCTTGGCGACGTCGCCGGCGAGCGCCGTCAGAAGCTCCGCCGCATTCGTGGAAAGCTTGCCCGCATCCTCCGACAGGCGGCGCACCTCGTCGGCGACGGCGGCGAAACGCCTGCCCGCATCGCCCGCACGCGCCGCCTCGACCGCCGCGTTGAACGCGAGGAGATTCGTCTGGCTCGCAAGCTCCGCGACCTCGGCGAGCGTATCGCCGATCGCCGCCGCACGCTTTCCCAGATCGCGTGCCATCTCGTCCGCCGCCTTCAGCTCCTTCGCGAGCACGTTCGTGCGCTCTGCCGCATCGTGCGCCGCCCTTCGGCTCTCGCCAAGCTGGCGGCGCACTTCCTCGGACTCCTTCTGCACCTCGCGCTGCTCGTCTTCGTCTACGCCGGCCGCCGTCTCGGCGAGCAGCGAGGCCGCCTTCTGCGCTCGCTCTTTCAGCTCCCCCGCCTGTGCCAGAGCCGACTCCATCGCCTGCGCCTGCGCTTCCGCCCCCGCGAGGAGCGTTGTGCAGAAGGCTCCCATGCGCGAGAGCGTTTCCGACGGCACAGCCTCGAATGCCGCGCCCGCGAGCGGCGTTCGAGGCTCTTGTGCGGCAAGAACTTCGGCGACAGGAACATCCGAGACTTCGGGAAGAGTCGCCGCCGCTTCCCCTCCTGCCTCCCGCCCCTTCAAGGGGAGCGCGATGCGCCCGGCATAAGCGAGCAGAAGCCCCAGCCCCGTGAGCACGAGCAGCAGCAGCAAGAGTCCCGCCAAAGCCATGGAATTCGTCAATGCGCCGAGCGAGCGCTCTTCCGCCGCCTCGGGCACACCGACGAAGATCATGCCGACCGCCTCGCCGTCCGCATCGAAGAGCGTACGATACGAGCCGATAGGTCGCCTGCCGCCGAAATCGGAGCGGCCGAGGTACGGCGTGCAGCCCGCGAGCACGATCCTCGTGACGGCGGCGTCCGCCTTCTGCCCGACGAGCCTCTTGCCGCTCGTCTCGTACGTCGAGGATGCGCACTGTTCGCCGACGAAGAGCGCGACGTCCGATCCCGTAACCTCTTTCAAGTGATCGACGAAACTGCCATTGCCGTTGAGCAGTCTGCCTCCCTTGTAGATGCGCCCGTCCTGCACCGTCCAATCGCCGGGATGCGTCGAGTCGATGAGCAAAAGAACGCCGCGCATGTCGGCGTCGACCTTCTCCTTCCAAATCGTCGCATTCGACGTGCGTGCGCTGTCGTAGGCGCGATAGCCGAGCGCGAGGAACGCTGCGAGGAAAAAGACCGCAAAAAGGACGACGCCGCGCCTCAGTCGCGCCGCGTCATCCTTGCTCTGAAAGAATCGGAAAAGGAAGCTTTTTTTCTTGTCGTTCTGCATATCAGCGAACCACCATGACGGGGCAGTGGACGTGCTGCAGCACATATTGGCTGACGCTGCCCATCAAAAAGCCCGTCAGACGGCCGAGGCCGCGGCTGCCCATGACGATGAGATCGTAGCCCTCATCGTCCGCCGTCTCCACGATGACCTCGGCGGGCGATCCCAGCTCCACCATGCTGTTCGTGCGAATGTCTGCGGGCACCTCGCGCAAAATCTTTGCAAGCTCTTCGTAAGCGCCTTCCTTCAGCTGCGCAGGATCATAGCCGGCCATGTTCACGCGCTCGAAAGCGGCAACCTCGGCGTTGAGATCGACGACCGAGAGCAGCATGAGCGTCGCCCCCTGCAACCGCGCGATGTGCGCCGCCTGCCGTACGGCCTGCTGCGCCTGCTCCGAACCGTCGTAAGGCACGAGAATCCGCCGGATCTCGCTGTCCTTGAAATCCATCATCTTGCTTCCCTCCCGGAATTTCCCAAACTCCCATAAGTATTTTTTTCTTTCGCCAACGAAGGGGGAAATTCCTCTTTTTCCTGCACGATTGTCACCAAATTTGCAAGTCTTCCGCCATGCCCCTTCGCTCCTTGCAGCGCACCTCCCGTCACACGAGCAGCTTCTTCAGCTTCTGCAATGCACGCCGCTTGACCACGGCGGCATAAGCGGCGCTGAGACCTGTCTTCGCGGCGGCCTCCTTGAGACTCCAGCCCGTGAGATAGACGAGCGACAGAAGCTCCTTCTCGCGCTCCGACAGCGTCCTCATCGCAGCGAAGAGCGCATCCTTGAGCGCGAAGTGCGAAGCCGTGCCGCTCGCGGCCTCATCCTCGACGGACTCCCAGAAGCTCTTGCCCTC
>CAJPRR010000024.1 GCA_905373085.1 uncultured Selenomonas sp.
ATGCCGAGGCCGCCCGCACCGATGAAGGACGCGATGCCCGCGAGCGCGATCGTCATCGTCGTCATGTTGCGGATACCTGCGAGAATGACGGGCATGGCGAGCGGCATAGCGATGCGCCTGAGCACCTGGAAGCGCGTCGACCCCATGCCGACCGCCGCCTCGATGAGGAGCGGATCGACATTCTTCAAGCCCGTATGCGTATTCTTCACCATCGGCAAGAGCGCGTAGAGCGTCAAGGCGATGATCGCCGTCGTATTGCCGATGCCCGAAAAAGGCAGGAGAAATCCGAACATCGCGATCGACGGGATCGTGTAGAGAAAATTGACGACGAGAAGCGTCGGCTGCGCCATGCGGTCAACCTCGGCAATCAAAATGCCCATCGCGCCGCCAATCACGATGGCGAGGACGATCGCTGTCAGCGATATGGCGATATGCTCCAGCGTAAGCTGCAGGAAAAAATCGCTGCGCTCCTGGAAAAGTCGTATCATCTCTGCAAGCATAAAACATCTCCGTATGTGTCAAAATGTTCTTTGTGGGAAATTTTTACCCTTGGAATGTCTGCCTTCGTGGCATGGTCATTTTTCGTCTTCAAGCAAAGCATTTGGATAATTGTCCAATCACACGTCGCATCAGTGCGCTTACTGTAATCTTCCCATGTCGGCCGCCTTCATGCGCACCGCCCTTGCTTTTCTTTTTTACATTAAACGCAGACCGATTGGCCGGGCTTCTGTAAGGGCGGCGCACTTTTGTCCACAAAGCGGACGTTTGTGCGTGCAGCTTATGCGCGCACCTCCAGCGCCTTCTCCAGCCACTTATTCAAAGAATCATAAATCCAGCGCATCTCGTCCGCCCTTTCTCCATAAAAGAGACGGATCATATCGAAGAACACCTTCATCATCTGCTGAGAATCCATGTTCAGCTTTCTGCTGAATCTTTCCTCGGTCATATCCGTGATCTCATGCGCCACATCATTGCGGAGTTTCATTGCGTTCTTAACCTTCCGAATTTGTGCCATCAGCTTGCCATGACATGCCGGATCTCGTGCCAGTCCCGCCCTCTCCATATATTCACAGTACCAATAAAGCAGCAAGAAGGACAGATCCGAGTCACGGTAGGGCTTGGGCAGCTGCCCATCCAAAAACGACAGGAACGCAGGCTCTTGCTGTTCCAAGCGCCTGCGCGAAAGGCTCAAGCCGCCATATCCTTTCTTTTCGCAAAGAGCGCTCAACGGACGCGAGGCTCCCTCATCCACATAATCGCGCAAGAATTCATAGAGGAATGGCACGATGCGCATCATGAGATTGGAAAGGCGCCCATTCTTCTGCTCGATCTGCATGAGCAGGAAGCACTCGATCACGCGCTCTCTTTTCCCGCGAAAATAAAACAGCGGCTGCCCTCTGTATTCCGATAAGATCTTACGGGCATCTTCCGTCAAAAGTGCCGTGCGCATCGCCGCATGACGCAGAAGGCGCAAAGCCTCCTTGGGTACACGCGCATTCTTCTCTGCCAGAAGCAGGGCGCTGCGATATTCGTAGGAACGTACCAGCGCAATGATGCGGTTCTTCTCCGCATAATAGCGAAACAGCCAGAGCGGCGGCTCCTCGCAGCGATTCTTTGCTCCCGGCTCATCGTCCAGATTGTTTTCCAGCATAGCCTCGACATCTTCTTCATCCTGCGTCGCTTCATTGGCACGGTTCGAGCGGCCGAGCGGCGATGCGACCTGTATGCCCCGAGTGCGCGGCAGGTCTGCGGCAAGCATCGCCAGAACCGTCTTGATCTGCGGCGTGCCCGAGCTAAGATTGAGCAGCAGCTCGATCTTTTTGCCGCGGGTCAGCGCCTTTTGCACCTCCTGCGGCAAGACCTGCCCGAACGATTCATAAAGATGCGCATCACGAATGCCGGAAAATATATTCTCAATCGTACAATCGGGAGCGATTCGCTCGATCGCACGCGTATAGCGATGATCGTGCCGCTCCTTTTCTTCCATCTCCTGCGTATAGAAAAGGATCACGCGCGTCGGCCTGTAGTGCCGCACAATATGAAGACAGGCGCCGTCACAGCAGCCGCGCACGGGATCCGTATCGCCCACAGGGGAGAACAAGACCCGCTCCATCCTTCATCCCTCCCATACCTTCGTCTCAACCGCGCCCATGCCGAGCGCCGTCTTGATGCCGATGCCGACGAAGGGCGCGAAGGCAAACAGCATGCCCAAAATCCGCCGTGCCCCGTCCGTGCCGAAGAAGCGCACGCGCAGATTGCCGCGAAAGCCATAGATCGTATGGCCTTCGACAGAAAAAGGCGCGGAATGAAGCGCGTACTGCAAGAGACGGCAGGCGGATGCCAGTCTCTGTGTCAGATCTGCCTCGTACAGTTGAACCTCCCCAGCGAAACGGTTCCATCGCATCAAAAGGCTCTGGCAGATCAGGAAGAACTCGGGCAGCATCACATAGCGCCCCTCGCGCTTGAACGAAGTCGGCGTACAGAAGGAAAGCTCCGCTCCCTTGGGCGGAGCTTCCGTCAGGAAGAACGCGTCGGCGATCTCCTCGAAGGAGCGTTCCATCAACAGACGCCGCTCCCCGAGACGCGCCTCGCCGCCCTTCTGCCGCAGGAATATGCCCTCCGTTTCCCGCAAGACCGCTTCGACCGCCTCGCCCATTTCTTCTTCCACGACGCCGATGCGCCAGCTTGCAAAGCCGCCCTTCTTGTCCCACGAAACGCTCTGGCTGTACGGGCGCATATCCTGCTCGTGCAGCCTCTTTGCCAAATCCCCGGGCAGCCGCTCCATCAAGGCGCCGTGCAGCAGCGAGCCGAAAGAGCTGACCGTGCGCTCGCCTTCCGGCAGGAAAAGCTGCACCTCGAAAAGGCGCATCATCGTCCGATCTCCCGCATACGGCAAAGACCCAAGATCCAAACATCGCGGCCTTTGCGTGCCATCTTCAGCGTGCGCGGCGAAAGCCTCGCATCGAACAGCTTGTGCTCATGCGCGGGCTTCGGACGCCTCGCCGCGCGATCCCACTCCGTAAACTTCTCATCGAGATAGCCTGAAATAAAGCGCCGCGCTTCCTCCTCGCTCGGTGCGAGCGCATGGACGAGAGTCTTCGACAGGAAGCCCGTACCGCCGCCCAAAAGGCAGTCCGCCTCCTGCGCTTCTTCGAAAAGCGGGCGGTATTCCTTACCGAACGTGCGCTCCTGCAGACGAAGGCCATCGCGCATGTAAGCACGCATCATTTCGAAAAGCTCCTTCAACGAGGAAATCCCCAGCGTCTGCAGCATGGCGGCATCCGCCGTAACAGAAAAGCGCAGCCTGCGCCCTGCCGGCAGGCACTCGCGAAACAAGGAAATCTTGTTCTCCCCCTCCTCGCCTTGTCTTTTCTTCGTCGTCAAGTCGACCTTCTGCAGCACGATCGTCTCTCTTTTCCCCGCCACGCAGACGGCATCGCTGACGCGAAGCCCGCGCAGGGCGCTCGCGACGGCGTCGCCTGCCCGCGTATCGGGCAGGGCAAGCGTATGGAGCGCCATCTGCTCAAGATGCGTCATCGCCTTGCTCCACACCCTCTGCTTTTCGCGCAGGGGCGCTCTTTTCACGCCCGCAATCTCCTGCCAGAATCGCTGAAAGCGTTGCGGCTCTCTTCGGATCATGCCATGGAGAAGCCCCGTGCGCACGGCTCCCTTGATCGTGCTGCCGGGAATGTACGGCGCACCGCCCGCCAAGGTCGTCTGACAAACGATATCATTGAGCGTTTTCCTCCGATCGCGCTCTGCCGTCAAGGTAGCGGCATACGCCTTGCGCAGTGCCAGCGCACGCAGTTCCGCTTCCGACGCGCCTCTGCCAAGAAGCCATTCCCAGAGACTTTTTCGCTGAAAATCCCTGCGCTCGACATACGAGGCAAAATCATCCAGCAAAGATCGCTTTTCCAAGAAGACGATCCACTTCGACGCATCGAGGAAGTACACCTCCTGCCGCTTGCGGTCGTACAAATATTCAAACGCCATGAGCTTCTCACCCGAGCCGACATGCAGAGGGGCGATGCACTCCAATTCGTATTCCTTGCGCACCAGTCCGTTCATCATGCCTCCACCCCCGCGTAAAGCCCCAGTCCATAGCGCCATACCGCATGTCCGTCGCACTCGCCGAGATCGGCGAGCATGCCCTCGATGCGCTCTGAAAAGCACGAGCCGGCGTCGAGCAGGCAGATGCTCGCCTTCTTCTGCGCCTCGTGCCTCGGCGCCGTGATGAAGCCGCCGCTTCGACGCAGACGATACTCGCCCTCCTGCACGAGGCCAAGCTCCGTCTCCTTCGGCAGCACGGGAGAAAGCGCCATCTGCCAAGACGCTTCCTTCGCTCTGAGCATCGCATAGAGCGCCGCATCGTCCGCGTAAACGCCCACATCGTCGAGAAAGATGGCATCCTCCGCCAAGTGGAACTTCCCATAACCGCTGCTGCGCTTGCCGCCGATTCCTGCGCAGCCTAGCCAGACGAGAAGAGCCTGCAGCCAGTCTGCATCCGCCTCAGCCTCAGCATAGGCGAGGATGTACAGTCCCGCATCCGCATGGAAATCGAACTGCCCGACATAATACGGCAGAGGCTCCTTTTCACGGCAGTTCACGCGCTGACGCAAAGACGTCTCGCCGAAATCTGCCGCATCGGCGAAAAGAGCGCCGCCCTTCATCGCCTCGATATACGCCGCCATGCGGCTCGCGCGGATGTACTTCAGCTTCTTTTGCTTCTTGCGCTCGCCGGCAAGGCGGCAAGTCTCGCTGTAACTGTCCTTCGCCTGCACATCGGCAGGAAGAATCCGCAGCACAGGGCGCGGCACGAAGAATTCCATCGCCTCGTCCTCGCCCCTTTGCCAAGGCAGCAGATCGGAAAAAAGAAGACGCCGCCTTCGCACGCCTTCGACGAGCTTTTCCAGAGCCGCCTCCTCACCCGCTGCCGCAAGCTCTGCGCAAAGGGCGCTGAAGAGCACGTCCGCCGGACATTCCATGCCCGCCTGTTCAAGCCTGCCGCCCTGACCCGCCTGGCCGAAGTGCACGGGCGTATCAAAGGTCAACGGATAGATCGCATAGCTCACGCCGACCGCCCGCCCTTCGCGAGCATCCCCTCGATGCGGCGCAGCATCTCATCGTCGAGCACAGTCTCCGCACTCAGCGAAAAGCAAGACGCCTCGAAATCATGGAGCGAGACGCGCCCGTAGCCGCGCGAGCCGTGCCCGCCGAGATAATCCATCTGCAAAAGCTCCAGACCCGCCGCCAAGATCTTCATATCCTCCGGCAGTTCTTCCTCGTTCTCGATATTGTAAACGAGGCGGAAGGCGAACTCCGTCCCCGCAGGCACGCGCTCGATCTGCCGCGGATTCGCCCCCGCTGTCAGGCGGTCGATGGCGTTCTCCCACTTGATCTCGCCGATGTATGTATCAAGCTCCATCTCATCAAAGCGCACGAAGGACTCCTCCGTCATACGAATATCATAGAACTGCAGGCGAGCGGGTCTGCCGCCCGCGCTGCCCTTCGCCGCCGAGCCGAAGAGGCGGCAGATTTCCTCTCGATCGTCCTCGATCTTGTTGAGAAAGTACCCCTCGGCAAAGCTGCGTGCCAGAAGCGTGCGCAATTTCCCCTTCAATGAGCTGCCGGGGATGATCGGCTGCTTCGTCAAAGGATCGCGCAGGAAGGGGCTGTCCACCGCTCCGATCGGTGCAAAATCCGAAGAAGCCCCGATATGAAGTCCCGTATCGACGCGAAGCAGCGCCCGCAGATCCAGCTTGCCTCTCAATGCCTTCTGATTCGTCTCCTGCTGCCCCATCTCAGTCTCTCCCTCCGTAGAACTTATGGTATGCGACGAGCGCCTCCATGAAGTGTGCGAACTCCTCGTACTTCTTCATATCCGTGCCGATTCGATCAAGGCGCTCCTTGATCTGCGCCTTGTCGGCAAGATCTCCCACCGTCCCGCGATTCCTTGCCGCCTGATAAACGAGCTTCACTTTCAAATACTTGACCTCGGAAGCGAGCGCATCGCTCAAAAGCTTCGACTGACCGCTCTGCGTACGATAGACGGCGACCTTGTTCGTCAATGCATTGACCGCCGCCAGGAACTTGCGGATCTGACTCTTCGTCAGCTGGATCTGCTCGCGCCCCTGCCTGTCCGTTCTGCGATTCAACGTCTTCACGACGGCTTCCGCTTCTCCCGCGATGTCATGAACCGCCTCCTGCACCTTTCTTGTTTCAGCCATCTGTCCTCGCTCCCTTTTCCCTTATGCTGTAAAGGACAAACTGCAGAGCCGTCGCAAGCTCCTGCCTGTCCTTCGGCCTCTTGTACCACTCGTAAAACTGCCGGCGAATCCTCTGATACGCCTCCTGCGACTCGGCCTTCGCGCCCGGATCGAGGCGTGCGAGCACATAGGCGAAGCGTGCGAGCTGCACCGACGTGCCCTCCGACTCCACGAGATCCAAGAGGCGGTACGCCGCGCTCTTGCCCAGGAAAATCCGTGCGCCGGCTTTCGGATCATCAAAAGAGAAATTCTGCTGCAAGAATGCCAGCTTCTCACCGCAGACGCCGTCGATGAAATCATCCCAGCCATAAACCTGCGCACGCCCCTCGCCCTCGCCGCGCTCCTCCGATGCCGTGCCGAAGAGCGCCACCGCATCCTTCCCGGGGCGGCTCTTCGCCAGAGATTCCAATTCGCCCGCCTTGCGCGCCATCTCTGCGACAGGAATCTTCTCCTTGAAAAAGCCGATGCCCGCCGAAAAATGCAGCCGTCCGCTCGTAAATCGCCAAAACGCGCGTCGCAGATCGACGGCAAACTCCACGACATCATCCCACGCACCGAGCAGGAAGATGTCGTCGCCGCCCGAATAAACGATGTGGATGTCGCGCTCCCTCTTCTTCTCCCTGCCGAAGAGAGAAAACTTCTCCTCGCTGCTCTCACCCACGCCGTTGATCTCGCCGCGGCACAGCGCGTTGATATAATGCTTGAAAAACAGAGAAAGCTGGCGCGACAAGACCGCCGTGCGCGTCAATGTCGCATACTTTTCGGGAAAGCCCGCGAGAAATGCCGCGCCGAGATTGTCCACATCGGCACGCAGCACGCCCAAGCGACGGATTCCCGCACTCTCCTGCGCCCCGCCGCTTGCATCTGCAAGCTCGGCGAACTCCATGACCCTGCCCTCTCGGCGTGCCGTATAGTCGCCGAGCCACAGGTGCGTCGCCAAGCGCTCGCCCGTATAGATCTTGTTCTTGATATAGAGGCGTTCTGCGGCATACGGCAGATTCTCAACGCTCGCCAAGGACTCCGCCGAAAGATACATCTCGCGTCCCAAGCCTGGCAAGGGCAAGGCCTCAGCGTGCTTTTCCAACGAAACGCAGAAGACGTCCTCCGTCAAGATGCGTTCGCCAAAAAGATAGAGATTCGCGCACATCGGGCAGGCGTCCGCCCCTTCCTCGCCACGGTAAGCAACAAGCTCCGTTGAAGACGTATGGCATATACTGCATTCGCGTCCTGCATCCAGCACTCGATTGCACGAACTTGCGGGCGAAAAGAGCGCGGCGAGCTGCGGTGCGGAATAGCGGGAAAGCTTCTCCCCAGCCAGAGCTTCACTCACCCGGCGAAACGCCTCCTGCGTGCCATGGCCGCTATCCGCCGCCTCCTCGCCACGAAACTCCTCCGCCGCACACGGCGTCCACGCCATTGCCAGATACAGCGCAGCGCCGAAATGGCGCATCATCCAATCGTTGACCGCCTCATGATACTTCCTAAGCACATCCTGCACCGCTTCCGTATTCGGCAGCAGCAGGTAAAAATGTCCGCCGCCCGTATAGAGAAGAGCGCTGCGGCTCATCGAGCAAGCCGTGAGAATCTCGTCGACGACATTTTCCAGCAGGATTTCCAAATAAAATGACCGCCCGCGCAGACTCTTGAGCGCACCCTTGGATGGAATCGCATAAATGAAAGGCTGGATGCCCGATACATCGCCCGAAACGAGCAAGTACATCTTCTCCTTGCGCATCGCGCGCCCGCCCTCGCCCGTCGCATGACGACGGTAGTCCGCAATGCCGTGCGCTGAGAAATAGCGGTACATCGCTGCCGCATACGCCGCCGTCAGACGCACATGATCGTAGAGGGAGATGTCCGCCGCCTCGGCGCGTGCCGTGCTCGACGGCACATAGCTCAAGATGCCCTCCAGCACGCGAAGAAGCTCGTTGATCTGCATATCGCTCGGCGAACGGCGCAGGAAATTCGCCTCCAAATGCTGATACAGCTCCTGATACTCGCTGACCGAAGCCCGCATCCCCTCCTGTGCATGGGGAAACTGCATACGCTCGCCTTCTCCTGCAAGACCGCGCAAATAAAAAGCGTCCCGCTCTCTTTGTGCCGCCGAACCGCCGAAAAGATTGAAGACGCTTTCCAGATTCGCCGTCGCGGAAAAGCCGCCGCCTCCCTCCTCCAACGTGCGGCGGTCGCTTGCCGCCGCAAGATTGTCCGCCTCGTATACGATGTAGCTGATGTCGTCCGCCTCTGCATGAAGTCCGCGCAGTTCATCCGCATGATGATGGCGCACCGCACGCAGAAGATCCGCATCCTCATCATGCAGGAAACGCGCGAGAAACTTTGCCCCCGCCTCCGAATGCGTCTCCTGCGCGGGATTGGCACGCAGAACGAGCTTTCCCAGATCATGAAGCAGCGCCGCCCGCTCCACGCGCTCACACAAATCCGCCACAGCCTCATCTCCCCTCTTTGTCGAAACCATAAGAACCATATTGGAAATATTCTGTTTCCGAAGAAAATTTCCTGCTCGCCTCGCCCTGAAATCATGGATTTTCCTATATTCATTAAAAAATAATGACATCCTCGATATGGCGGTCTCCCACACCCCACGAACGAACCGATGTATGGTCGGCCAACAAATAGATGCGCAAGGAATCCGTCTCCAAATCAATCAAGCGGCTCGTCTCCTCAACGAGCCGCTCGTACTTCTTCTTGCTCAAAAACGCCTCGAAGGCGGACTTCTGCACACGAATCCCATAGCGCTCGACACACTTGACCATGCGGTTGCGGCGCTTGTTGTCCACAATGTCGTAGATCACGAGCACGATGTAGCGGCGCTCGTCAGCAGCGACGAACTCCATCTCCTCGTATTCCAGATCCAGCTCCATGTCCGTCATGCCGCTCACCTCACCGCAAGGAAACAGGCTCATAGATCTCCGCATTCTGCGCCATCAACGCCTGCGCGTACTGTCCCGCCTGCTGCGCGAGGCTGTGGCGGTACGAATGCTTGCCCGGCCTGTACTGATTGACCGTCCGAAGCTTCTTCTCATAAGCGTGCAGGAAGATGCCGCGCCCCTCGCGCGTCAAGAATACGCCCTCGCCGTCATCCGCCGGAGGCGCAAAATGCCCGGGCTTGATCTCATGATGCTGCACGAGAGCGAGCACCATTGAATCGACGAGCACCGCACGCCACTCCTCCATAAGATCCGACGCCAAGGCAGGATGACGGTTCTTCAACGCATGAAGAAAGCCGAAGTACGGATGCAGCCCCTCGTTGCTCAAAGCCGTATAGATATCATACATCAAAAGCGTATAGCCAAGACTCAGCATCGCATTGAACGCATCCAAAGGCGGCCGTCTGCTGCGGCGCGAGAAAGAAAACTCCTCGGGCACGAGCCGCCCCAAAGCACGGAAATACACCTTCGCAATGACGCCCTCGTAGCCCATGAGCTGCTCGCTCGTCTCGCATTGGAAAATATGCTTGCGCAGGGCGAGGATCTCCTCAATGTCCTTGCGAACCTCGGGCAGCTCCGCCCGCCGATTGTAGCGACGCAAGAGCGTCAGCTGGTTGTGCACCTTCGCTGCAATCGCCTTGCGTCCCAACGCGAGATAAAAGGACGAACCCTTGAGCAGAATCTGCTGCTCTTGCCGAAAGACATGCACATGGCGCGTCGATTCAAGGCGACCGAAAAAAGCGCCCGTGCGCGACAGCCATGTGACAGGAACGCCCAGTCGCAGAAGCTCCACCATCGCCTGCGAGGAAACCTGCACGCGGTCGATCAGCGTCAACCCTTCCAAGACCTCCTCGGGAATCTCCATGATGCACTCACGGTTGCGACCGATAATGAAATTCCCGCCGCGTTTCTGAACATAAGCGCCCTCTTCCGTGATATAAACAAAACTCATGTCCCACCTCCCGAATCCACCGTCCCCTTTCGGGGTTCATGTTCTGAAATGAGTGGGTAGTGATATGACCCGCAGATTCCTTGAGACGGTTTCCGTCCCCTTTCGGGGTTCATGTTCTGAAATGCAGAAAGATCGCGAAAAGAGAGAGAAAATCCTGTTTTATGTTTCCGTCCCCTTTCGGGGTTCATGTTCTGAAATTGAAAGGGGGTGATAGGAATGAAGCGCGCTGCCCGCAAGAGGCGTTTCCGTCCCCTTTCGGGGTTCATGTTCTGAAATACGTTTGAGGAAGATTTCGGCAAGGATATTATTAGTGTTTCCGTCCCCTTTCGGGGTTCATGTTCTGAAATCTGGTGTATGGATCGGCTATAACCGCTCTTCAATCGAAAGTTTCCGTCCCCTTTCGGGGTTCATGTTCTGAAATAAGTACATTAACAATTCAATACAGGAGGTAACTATCGTTTCCGTCCCCTTTCGGGGTTCATGTTCTGAAATTTGAAAGAAGGGATATATCCCTTCTCAAGAGCGATGGTTTCCGTCCCCTTTCGGGGTTCATGTTCTGAAATTAACATGGCAAAAATGGAAAGGCAAAAACAGCAGGAAGTTTCCGTCCCCTTTCGGGGTTCATGTTCTGAAATTTCTCGGCGATGGAAGCGAATGGAGACCAATATGACGGCGTTTCCGTCCCCTTTCGGGGTTCATGTTCTGAAATTGTACGAAGAGTTTCCAGACGTTGCGGAAGATGAGGTTTCCGTCCCCTTTCGGGGTTCATGTTCTGAAATGAGAAGAGTCCTGCAAAGAACCGCCCGATGGGAAGCGTTTCCGTCCCCTTTCGGGGTTCATGTTCTGAAATTTTAAGCCTTGCAAGGTAAATGGTATTCCTGCCCGATAGTTTCCGTCCCCTTTCGGGGTTCATGTTCTGAAATAGGTTAAAAAACTCGGCATTACGCCGCTTCGCCTGTTGTTTCCGTCCCCTTTCGGGGTTCATGTTCTGAAATTGCTATTATGGCACGAGTATCTTTTGTAAAAGCAGGGGTTTCCGTCCCCTTTCGGGGTTCATGTTCTGAAATTAGCAGCTTCTTTCTCAGCTTCAGCAGACTCTTCTTCGTTTCCGTCCCCTTTCGGGGTTCATGTTCTGAAATGCAAGACGATGAGCTTAAAGGCAAGCTCGACGCGACGGGTTTCCGTCCCCTTTCGGGGTTCATGTTCTGAAATTAGTGACTTGGAGCTTGTCAAGGGTCTGTCAATTACTCCTGTTTCCGTCCCCTTTCGGGGTTCATGTTCTGAAATTGCCTGCTTCACGGACTTCTGCAAGACTTCCTCGCCCTGTTTCCGTCCCCTTTCGGGGTTCATGTTCTGAAATTGCTTGCACGCTGTCCGACGAGGACAAGGCGGCTATCGTTTCCGTCCCCTTTCGGGGTTCATGTTCTGAAATGTTTAACAAAGTCTGATGTTGGGGAAGTACCGTTTTTGTTTCCGTCCCCTTTCGGGGTTCATGTTCTGAAATAGCTCCTCGTCAGACTGGTAAGACCATTGCTGCTGCTAGGTTTCCGTCCCCTTTCGGGGTTCATGTTCTGAAATCAAAGCAAAGTGGATCCTACATTAGAGCAAGTATGGTATAGTTTCCGTCCCCTTTCGGGGTTCATGTTCTGAAATAATTTCAGTATCCTTGAGAACCATCGCGTTATACAACTCGTTTCCGTCCCCTTTCGGGGTTCATGTTCTGAAATAGCGTCCGCAGGATGTAGTGGAGATGTGCGGGGTAGTCGTTTCCGTCCCCTTTCGGGGTTCATGTTCTGAAATGAATACGACGGTCTTCCTCATCAATGAAACGAACAACCAGTTTCCGTCCCCTTTCGGGGTTCATGTTCTGAAATGCGAACATTGCGGTGTCGATGCAATCCGCTGAGAACAAGTTTCCGTCCCCTTTCGGGGTTCATGTTCTGAAATTTAGCAGGGAGAAAGGAAGGTATAAAATGGCAAGAATTAGTTTGTTTCCGTCCCCTTTCGGGGTTCATGTTCTGAAATTCCTCAGCTTGCAATCCCTGATTTTACACGGCTTCAAGATGTTGTTTGCGGCGCGGATTGTTTTTTTGTCTCTTTTCTGCGCCGTTTCTTTGAAAAAATGCGCTTCAAGCCTTGTCATTGCTGATGCGGCGGGGATTTCTCTTATAGTATAACATAAAGGAAGCAGACGAACAAGGTTTCTACTGCCTTTATACTTCCTGAAAGACGTTTGTTGATTCATTCCAAAAGCACCAAAAAGGCGCCGCCTTCGGTCGGAGCGTCACACCCGACATCTCTTTTGCCCATTGCCGAAGCATGCGGCGCGTGAGGACGCTTTTTTCACCTCAAAAGCCAGTCGCCTTTTCTTAGTTTCAGTATAACAAGATTACTCTCGCCTGTAAAGGATAACTTTGTTCCTCAATATTTTCTTCCAAGCGGCATCGCCAATTCGCCAAAAAGAAATAATGGAATGCCTGTAGCGAGAGGGTTCTTTTTCTACTTTCAAACGCAAGATTGCCTTGAACCGTTCTCCATTTTCTTCTATCATTTTCAGAATCACAGCGGTATGCGGTTTCGATGCTGCAATGATGTAATCCGGCTCTTGTATGATTTGCGGAATGTACCTCATGAATCTCTCATAATCTTGAGGATGCCGTTCTTTGATATGTTCAATCCTCTCGTCCGTGATAACGATATCTGAGGATTGAATCTCTCGCTCCACAAGTGAATAAATTGCCTTGTCAATCCTGCAAAGCAAATGCATCGAATCACATCCTTAAACAAAACTGCCGCACGCGGGTGCGTGCGGCAGTTCCATTCATACAAGCTCAACCGACAATAACTAGGAAGCCCCCCACCAATAGAGGGCGGAGGTTCAACCTCGTTCCATTCGTACAGCTTAGCCGACGATGACCAGCGGGTCGCCGGCCTTAACGCTCTGACCGGCGGCGACGTTGATCGCCTTGACCGTGCCGGCCTGCGTTGCAGCGATTTCGTTCTGCATCTTCATGGCTTCGAGAATCAGGAGGACGTCGCCCGAGTTGACCTTCTGTCCTTCGGAGACGAGGACGTTGACGATCTTGCCCGGCATCGGGGCGTTGACGGAAGCTTCGCCGGCGCCAGCGGAAACAGCTGCCTTGGCAGGAGCGGCAGGAGCAGCCGGAGCGGCAGCCTTCGGAGCAGCGGCGGGAGCGGCAGCCTTGGGAGCCGGAGCCGCGCCTGCGACCTTCTCTTCCTCGACCTCGACTTCGTAGCTCGTGCCATTGACCTTGATGTTGAACTTTTTCATTGTAAATTCCTCCAAGTCTTCAATTTGTTTTCGCTTACGTCTTCCTCAATGGATGCTCTGGCGACCCGCCATTGCCCATGCGTCGTTGCGCTTGATCTTGACGGCAACGACTTTATTGCCAACCATCATCTGGACGGCTGCGGCGATGGCCGCAGCGACCTCAGGTTTGACGTCTTTTGCATTTTGCATAAGTGAACCTCCCGATTACAACGGAATATTGCCATGCTTCTTCGCCGGCCCGATTTCGCGCTTCGAGGCAAGAGCGTTCAGCGCCGTGATGACATAGGGGCGCGTCTCCTTCGGCTCGATGACCATGTCGGCGTAGCCGCGCTCCGCCGCCTTGTACGGCGTAGCGAATTCCTCGACGTACTCCGCCGTCTTCTGATCCTTGTCGGGATCCTTGCGGAAGATGATGTTCGCCGCGCCCGCAGGACCCATGACGGCGATTTCCGCCGAAGGCCATGCCATGACCTGATCCGCGCCGAGTTCGCGGCAGCACATGGCGATGTAGGAGCCGCCGTACGCCTTGCGCGTGATGACCGTGACCTTGGGCACCGTCGCCTCGCTGTAGGCGTAGAGCATCTTCGCGCCGTGGCGGATGATGCCCGTGTGCTCCTGACCGACACCCGGCAGGAAGCCCGGAACATCGACGAGGTTGACGAGCGGGATGTTGAACGCATCGCAGAAGCGGATGAAGCGCGCCGCCTTGTCGGAGGCGTTGACGTCGAGGCAGCCTGCCATGACGTTCGGCTGGTTCGCGATGATGCCGACAGAGCGGCCGTCGAAGCGTGCGAAGCACGTGATGATGTTCGTCGCGAAATACTGATGCACTTCGTAGAACTCGCCGTTGTCAACGATGCTGCGGATGACATCCTTCATGTTGTACGGCGCGTTCGGGTTGTCCGGAATGACCGTGTTCAAGGACTCGTCCATGCGCGACGGGTCGTCGCCCGTCTCGACAATCGGCGCGTCGTCCATGTTGTTGCTCGGCAGGAAGGAGAGCAGGTAGCGGATCTGTTCGATGCAGTCGTCCTCGTTCTCCGCCGCGAAATGCGCGACGCCCGAGACCGAGTTGTGCGTCATGGCGCCGCCCAAGGCTTCCGCCGTGACTTCTTCCGCCGTGACGGACTTGATGACGGCAGGTCCCGTGATGAACATCTGGCTCGTGTTCTTGACCATGTAGATGAAGTCCGTGATGGCCGGGCTGTAGACGGCGCCGCCCGCGCACGGTCCCATGATGACGGAGATCTGCGGCACGACGCCCGAAGCCGCCGTGTTGCGGTAGAAGATGCCCGCATAGCCCGAAAGCGCGTCAACGGCTTCCTGAATGCGTGCGCCGCCCGAGTCGTTGATGCCGATGCAAGGAGCGCCCATTTTCATCGAGAGATCCATGACTTTCCAGATCTTGTGCGCGTGCTTCTCGCCCAAGGAGCCGCCCTCGACCGTGAAGTCCTGCGCGAACGCGTAGACAAGGCGGCCGTCGACCGTGCCGTAGCCCGTGACGACGCCCTCGCCCGGCAGTTCTTTCTTGTCCTGCCCGAAGTTCGTGCAGCGATGCTTCATGAACATGTCAAGCTCGACGAAGGTGTCCTCGTCGAAAAGCTTCTCGATGCGCTCGCGAGCCGTCATCTTGCCTTTTTCGTGCTGCTTGTCGATGCGCTTCTGTCCGCCGCCCAGTCGGATGTGCTCCTTCTTGGCGTGCATGAGGGCGATTTTTTCCTGAACTGTAGCCATACTCTTCCTCCTCTATGTCGAATCTTCTCTTATATTACCTTATGAAAGTCCGGGCGGTCAAGCCCGATCCTTTCATTTCCGCTCACCTGTACGCACAGGCGCAGGATGAGCGGGAAGGGTTCAGCGGTCTTCGTGCTCACAGATTTCGAGGAGGACGCCGTGCGTGGCTTTCGGATGGAGGAAGGCGATTCTAGCGCCGCCCGCACCGTAGCGCGGCTTCTCGTCGATCATCTTCACGCCCTTCGCCATGAGGTCGGCGATCGCGTTCTCGATGTTGTCTACGCGGAGAGCGATGTGCTGGATGCCGCCCCTGCCGCCGTTCTTCTCGATGAACTTCGCGATCGGGCTGGTCGGCTCGGTCGCCGCGAGAAGCTCGATCTCCGAGCCGTTCGGCGTCGGGTTGAAGCTCGTCTCGACCTTCTGCTCTGCCACAACTTCCTTGCCCGTGCAGGGGATGCCCAGCTGCTCCGTCCAGAACTTGCCGACCTCGTCGAGATCGTTGACAGCAATGCCGATGTGGTCTACACCCAAAACTTTGAACATGTGGATTACCTCCTAAGAAATGGTGATATAGAAAAGCCCTCCGTCACTTGAGCATGTTTTTCATGATGTTCTGCGTGACGGTGTAGGGATCTGTCCTGCCTGCCTTGATGTCGGCGACGAACGCGTCGAGCTTGCCCGAATCGACGACCTTGCCCTTGACGTACGAGCCGATGCTGCTTTCGAGGATGTCGATCATCTCGTCCTTCGTGCGCTTCGTGCGCCGCTCGGCGAGAATCCCCTTCTCCTCGATGTAGGCGCGGTGCTTGTCGACGGATGCGACAAGCTCCTTGACGCCGATCTGTTGGTTTGCTATGACCTTGTCGATGGGCGGACGCCAGTCTTTCATCACGCCGTCCAAATCGAGCATCATGTTGATCTCGCGCACGAGCTTGTCCGCGCCGTCAAGATCCGCCTTGTTGATGGCGAACACGTCGCCGATCTCCAAGACGCCCGCCTTGATGGCCTGGATGTCATCGCCCATGCCGGGAATCAATACGACCATCGTCGTATCGGCTGCCCGAACGATGTCGACTTCGGATTGTCCGACGCCGACGGTCTCAACGAAAATAATGTCCTTGCCAAAGGCGTCCATCGCCTTGACGGCGTCCGCCGTCTTGTGCGAGAGGCCGCCCAAACTGCCGCGGGTTCCCATGCTGCGGATGAATACGCCCTCGTCCATCGCGAGACTCGCCATGCGGATGCGGTCGCCCAGGATGGCGCCGCCCGAGAACGGGCTTGTCGGGTCGATGGCGATGACGCCGACGGTCTTGCCCTGCTTGCGGTATTCGTTCGCAATCTTGTCCGTCAGCGTGCTCTTGCCGGCGCCCGGAGGCCCCGTGATGCCGAGCACATAGGCGTGACCCGTGTGCGGGTAGAGCGCCTTCATGATGTCGATGGCATTTTCTGCCTCGTTCTCGATCGCCGTGATGGCTCTCGAAAGCGCGAGGCGGTTTCCTTGCAGGAGTTCCTTGGCTATGTCCATGGAATGCACCACCTATGCCATTGTTCCGGAAAATCTCGAAAAACACTGAGTTTCTCGAAATTTCGTGCATAATACGACCGAAAGCAAGGCTGGCGGCGGACGAACTGCTGCCAGCCTTCCTGCATCATTTCTTCACATGCTCGTTGATGAAATCGACGATGTCACCCGTCGGCGTGCCCGGCGTGAAGACGGCGGCAATGCCCGCCTCCTTGAGTGCGGGGATGTCCGTCTCGGGAATGACGCCGCCGCCGATGATCAGCGTGTCCGTCATGCCCTTGCCGCGCACAAGCTCGACAACCTTGGGGAAGAGATGCGGATGAGCGCCCGAGAGGATGCTCAGCGCGATGACATCGACGTCTTCCTGCAGAGCTGCTTCCGTAATCTGCTCCGGCGTCTGGCGAAGGCCTGTGTAAATGACCTCGAATCCTGCGTCACGAAGAGCGCGTGCGACGACTTTCGCGCCGCGGTCATGACCGTCCAAGCCCGGTTTTGCTACCAATACCCTGATTTTTGCCATTTGAAATTACCTCCAGATCCAAGTAGAGAAAGGAACACAGGGGGCGGCCGTCCGAAAAACGGACGGCTTTTCCCCAAAAAACCTGCGAATTACAGGGACGTATGAGCCTCGTATTCGCCGAAGACGCTGCGCATGACGCCGCAGATTTCACCGAGCGTCGCATACGTCTTGACAGCCGTGAGGATGTGCGGCATGAGGTTTTCCTTCTCATCCTCGCACGCATTCTTGAGGGCTTCGAGCGCGGACTTCACAGCTGCGTTGTCGCGCTTCGCCTTGACCTCGGCGAGCTGCTTCTTCTGCTTCTCGCCGACGGAGGCGTCGACCTTCAGGAGATCCTTCGGCGGCTCCTCGTTTTCCTTCTGATACTTGTTGACGCCGACGATGACGCGAGCGCCGGACTCGACATCCATCTGCCAGGCATAAGCGCTGTCCTGGATTTCCTTCTGGATGTAGCCCTTCTCGATGGCAGCGACAGCGCCGCCCATCTCGTCGATCTTCTTGATGTACTCCATCGCTTCCTTCTCGATCCGGTTCGTCATGGCCTCTACGTAGTAGGAGCCTGCCAGAGGATCGATGACGTCGGCGAGGCCGCTCTCATGCGCAACGATGTGCTGCGTGTGCAGAGCGATGGAGACGGACTCTTCCGTCGGAAGCGCGAGCGCTTCGTCGCGGGAGTTCGTGTGGAGGGACTGCGTGCCGCCCATGACGGCTGCCGCCGTCTGCAGCGCGACGCGGACGATGTTGTTGTCCGGCTGCTGCGCCGTGAGCATGGAGCCTGCAGTCTGGGTATGGAAGCGAAGTTTCATGGACTTGTCCTTCTTCGCGCCGAAGCGGTCGCGCATGATCTTCGCCCATATACGGCGGGATGCACGATACTTCGCGACTTCTTCGAGCACGTTGTTGTGCGCGTTCCAGAAGAAGGAGAGACGGCCCGCAAAGTCGTCGACGTTGAGTCCCGCCTCGATGGCGGCATTGACGTAGGCGATGCCGTCGGAGATCGTAAAGGCAATCTCCTGGGCAGCCGTGGCGCCGGCTTCGCGGATATGGTAGCCCGAGATGGAAATGGTGTTCCACTTCGGCACGTTCTTCGAGCAGTAAGCAAAGATGTTGGTGATGAGGCGCATGGACGGACGCGGCGGGAAGATGTAGGTGCCGCGAGCCGCATACTCCTTGAGGATGTCGTTCTGAATCGTGCCCGTGAGCTGATCTGCGGGCACGCCCTGCTTCTCGGCAACGGCGATGTACATCGCCAGAAGCACGGAAGCCGGGGCGTTGATCGTCATGGACGTCGAGACCTTGCCGAGATCGATCTGGTCGAAGAGAGTCTCCATGTCAGCGAGCGAATCAATCGCCACGCCGACCTTGCCGACCTCGCCTTCGGAGATCGAATCGTCGGAGTCGTAGCCGATCTGCGTCGGCAGATCGAAGGCGCACGAGAGGCCCGACGCTCCCGTCTCAATCAACATGCGGTAACGCTTGTTGGACTCTTCGGCTGTGGAGAAGCCGGCGTACATGCGCATCGTCCAGAAGCGGCCGCGATACATCGTAGGCTGCACGCCACGCGTGTAGGGGAACTGGCCCGGAACGCCGAGTTCGTCGTAGTCCATGCCTTCGACATCGAGCGGCGTGTAGAGTCCCTGCTCGGGAATGTGCGGGCGCAGAGGGAATTTCGCGGTGGTCTTTTTCAGGTCAGCCTCGTACTTTTCCAACTCGGCCTGGATTTTCTCATTGCTCATATCATTGTCCTCCTGTCAGGGATTTCGGGAAGACGGCGCACCCGCCCGCCTCCTGCGTGTCTTTGCCGCAGAAGTCCGGGCGGTCTGTTGCCGCTTCCTTTTCCCCAAACGATTTCCGATCCGTTCAAAAAATGGAGTCTGCGCCTTACTTCATGGATTTCGTCTCGATGAACTTCTCATGGAAGGAAAGCGCTTCCTTGATGATGTGCGGCGTATGTGCATGCTTGGTGGCCTCTACGGCTCTCTTGTAATAGTCAAGCAGCACCGGCTTGTAGTCGGGATGCACGCAGTTGTTGATGATCTCCAGCGCACGCGCCCTCGGCGCAAGACCGCGCAGATCGGCGATGCCCTGCTCCGTGATGATGACGTCGACGTCGTGCTCCGTATGATCGACGTGCGAGCACATGGGGACGACGGACGAGATCGCGCCGTTCTTCGCAACGGAAGGCGTGTAGAAGATCGTCAGGAAGGCGTTTCTCGCGAAGTCGCCCGAGCCGCCGATGCCGTTCATCATCTTCGTGCCCGTGACGTGCGTGGAGTTCACGTTGCCATAGATGTCGACTTCAAGAGCCGTGTTCATGGCGATGACGCCGAGGCGATGGACGACCTCCGGGCTGTTGGAGATTTCCTGCGGACGCAGCAACAGGTACTTCTTGTACTTCTCGACATCCTTGTAGAAGCGCTCCATGCCCGCCGGCGAGGGCGAGAAGGCCGTGCCCGAGGCGAAGTTCAGCTTGCCCGCGTCGATGAGGTCGAGCATGCCGTCCTGGATGACCTCGGTGTAGACCGTGAGGTCTTCGAGGTCGGAGTCGACGAAGCCCGCCATGACGGCGTTCGCGACGTTGCCGACGCCCGACTGCAGCGGCAGCAGGTTCTTCGGCATGCGGCCCGCCTTAATCTCGGCGTTGAGGAATTCGAGCGTGAAGTGCGACATCTTCTTCGAGTTTTCGTCGATTGCCGCGAGGTCGCGCGTACCATCCTTGATGTCGCACGGCACGATGTACTTGATCTTGTCCGGCGTGCACGGGATGAACGGCGTGCCGACGCGGTCGTCCGCCTGCACGATGGGAATCGGCAGACGATTCGGCGGGTCGAGCGGCACATAGACGTCGTGCATGCCCTCAAGCTCCAAGGGCTGCGTCGTGTTGACCTCGACGATGACGATGTCGGCCTGCTGCACATAGGAGGCGGCGTTGCCGAGCGACGTCGAGGGGATGATGTTGCCCTCTTCCGTGATGGCGACGGCCTCGACGATGGCGAGGTCGAGCTTGCCGAGGTAGCCGACGCGTGCGAGCTGCGCGGACTCGCTCAGATGGAGGTCGAGATAGTCGACGGAGCCGTCGTTGATCTCGCTCCTGAGGATATTGTCCGTCTGGTACGGCAGACGCTTCTTGATGCCGTGGACGGCGGCAAGCGTGTCGTCAAGCTCCGGGCCGGTCGAGGCGCCCGTCCAGATATCGACGGTGAAGGGTTCCTTCTTCATGCGCTCGGCCAAGGCGAGCGGAATGGCCTTCGGATAGGCGGAAGCCGTGAAACCGCTCATGCCGATGCTCATGCCCGGCTTGATGAAGGCCGCCGCTTCCTCCGCGGTCACGATCCTCGCCTGCAGGTCTTTGTTGCGTACGCGATCCGAGATCTCAATCATTCAATACATCCTCCCTCACAAGGCCATCCGGCCCGTGTAATGTAAGGAAGCCGCCTCTCTCTTTGAGAAAGCAATGCTCCCGATGATGAACTGCCGCCGCAGCCGAGCTTGCCCCACGTCCGTTTCTGCGTGATAGCTTATCGCTATCGCGCGAAAATGAGATAACTGAGGCTTATCGTACTACTATGCGACAATTATATCCTAAGCTAAAGAATACCACTTCGACGCTTTAGCGTCAAGTCAATTTTCGGACTCTTCGCCGCTATTTTTGGGCGATTCGCCGC
>CAJPRR010000025.1 GCA_905373085.1 uncultured Selenomonas sp.
TTCATGATGCCGTTGCCCTTCGTATTCGTCAAAAGTTCCGAGCGGAAGCCGATGAGGCCGCGTGCGGGAATGACGAACTCCATGCGCATGTAGCCTGAAACCTCCGCCATATTGGAAAGCTCCGCCTTGCGCGTGCCCAGAGATTCCATGACCGCACCCATATACTCCTGAGGAACCTCGACCGTCAAATTTTCCATCGGCTCGCATTTCTGCCCGTTGATCGTCTTGTAAACGACCTCGGGCTTGCCGACCTGAAGTTCATAGCCTTCACGACGCATCGTCTCGATAAGGATGGAAAGGTGCAGTTCGCCGCGTCCCGATACCTTGAAGACGTCGGCGGAATCCGTCTCCTCGACGCGCAGGCTGACATTCGTCTCCACTTCTTTGAAGAGACGGTCGCGCAGATGGCGCGAGGTCACGAACTGCCCTTCCCTGCCCGCAAAGGGACTCGTATTGACGCCGAAGGTCATGGAGAGCGTCGGCTCGTCGATGTTGATCGTCGGCAGGGCTTCGGGATTCTCCGCATCCGCCACCGTATAGCCGATGCTGACATCACCGAGACCCGTCAGCGCAACGATGTCGCCCATCTGCGCCTCGGGCACCTCGACGCGCTTCAGTCCCTCATAGACGAAAATCTTGCCGATACGCGCCTTCGATTCATGATCGCCGCTCAGAAGGGCGACGCTCTGGTTCGCTTTCACGCTGCCGCGGATGATCCTGCCGACGGCGACCTTGCCGACATACTCATCGGCTTCGAGCGTCGTGACCATCATCTGCAGCGCACCGTCCGCGTCGCCCGAGGGCGCAGGGATGTCCTTGATGATGGTTTCCAGCAGGGGAACGAGGTTGTCGCTCTCGTCTTCCATGTTGTACTTCGCAATGCCTTCGCGCGCCGTTGCGTAGATGCACGGGAAATCCAACTGCTCGTCGTCAGCGTCAAGCTCCATGAAGAGTTCGAGCACTTCATCATAAACATCGTCGACACGCTGATCGGGGCGGTCGATCTTGTTGATGACGACGATGGGCTTGAGCTTCTGCTCAAGCGCCTTCCTCAAGACGTACTTCGTCTGAGGCATCGGACCCTCGAAGGCGTCGACGAGCAGCAGCACGCCGTCCACCATGTTGAGCACGCGCTGCACCTCGCCGCCGAAATCCGCATGACCCGGCGTATCGACGATGTTGATCTTCACGCCGTTGTAGAGGATGGATGTATTTTTGGAAAGAATCGTAATACCGCGCTCGCGCTCCAAATCCCCGGAATCCATAACGCGCTCCGCCACCTGCTCGTTCGAGCGGAAAATATGGCTCTGCCGCAGCATGGCGTCCACCAGCGTCGTCTTTCCATGATCGACGTGGGCGATGATCGCGATATTCCTCAACTTTTCATTCACACTCATTTTCGTCCGATGTCCTCCTAAATGTATCTTGCCTATAGCAGTACAATTCTATTATAGTTGTCCTGCAATGTCAAATCATTTTCCATAGCGAAAATACGTTTGCCTGCTCGTCTTGCAAAAATTCATTGCGCCTCCAACCCAAAGAGGGCGCGCGCGAAATCCTTGGCGATGAACGGACGCAGATCGTCGACGCCCTCGCCTACGCCGACCCATTTCACGGGCAGGGACAGCTCCGACTTCAAACCGATGATAACGCCGCCCTTCGCCGTGCCGTCGAGCTTCGTCAGAACGATGCCCGTGATCGCCGCCGCTTTTTGGAAGAGATCTGCCTGACTGATTGCATTCTGTCCTGTCGTCGCGTCGAGAACGAGCAGCGTTTCATGCGGCGCCTCGGCAATCTCGCGCCGGATCACGCGATGGATCTTCTTCAGCTCTTCCATGAGATTCGACTTCGTATGCAGCCGCCCCGCCGTATCAATGATCAAGATGTCGACTCCTCGCGCCCTCGCCGCCTTGACCGCATCGAAGGCGACGGCAGCGGGATCGGATCCTTCCTCGTGGCGAATGACGGGAACCCCCGTGCGGTCGCCCCAGATCTGCAGCTGGTCGATGGCGGCGGCACGGAAGGTGTCGGCAGCTGCGAGCATGACGGATTTTCCCTGCTCCTTGTAATAGGCGGCGAGCTTGCCGATCGTCGTCGTCTTGCCGACGCCGTTGACGCCGATGACGAGGAGAACCGTCGGCCCCGCCGCAGCGATGCGCGTTTCGTCCGAACCTGTCGAGAGGATTTCGGAAATCTTCTCAGCGAGGAAGGGCTTCAAATCTTCCGGCGTATTGATGTCTTTCTTCTTGATGCCCTTTCGCACGTCCGCCATGAGCCTTTCCGTCGTCTTTACGCCGACGTCGGACATGATCAAAGTTTCCTCCAGCTCATCGAGAAGATCGTCGTCGATATCAGCGTAGCCGATGATGAGCTTTTCAATCTTGTTCGTAAAGGTCTCTCGCGTCTTGGCCAGTCCCTTTTTCAATCGGTCAAAAAATCCCATAGTACCTCCCATTTATCAGCGTGCCCCTCAAATCGCTTCGTCGAGTCGCACGGAAAGAACGCGCGACACGCCCGCGTCCTCGATGGTGATGCCGTACATGAAGTCGGACGCTTCCATCGTCCCCTTGCGGTGCGTGACGACGATGAACTGCGTATTCTCGGCAAATTCGCCGAGGAACTTGCCGAAGCGAGCAACATTCGCCTCATCGAGCGGCGCGTCGATCTCATCGAGCACGGAAAAAGGCGCGGGGCGGTAGCGCAAAAAGGAAAAGAGCAGAGCGATGACCGTCAGGGCACGCTCACCGCCCGAGAGCACGGAAAGATTCTGCCGCTTCTTCGCCGGCAGCTGCACCTCGATTTCCACGCCCGCATGGAGAACGTCCTTTTCGTCGGTCAGAAAAAGCTCCGCTTTGCCGCCGCCGAAGAGTCTCACGAAGATGTCAGAGAAATAGCCGCGAATCTCCCCGAACGCTTCCTTGAATCGGCGCGTCATCGTCACGTCCATCTCATGAATCATCGCCATGAGATTCTCGCGTGCGGCTTCGAGATCCGCCGCCTGCTTTCCCATGAATTCATGGCGCTCCAAAAGCTCTTCATGCTCGCGGATGGCGTTTGGGTTGACGGGGCCGAGTTCTTCGAGAGCACGGGAGATGTCCTGCATCTTCTTCTTGAGTTCCGCGCCCCTCAGATCGAGCGCCTCTTCCGCTGCTGTCTCCCATGTATGCCCATATTGCTCCAAAAGTTCCGCCTGCGCCTGTTCGAGCTTCACATTCACCTCGGCGGCGGCAATTTCCATTTGATGCAGCTTGTTTTGCATCTCTGAGAGCCGCTGTCCTGCTGCCCTCGCCGCCTTGTCATTCTCTTGGCTTTCCGCATGACGTTCCAGCTTTTCCTGATACTGCCTATCGTAGGCGGCTTTTCCCTCGGCATGCTTTTCCTGCCAAGCGGCAACCCGCGCGGCGATTTCCTCGCGCTTCGTGCCGCCCTTGCCCAGCTCTTCATCCAGCGCGGCTTCTTCCCTGCGCGTTTCTTCCGCCCGCTCCTTCGCTCGTGCCTCTTCCCTCTCCTTCAAGAGCGCCTGCTCGCGCGCACGGATCTTCTCCTGCTCAAGGACGGCACGCTTCAGCTCCCTCTCGTTGATATATTTGCCGAGGTCGTCAGCATCCTGCTCAAGGTCGTCAAGTTCTTCCTCGCTCGCCCTTGCCTCGCGCTCCATCTTCTCGTACAGACGGCGCGCTGCCTTCGCCTGCTGCACGGCGTCGTTCTTCTTCGTCTGCGCCTTGGCGAAGGTCAGATCGGCCTCTTCGGCAAGCTTCTTGAGCGTCCCTCGCGCCTCTTCCTTCTCTCTTCGCGCCTCGGCGATGCGTTCATCCTTGACGCGCAATTCTGCTGCAAGCACCTCTTTGCGCTGCAAGGCACGGGCAATGCCTTCCAGCTCTTCGGCGATTTCCCTCGCCGCCTTCTCGGCAAGCGTGCGCTCCTCAAGAAGCGCGGCAAGCTTCTCGCCTGCGTCCGCCACACTCTCTTCCAAGCGCTCGATCTCACCGCCGCGATTGAGGAAGCTCGTCTCCTGCCCCTGTCTGCCGCCGCCCGAAAGAGAGCCGCCGGGGTTCAGCAATTCGCCGTCAAGCGTCACGATGCGCAGTCGCCAGCCCATCTTTTTTTCGATGGCGAGGCCGTGATCGAGCGTATCGACGACGAGCGTGCGAGCCAGCAGGAAGTCCACAACCTTCCGGTACTTCGCATCCGCGCCGGCCAGCTCATTGGCGAAGCCGATGGCGCCCGCTTCCCTCTTCGCTGCCTCATCCTGCGAGCGGCGCACGACGAGCGTCGAAAGCGGCAAAAACGTCACGCGCCCCAAGCGCGTGCGCTTCAGAAATGCGATGGCGGCCTTCGCCGTATCCGTGTCTTCCGTCACGATATTCTGCAGGCTGCCGCCCAAGGCGACCTCGACGGCGCGAATGTACTCTCGCGGCACGGAAACAAGCTCGGCGACGGCGCCCGCCACGCCTTTCTGCCACGGCTCCTTCGCCTGCAGTACAGCCTTCGGCGCACGCGCGAAGCCCTCGTACGACGCCTGCATGTTGCGCAGGAACTTGAGCTTGTTCTCATCTGCATGCAGCTCTTCTTTCGTACGATTCTCCGCATGAAGCAGCGTGCGAAGCTTCTCGTCCAAATGCTCCTTCTCATGCGTCTTCTTCGTGCGTTCTTCTGCAAACGCCCTGCGCTCTTCTTCGAGCCGGCGTCGCTCTTCGCCGATTGCCTTCGCCTCAGTCGCCAGAGCGTCAACTGCCACTGTCGCTCTTTCCAGCTCATCGGCACGTTCCGTGCCGCTCGTCGAATACCTTTCCAACTCATGCTCAATGAGCCGAAGCTCGTTTTCCCGCGCGAGCATGTCGCGCTGCGCCGCATCCTTCTTGTTTGACAGCGTGCGATGCTTCTCCTTGACCTCGCGCAGCTTCTCGCCCAAAGCCTTGAGCGAACTGCGATCCTTCGCTATGGCGGCATCAAGCGCCTCATGCTTCTCGATAAGCTCCTTCTCGGCGGCAAAGAGCCGCTGCTTCTCAGCAGCAGCTTCTCCTGCAGCTCCCTCGAAATCTGCACGCTGCTGGAGAAGACGCGCCTTCAAGGCGTCATGCTGATGCGCGCGTTCCTCCAAGATGGCGATCTCGCTGTTTGCCTGCTCGATCTGCATCCTCAGCGCATTGTTCTTTTCCGCCTGCTCCTGCAGTCTTTCTTCCAGAAGGAGAATCGCTTGACCCAGCTCCTCCTTCTTCACCTCCAGCAAGCGCACCTGCGTCTCGGCAGCCAGCGCCTCGCCGCGCACCGCCTCGCTCTTTCCCGCGCTGTCTGCACGCTCCTTCTTGAGCTGACCCTCGCGCTGGAAAAGCTCCGTCAGAGCGCAGCGTCTGTAGACCGCCTGCAGTTCATCGTGGCGGCGCGTCTTCGCCGCACTCTCGGCGAGCGGTTCGAGCTGCACTTCGATCTCCTGCATGATGTCGCTGACGCGCACGAGATTCCCCTGCATGTCCTCAAGCTTTCGCATCGACTCGCGCTTGCGGTTGCGGTACTTCGTGATGCCCGCCGTCTCCTCGAAATAAAGGCGGCGCTCTTCGGGCTTGCTGTTCAGAACCTCGTCGATGCGGTTCTGCCCGATGACGCTCATGCCATCGCGCCCCAGCCCCGTATCGGCGAAAAGGTTGCCGATGTCCTTCAGGCGACAGCGCGACTTGTTGATGAAGAACTCGCTCTCGCCCGAGCGAAAGAGACGGCGCGTGACGACGACCTCGCGGTAATCGACGGGCATGTCTCCCTCGTTCTCAAAGAAGAGCGAGACTTCCGCGACGCCCATGGCGCGCCGCGTCGCGCTGCCCGTAAAGATGATGTCCTCGGCCTTCGAGCCGCGCAGAGCACGCACATTCTGCTCGCCGAGCACCCAGCGCACGGCGTCCGTGACGTTGCTCTTGCCACTGCCGTTCGGCCCGACAATCGCCGTGACGCCCGCATGGAACTCAATCTCGATTTTGTCGGCAAACGATTTGAAGCCGTAAGCTTCGAGACGTTTCAACTGCAAAACTTTTTCACCAGCCTATACTTCCCACATCGCCTCACTGGCGAAAACGCTCCTTGAACTCATCCGTCGTCGTATACTTCTCCATGAAGGAAACGACCTTGCGCCCCGTCTCGCTCAAGCGTTTCTGCGGACTCCAGAAAAGATTGACCTGGATCTCCATATCGGGCACGAGGGGACGACGCGCAAAGATCGTCTCGCTGCGCGTCACGAAATTCGGCAGGATCGAGATGCCTAGGCTGTTCGCGACGAGCTGCTTGATCGTCTTGAGCTGCGTCGTGCAAAGCAGGATCTCGGGCGTAAAGCCGTTCTCCACGCAGTTTCGATAAACCGTATCGTATTGATACGTATTGGGCTGCTGCATGATGAACTTCTCGCGCCGAAGATCGGCGACGGCCACATGCTCACGCGCCGTCAGCGGGTGCTCGAGCGGCAGGCACAGCTCCATCTTGTCCTTGAGCACAGCCATCTCATTGCGATGCGTCTTGACCGCGGGCGCAAGCACGACGCCGAAGTCGAGCAGCCCCTCCTCCACCTTCGCCCGGACCTCTACGGAGTCGACGTATTCGCAGACATCGAGGTTGATGTCGGGATGAGCTGCCGTAAACTTCGTGAAGAAGTCCGGAAAAAGATACGCTTCGAGCATCGGCGGCAGGCCGAAGTGAACCGTCCTCTTCGCATCGGGGCGGAAGCGCAGCATATCCTGTTCCGCCCGCTCGACCGCCTGCATGATCTCCTCCGCATGAAGCAGGAAGGCCTTGCCCTCCATCGTCAAGGACACGCGCTTCTGCCGACGGTCGACGAGTATCAGGCCGATCTCGGCCTCCAGCGATTTGATCGCCTTCGTGACAGACGGCTGGGAAACGTGGAGCGCCTCCGCCGTGCGCGTGAAGTTTTCCAGATGGGCGAGCGTACAAAAATATTCTAATTGTCGAATTTCCAAGCTATTCCCTCCTCCAGTTCTCACCAGCTATTATACCATAACTGGGAGGAATCTTACAGAGGGAATTTGACAAAACCGACAAATCGCCGTCAAAATCCTGACGCGGCATCTATCTATCGCACGAGCGAAACGGGAGACAGCACCTGTGCTCCTTGACTGTTCGTGAAGATGTCAGCGTGCACGCCGAAGACTTCGGCAAGCATCGCGACGTTCAGCACATCGTGCGGCGTCCCCCGGCTGAAAATGCGCTTGTCCTTGATGACGGCGATCTCATCCGCATACTGCAAAGCGTGGTTGATATCGTGCAGCACCATGATGACGGTCATCGCGTGCTCTCGATTGAGTCGCTTGATGATTTCCATGACCTCAAGCTGATGGGCGATGTCGAGGTACGTCGTCGGCTCATCGAGCAGCAGGTATTCGGGCTGACGGGCCAGCGCCATGGCGATCCATGCACGCTGACGCTCGCCGCCTGAAAGCGACATGACCTGACGGGTGCGCATCGCTTCCAGCCGCGTCTCGGCCAGCGCCTGTGCGACAGCCTCGCGATCCTCCTTCGAGCGGCCGATCGTGCGCCAGCTGCGGTACGGATAGCGGCCATAGTCGACGAGCGCCTCCACCGTGAGGTCGGGCGGAGCGGCAAGTCCCTGCGGCAGGATGGCGAGGCGCTTCGCCAACGATTTTCGAGGGATGGCATGGATGTCCGTGCCGTCCAGCAGCACCTCACCCTCATACTTGGGATTCAAGGCGGCAAGCACGCGCAGAAGCGTCGACTTTCCCGCGCCGTTCGGGCCGATGATCGCCGTGCGCTTTCCTGCCGGAAACTCGACGCTCAGATCATGGAGGATCGTTTTCCCTGCGAGCGCCACCGAAAGATGACGAACCGTCACAGACATCAAAGCTCCCTCCTCAACAGAAACAAGAAGAACGGCGCACCGAGGACAGCCATGAGGATGCCGACGGGCAGTTCGACGGGCGCGAAAGCGGTGCGTGCGAATGTATCGCTCAAAGTCACGACGGCCGCACCCAAGAACGCGGACGCAGGCAGCAGAAAGCGATAATCCGAGCCGACAAGAAGTCGCGCCGCATGGGGCACGATGAGCCCGACGAAGCCCAAGAGTCCGACGACGGCGACGGCGCTCGCCGCTAAAAGCGCCGCGATTGCCGTGAGCAAAAGGCGCGTGACCTCGACGCGAAGACCGAGACTTCGCGCGATCTCATCGCCCAGGAGCAGGATATTGAGCTTGCGCGAGAAGGCGAGGGCGAGCACGAGACCAAGAATCGTATACGGGAAGATCATGTCGACCTGCGGCCAGCTGCGTGCCGACAGACCGCCGACCATCCACATCAGAGCGCCGTGCACGCGATCGCTGTAAAAGATCATCAGAGCGGAGATTCCCGCGCCAAGAAAAGCCGAGACGGCGACGCCCGCCAGAATGATGCGGATCGGACGTATGCCGTTCTTCCAGGCGAGCAGGTAGATGGCGACGGCAGCCGCCATCGCGCCGAGGAAGGCGGCAGGCGTCACGAGAGCCTCATAGCCGGGGAAGACGAGCATGACGAAGATGCCCGCAAGTCCCGCTCCCGATGAGATGCCAATGATGTGGGGATCGGCGAGAGGATTCTTCATGATTGCCTGCAAGATAGCGCCCGAAAGCGAGAGATGGACGCCGACGAGCGCCGCCACAATCGTGCGCGGCAGACGGATGTTCATGAGGATCTGCGCATGCACTCCCTCGGCGCCCTCTGCGATCGTCTGCCATATTTCCGCTGCCGGGATTTCGACCGATCCCTTCACGATGCTCAAGACGAAGCCGACGCACGCCAAAGCGGCGAATACCGCCACGAGGGATATTCGCCGCTTGAAGGAGCTGAAACTTGTTTTCGCAGCCTCCGCACTGCTCATGGGAACACCTCAGGGTAGATGAGCTTCGCCATCATCTCGAAGGCTTCCGGATAGTGCAGTCCGGGACTCAGGAGGAAGAGATCCTGCGGCAGGTAATAGAGTTTTCCCTGCTGAATTGCAGGAATGCTCTGCCACGCAGGGCTTTCGGCGATCGTCTTTTCCATGTTTTTCTTGATCTCGTCCATCTTGCCCATGCTCGTGACGAAGATGATGTCAGGATTCTGCTCGACGAGCGTTTCCATGCTGTAAGGTGCGGCGTCAGGATTCTTCTCCATCGGCGTCATGCCGCTCGCCACATTCTCCCAACCAAGCCTCTTGGCGATCGAGCCTGCGATACTGCCGTCGAGCTGCACGCTCAATCCCTGCGCCGTGCTGTGCAGGATGGCGACGCGCTTCTTCTCCTTCGGCACGCGCGCGAGGATGCCTTGTATCTTCTCGTCCATCTCCTTGACAAGCGCCTCGCCCTTCTCCTTTTCGCCCGTCACTTGCGCGAAAATTCCGATCTCGCGCTTCACGTCCTCATAGCTTTTCATGTCGATGACGATGGCCGGAATCTTGTTTGCCTCAAATGTCGATACAAGCTTTTCATTCATGCCCTTGTTGATGATGACGAGATCGGGCTGACAAGCCAGCGCCTTCTCCACGTCGATCTGGTAGACCTCGCCGACACTCGCCTTGTCCTTGGCATAATCGGGCATCTTCGTCTTGGAATCGGGACGTCCTACGACATCGCCTCCCACGGCATGAAGCGGCTCAAGGAACGACGCCGACAGCACGACGATGCGCTCGGGCTTCTTTTCAAGCGTGACCTCGCGCCCCATATCGTCCTTGATTACGGCAAAAGCCGCGCCCTGCCCCGTCTTCGCCGCTTCTTTCGCGCCGCAGCCTGCAAAAAGCGTGAGCGCTACAAGCAAAAGCGCGAGGGCGAAGACCCTGTAAAAATTTCCGCACATGTTCAAGACCTCCTTAAGCATTGCGCCGCGTCAGAATCGTCGACAGGTAATTGACCTTCTTATCCTTCTGCGCCTCGATGTCGTCGATGCGTTCCTCATCGGGCAGGCCGCAGCGGCTCACCATCACGGCATCCTTCGCCAAGCCGCTTTCGCTGAGCATATCAGCGATTTCGGGGAAGTTCTTGTACACTTTCATCAGGACGGCATTGTCCGTCACAGGCAGGATCTCGGCGATCTTCTTGGGCGAAGCCGTCGCCGGGATGATGGAAAGAATGTCGTTTCCCTCGACGATCGGATAGCCGAGCTTGCTGCCGATGGCGCAGAAGGCCGGAACGCCCGGTATCGTCTCGATCGTCACTGCCTCATGCTCAAGCAGACGGTAGACATAGATGTAAGTGCTGTAAAACATCGGATCGCCCAAGGTCAGAAACGCCACATTCTTTCCCGCCTCCAAGAGCGCGAGAATCTCTGCCTTGTTCTCCTCCCAAGCTTCCGTGGATTCAGCAAAGTTCGCGACCATCGGAAACACCTGGTAAACGATCTCGATGTCCCTTTTCAAATAAGGACGCGCGATGGAAAGGGCGACGCTGCCGTCCTTCTTCTCCGTCTTGGGCGCGATGAGCACATCCGCCTTCTCCATCGCGCGAATCGCCTTGACCGTCAAAAGCTCCGGGTCTCCCGGTCCCACGCCGATGCCGAAAAATGTTCCCTTCATACTGTACCTCCTATTGCTTCCATGAAAAAGCCGCTCGAACGGGCATGACTGCACCAGTTTCGAGCGACTTTTCAATCAGCCTTCAAGGGCAATTCTCCCTGTCGCCATTATATACATTCCTCCACGATAAGGCAAGTGCGTCCATAGTACGTTGAGCCGGCCTATACCTATAAGAAACGAAAGTCTGCGCTTGGCATGCGTTTTACCGCTGATCATTCAGGCACGCAGAAGGATTGCTTTGCCTAAAAGCCTTCAAACTCAAAGGCGTCTTCATAATGATTCACCGTATAGGATTCGCCGATAACGAGAACCTCGATGACGTCAAAGCGACAGTGTCGCCCTTCCATACCGTACTTCTGCACATACAAGAAGGCCGTGCGAAAAATGCGATGCCGCTTTCTATACCCTACAGCTTGTGCGGGGACGCCGAAGCGCGTCGGATGGCGCGTCTTGACCTCGATGAAGAGCAATGTGCCATCTTCCTCAGCAATGATGTCGATCTCACCCGTCTTCATACGAAATTGCCGTTCCAATATGCGGCAGCCACGCTTTTCCAGATACAGCGCCGCCGCTTCCTCGCCTCGGTCGCCAAGCCTCTTCGTCGTCACCGCGGCAGCTCCGGCTTCTGATGGCGTTTGTCTATGCGATAGACATAGGCGAGAACCTCCGCCACTGCGCGGTAAAGTTCCGGCGGAATCTCGCGGTCGAGTTCCAAGGCCATCAGCATGTTGACGAGAGACTTGTTCTGGTAGACAGGAATCGCGTTTTTCTGTGCCGCTGCGAGGATGTTTTCCGCGACGAAACCGCGTCCTTTCGCCACGACTTTCGGAGCTTGCTGCCTTTCCGGCTCATAGCGCAAAGCCACGGCTCTTTGGTTGGCAACGTCTCGCTCTTCCAGCGGCAAATCTTTATTTTCCATACTCGTGTCCATCATTCTTTACTACCCGCTATACTGACTTTGAGATCGGTCAGTTCCAACGCCATCGTACGAAATGATTCCTTGAACTCAGGGATGTACGACTTGAACTCTTCCACGGCGGACGCCTCCGAGAAAAGCACGCGCATGTTGAGGCTCTTCGCGTCGTATACCTGGCAAGTCAGCTCCACGGCGCCGATATGGTCGGTAAGCACGCAGAGCCTGAGCCACGTTTCCTTGTGCATGCTCCCATCCTCGGGCGAATACTTCTCCTCGTCATAGACATTGGCATAAGCGGGGAAACTCTGCTTTTCGCCTTCCCCCATATACAATGGCAGCATGAAATTCAGCGACCGGTGCACATTGCCCTTGCCGTCCGTCTGAAAAAGACTGCCGCCTTCCATAGAACGCTTCATCGAAGCGGCAAATTCCGCGACATCCTTGCCCGCTCGCTTGAGCTGCTGCTCCTTCATGTCCTTCACCGCCGTCATGTCGCAGAGCTGCATGAATGCCCAGAGGCGCGGCAGATCGCCGAGATTCTTCTGCACGGCAGCCTGATTGACGGCAGCAGGAACATTGTTCTGACTGAGGCGCAGGAGGAGCTGCAGCTGCTTCGCTTCCTTGTCCGGCAAGAGCTTTTGCCCGTTGTTGACAAAATCGCGCAGCAGAGCAGCGTCCTTCTCCGTGAGCGGCATATTCTTCAGCATGAATGCCGCCGTATCCTTCAGACTTTGCATGAGCTGCGGCGTATTCTGCATCACAGGCGTCTGCCGCGCGGCGGCAGACTTCGTCTCTCCCTGCATATTTGCGGGCGCATCGGCAGGATTTCGCCCCTGCTGCATAGGCTTTTCCTGGGCTGTATCCTGCACGGCGCCTTCCCGTCTCGTCGGCTGCGGATTCGTCCCCTGCGCCGTCCGAGGCGGCGCTGCCGACTCGGACGGCTTGCCCTCCTGCGGTGCGCCGCGCATCACCTGCTCGTTCAGCTGTCCCTTGCCCTCGGCAGCATTTCCTTGCCCAAGCGCTTTCTGCTGCTGCGCGCCGCTTTGCTCCTGCGCTGCATTCGCCTGTCCCTTGCCCTCGGCAGCATTTCCCTGCCCAGGCGCTTTCTGCTGCTGCGCGCTTTCCGAAACGCCGTCCTCAGCATTCTGCGGCAAGCCCGCTTCCGTTCCCTTGCCGCCCTGCTGCGCTGCGACGCCGTTCTTCACGGGCTGCTGCAAAACTTTTTTCTCATGAGCCGATTCCCCTTCCAACATGCCCTGCGGAAGATTTTCCTGCGGCGTCTCTTGCTGTGCGGCGATCGTCTTTTTGCCGGCTGTTCTCGGCATCTGTCCCGCCGCTTCCTGCTGCAATGCCTCCGCATTGCCTTCGCCTGCATCGTGCATCGACGGATTCGCGCCGTTCTCAGCACTCGCACCGTCTTCGGCCGTCATCTGCCCCTGCATGACCGGCGACGCGCTCTCCTCTCCGGGCCGCGGCATAAAGTACTGCACGAGGGACTTCAGGAAACCGAAGGAATCCGCCTCGCTCGCGCCTCGCTGCGGCTGTGCCTGTGCCAGAAGCGTCAAGGCCTGCTGCAAGGCTGCAGGCAAATCCTCCAGTGCCTTGGCGTCGAGCAGCTGGAAGGACAGCTTGTTCAAGAGCGCCGGTTCCAAGGAACTTCCACCCTCCTGTGCCGTCAGAAGCGATTTCAAATTTCGCAGCAACGTCTGCATGCTCTCACTGAAATCGCTGACCTCGACGCCCTTTTCCGCAAGTGCGCCAAGCTGCGTGAGCATGCGCGAGAGCGTGCCCAGCTGCTCCAAGGAAAAACGCTGGCTCTCCGTCGTGCTGCCCAGTCCCTCTTCCAAGGTCGCACTCAACGAAAAAGCGCTTTCCATGACATTGCGGATCACCTTCTGCAGATGATCGGGCAACACTTCCACCGAATCCTCCTGCCCTTGAGAAATCCTTCCGAGAACGGACGACAAATCCGCAATGGAATTTCGTATGGAGACATTCGTCTCCTTTGCAAAAGGTGAGGACGAAGCGCCGTCCCCTCGCCGCGTTACGGCATCTGTCGATGCCGTCGTCTGAGGCCGCTGTATGCGCTGCAAAGATCCCGCAGCATTGGCGGCATTTGCTTCCATTGCCATGAAACGAGTCCTCCGTGAAATCTTCTAGGGAAACGCTGAGAAATGAAGCCATCTCAATCATCATTGAATCTATCAGCGCTTTCCTGCTTCAATACCTTGCCGCCATCGAGCGTATCGGCTCGAACGACCTTCGATGAATAGGGCAGGAACCGTACTCCTGTAAAGCCGCCAGATGCTCCGCCGTCCCATAGCCCTTATGCTTCTTGAAACCATACTGCGGATATTCCTCATCGTACTTCAGCATCAGGCGATCTCTCGTAACCTTGGCTGCAATCGACGCCGCCGCAATCGACGCCGACTTTGCATCCCCGTGGACAATGGGAGAAGACGTCATGGGAAGCTTCAAGGGCACGGCATCGAGCAGTACGTGCTGCGGCTGCGGCCGCAGGGCGGAAACAGCCTCGTACATCCCCTGCTTCGTCGCTTGATAAATATTCCTCTCGTCGATGATCTTCTCTGAAATGCTCACGATTTCCACCGCGACGGCACTTTTCATGATGGCGGAGAAAAGTTCCTCGCGCACGGCTGCCGACAACTTCTTCGAATCGTTCAGATGAGGCAAAAAAAGCCCCAAGGGCAAGATGACCGCAGCGACCACCACAGGTCCCGCCAAGGGACCGCGACCGGCTTCATCGACGCCCGCCACAAGCGTGCAGCCCTTCTCACGCGCCAGAAATTCATAATGGTACATCGCTTCAACACGGGCGCGTTCCTGCGTCTCCCGCTCCCAACGATGCACCAGCTTCCGGACGCCCGTGCGCGAATCCGATCGGCATTGCTCCTGCAGCTCCTCCGTCCACCGCCCCGCATGATAAAGGCGCTCCAATTCTTTTATCGTCATTTCTGCTCCATCCATTAACCGCCGTCCACTTCCTCCGCTGCTTCCGTCGGCGGCGCCTCAAAACTGATCTTGCCAAACTTCCCCATGCGAAATTCGGACAGAAGGATGTGCTGCACCTTCTCAAAATTGATGCGCCCGCCCTTCAAAAGACAGCCGCGCTTACGCCCGACAGCCTCCATAAGTTCCTCCGTAGACGCAGGAAGCATCTCCTTGAATTTGAACCGTTCTCGCAAGCGTTCCGGATGATCGCGCCGCAAAGCCGCGAGAAGCAAGTGCGCCACGTTCTCCAAATCGTAGATCTCATCATTGACCGCGCCGGTAAACGCCAGCTTAAGTCCGACCGCAGGATCTTCAAACTTCGGCCAAAGGATTCCCGGCGTGTCAAGGAGATCGACGTCCGCCCCGATGCGAATCCACTGCTTCGCACGCGTGACGCCGGGCTTGTCCGCCGTCTTTGCTTTCGCCGCGCCTGCCAGACGATTGATCAGAGATGACTTTCCGACGTTCGGTATACCAAGAATCATCACTCGTGCCTTGCGTGCCGCAACCCCCTTCGACACCAGCCTTTCCGTACGATACTTCGCCGCCTTCTCTATGAGTGCCAAAAGCTCCTTCATGCCCTTCCCCGTCACAGAATCGAGCGCAGCCGTCGGAAGCTTCTGCGCACGGAAATACGCCAGCCAGCGCTTCGTCATCTTCTCATCCGCCAGATCCTTCTTGTTGAGCGCCACAATGCGCGGCTTATCGCCAACGATCTCCCGCAGCATGGGATTCGCGCTCGCCGCTGGAATCCGCGCGTCGAGCAGTTCGACGACGACGTCTACAAGCTTCAGATTCTCCTCCACCAGTTCCCGCGCCTTCTTCATGTGGCCCGGATACCATTGGATGATAGGCAGGTCATTTTTCCTGTCATTTTCCATCATGATGTATATTCCTTTCAAGCCTTGATTTTACTGGATTCTTACAGCATACGCCTAAGTATAAAACAAAGAAATCATAATTTATCGCTATCCATACTATATCATATTTTAGCGTAAAAACCCATAAACGGGAGACGAACGGGAGACGAAAACGTAAAACGGGAGACAGAAAAACAGCCCCGAAGCCGAAGCCTCGGGGCTGCAATACTGGATCGTTATCCCACTGCCGCATTCCCCGGCTCGCCTGCCGGTTCTGCCGTACCCTTACCCTGTGCCTCCATCGACTTTTTCAGGGTCAGCTTGACGAGCCACATCGCGACGCGCAGCAGTCCGGGAAGCACAATACCTTCGCCCCAGCGCACCCAAGCACGCTCGTCGCGCTTTGCATCCTCTTCCAGCTTGGAGGCATAGCCTTTTACTGCTACCTCCATGACCGGCAGCCCCTCGGCAATAACTGCCGCCGTCACGCGCTGCTTTGCCTCTTCCGACATGGCAGCCTTCCTCAATTCCTCAACGATAGAGTCGCGCGTTTCCGTCCACTTGCTCATAATAATATCCTCCTCTCTACGCCGCCCCCGCTGGATTGCGAGGGCGGCTTCGGCTGTTATGCGCTCCGAGCCTCATCGGCGAAATCCTCTGCCTCCTTGCGGTTCTCGAACCAGTCCTTGTAGATGTCCTTGCGCCGCGTCGACGTGCAGGAGCGCTTCGGGCACTCCTGAGCCTCCAGGGATTCCGTAACCGCTGCCGTCATGCGTCCTCGGTCATCGACAGATGATGTAACACAGTAGTAAGTTTTCATGACGTAAGTCTCTCCCTTTCTTTGCTTGTTGTTGCCTCCGCGATATACGGAAACAAGTCGTTAACGCTGCAATCGAGATACTCGCACAACTTGTTGAGCACGGCGAACGGAACGGTAGCATATCGGGTCTTGCAGATACTCTGGTAGAGCTTCGCAGGAAGTAGCAAGCTCTACCGACGCAAGAATAAGCATCAAAGCCTCACGGCTCAGACCTTTCTTCGCGCACCATGCGAAGAACCCGTCCAGGTCGTTTTTTCCTTTCATACAAAATCTGCGCATCTCCATTTCCTCACCCCCTCTCTACGCCGCCCCGCTGGATCGCGCGGGCGCGTGTTCAAATTATTGAACCATCGTCGTAAAAAAATAAGCCTTAATATCGTGCGGCTCGGCTTGCAACAAGTTTATCGCTTTGGCAATTTCATCTTGGGTGAAAGGGATTCGAACTATTCAACTTCAGTGATAGTGTCCGCGTGGATACCCCTAGCGCCTCAGCAAATGCTTTTTGAGTGCCGAAGTGCTCTATGATTTGCCCGCGTAACTTGCGATAGTCAAAAACCATAACTCGCCCACCTTTCTTGTTCAAGTTTTTGAACTATCCATAGAATAACACGCCTTTGATATTTAATCAATAGTTTCGTTCAAAAAAATTAACTTTCAAATTAAACTTATTGAACTCATCTTCGCTTTATGGTATACTACAAACACCATCAACTATCGGAAACGGAGAGTTGGCTATGCAAGCTACAACGCAAGACCGCTTAAAAGAGGCTCTAAAGGCCAGGAATATGCTGCCAATCGAACTGTCTCGAAAATCTGGCATAGGGAAAAGCGCCATCAGTCAATATTTATCGGGGAAAGTAACACCAAAGCAAGATAAGATATACAAACTGGCTCAAGCTCTTAAAGTGAATGAGCCATGGTTAATGGGTTACAATGAACCCATGGACGCGCAACCAACCGCTACTGACCTTCCCAACATCCCAAACATATTCCCGCTCAAAACGAAAAAGGTTCCCCTGCTCGGCACCATTGCGGCAGGCACGCCGATCTACGCAGAGGAGAACTTTGATGGGTATCGCGAAAGCACGGAAGATGTTCACGCAGATTTTTGCTTAAAAATCAAGGGAGACAGCATGATCGGTGCACGCATCAACGATGGCGACATCGTTTTCATCCGTAAACAGCCGGATGTTGAAAACGGTGAGATCGCCGCCGTGTTGATCGACGGCGAAGCAACACTGAAGCGCGTTTACAAGAAGAAGAATTCCCTTGTATTCCAAGCCGAAAACCCCAAATACGCCCCGATCGTCTGCTCTGCCAAAACCTGCGATGAGTGCATCATCATGGGCAAGGCAGTTACGTTCCAAAGCGATGTTGTGTGAAATCGAAAAAATGCCAACGAAAGCAATCGTTGCTTTTTATTCTTTAAAAACGGAGATTATATATATACCAAGGATCAAGTTAGAGATAATCACCGTAACGGAGGGTGAACAGGATGTCTATAAAGTTATTGCCGGAACAAGTGCAAGCGGATGTCCGTGATACGCAACAAGAACAGCAGCGTATTCATTCGCAAATTCAGGAAAATGTTAGAACTTTCAATGAGGAGTGGTCTAAGTGGACAACACCACAGAAAATCAAGGGAATGACCTTGACGTTCAATTTTCCCGAAAAGCACTGAAATTCCTCCATGCAGCAGACCGCATCACAAAGCGACGAATCCAAGAGAACGTGAACGGTCTGCTCGAAGTGCCACCCAAAGGTGATATAAAAGCAATGCAGGGGCAACCGCCTGGAACATTTCGCTTGCGCGTCGGGAAATACCGCATTGTCTATGAAATCGCATCGGATATCCTGCGCATTCTCAACATTGGTTCATACGGCACGGTCATTTGGAGCGACGATGTAGACATTGCACCGGAGCACCTCTATGAATGCAGCATCCCCGTTGATCGGAACAGGATCGCTTGACCATGTACAACACGCTTCCCGAAGCAGAACAAAGCCTCGCCTACGAACTTTTGCGCCGCTTTGTCCTCGCATGGGATCCAGATTTTACAAAGCTCACGCCTGCCGAATACGCCCAACTGAAAGAATCCGAACGCGATTTAGAGGAAGGGCATACCGTGAAAATGGATGACATAGACTGGAGCTGATCTCCGCCCGCCGAACGCGCCGAAATGCACCGCTTGCTTGACGAAGAAATCGACGCCGAAGAAAAGGCGCGATCAGTATCCGACGCTGGAAACGCGAAAAGGGCATGAAAAAGAGCCGCCCGTAGGCGGCAGGAATGACTTGCACACAAACAACCGAATATGCTATACTATGGGTGGCAAAGGTAATCAAAAGCACAATCGGTACACGAAATGCCCCCAAGGTCGCATCTTGGGGGCATTTCTATTCCCTTATTGCAGGTGGGCTTAATCCCTAGGCTCGTCGCCGTCGTGCTCCCTCTCATCGAACCATTTGCTGATGCGATTGGCTATCACACCAGCCAAGATGGAGAGAATAAAGGTAATCATAAGCATCGATCCCCCCCCTTCCATTGCCATGTCTAGGGGCGGCAACGCATCAAGTATAGCATACTTCGCCGCAAAAATGAATCCGCAGCGCACCCTTGACGCACCCTCCACTATGTGAAAAGCATGGGGTGAAGACGGTGAAAGTGCCTGGGCGCAGGAAGGTTCCGGCTTCACGCTTCTTTTTGGGCTTGAGTCTATGAAGAAATTTTGCCGTACAATACGCAATCACTGGGAAGAGATCTTACATTACTTCGAGCATCCGTATGCCAATGCCATTCGGGAAGGGATGAACAACCTGAGCCAGAACATCAAGCGTCGTACACGGGGATTCCGAAATGACGAATATTTCAAGACGATGATCTATCTAGGGTGTGGCAAGTTGAATCTCGAGAACCAGTTTCCGTGAATGGGCAGTTTAAGGTTATACGCAAAGATAGGGAACATTTGATACGGCTTTTTAAGTGTTACTCCACAGTAACCAGCGAAAGGCCAGATTGGAGATCCTGCCGTGCACAATATTCCGCAATTTTATTTCAGCAAGCTTATGCGAGCTGTCGTCGAGTTTCAGCTGATCGAAGATGGCGATCGCATTCTGATCGGCATTTCCGGCGGCAAGGACAGTATATTTCTTGCGTATGCGCTAGCTATCCTGCAAAAGCGCATGAAGAAGAATTTTTCTCTTTGCGCCTTGACGATTGATCCGCAATTCACGGAAGATTTTCCAGTTGAGCGCATCGCTTCTTTTTGCAAGAGCCTTTCCATTCCTTTTGAAACTGTTTCGGTGAACATAGCCGGCACCATAGAGGAGATGCCGGAAAAGAATCCTTGCTTTACCTGCGCATTTTTTCGGCGCGGCGCGATCAATCGCTATGCACGGGAACACGGATGCAACAAGGTTGCTTATGCGCATCACAATGACGATGCGGTGGAAACCTTGCTCATGGGGATCTTGTATTCGGGGCAGATTCATACGTTTACGCCCAAGACGTATCTCGACCGCTCCGGCATCACAGTCATTCGTCCGCTCGTCTATTTCCGTGAATCGGAAATACGTGACGCGATTGCTGTTCACGGGTTCAGTCCCATCCCCTCTCCATGTCCGCTCGATGGAACGACGATGCGTCAGGAGGTCAAGGATCTGATTTCTTCATGGGAGAAGAAAGATCCGCAAATCTACCATCATTTAGCTGCTTCCATGCGCGAAAATGCCGTCGGAGAATTGTGGCCGCGCGTGCAGACGCGAGATGAAATGTTGGAAGCGTACCGCACGTACAAGGGGACTCCTGTACCTGAAAAATGAGTACAGGCGGAAAATTGCGTGGTCAGAGCAACCCCATCATGCGATGAGCCTGTGGAATGACGCGGACATTGGCCAGATGTTCGGCGGCATCTGCTTGCAGATGCAGAAGTTTTTTTGCCGTTGGCGCATGCACGCCGCCGAACGGTGTTGCAGGCTGCATTACGAAGAGGATTTGCGGCGCAATGTGCGCGACGAGATGTACTGCCTCTTGAAACTCCTCTTCGCCAGTATTGTCCGCGACGACGATCTTTACATAGGCGTCATGATTGTGCAGCAGCTGCAGAAAGCGACGATGTTCGTCCCATAGAGGCTTGCCCGTGACGCTCGGCAATTTTATGTCCATGCTGACGTAGGAAATTATATCAAGGATGCTCGCCATCTCTTCATAGAGCGTGCCGTTCGTTTCAAGGAAGAACGGCGCATTTGCCTCGGAGGCAAGCGCACGAATGAAGGCGGCATGAAGAAGCGGCTCCCCGCCTGTCAGACTGATGGAATGATGACGCACCGGCACTACGAAGGAGCGGATTCTTGCAGCAACTTCCTCAACCGACAATGGGTTGGGCAGTTCTTCATACTCGCCGCTTCCTGGAATTTCTTCTATGCGACAGGAACGGGCAGGCCGAAATGCAGTATCGCAGAAGCTGCACTTGATATTGCAGCCTGCAAAGCGCAGAAATGCTTGACGGACGCCGATGTACTTTCCCTCTCCTTGTATGGAGGAAAATATCTCAAGGATGTTCTCTTCCATATCCGCTCAGTCCTCGGTGTATGTCACGCAGGCGCGCGGCGACTCCCAGACACAGACGGCGGCAAGATGCACGGAGTCGTTGCAAAATATTTCACGCTGCTTTAGCTCTTGATAGATATATCG
>CAJPRR010000026.1 GCA_905373085.1 uncultured Selenomonas sp.
GCTGTCGTAGAAAGGTGCGGCAAATGATTTACGCTCTGTTGAAAATCACTTTTGCCATGCTCTTTTCCATTGTTTTTCGTGCCAAGATCGAGGGCAGGGAAAATATGCCGAAAGAAGGCCCTGTGATCTTGGCGGCGAATCACATGAGCAACTGGGATCCGCCGCTCTTGGCGACGTTTCTCTCGCGTCCCGTCAGCTACATGGCGAAGCAGGAACTTTTTTTTAACTTCATTGCGGACTACATCTTGAGGAGCTGTCACTCGTTTCCCGTGAAGCGCGGGGCAGCGGACAGGGGCGCGATCAAGGCGGCGCTTGCTGAACTCAAGAATGGCCGCTGCCTCGGCGTCTTCCCGCAGGGAACGCGCAGCCGGCATGGGGAGAGGAAGAAGGCGGAACCTGGCGTCGCGCTGCTCGCGGCCATGGCGAAAGCTCCCGTCGTGCCGGCCGCCATCATCGGCACCGATCACGTTTTTGCCAATGGCGGCTTTTTGCCGAAGTTTCGCGTCATCTATGGCAAACCCTTGATTTTTCAGGGAAAAAAGCAGGACAAGCAGGCTCTGCAGAATTTTTCACAAAAAATAATGGATGAAATTTACGCAATGATAAAAAATGATAGCATAAGTGCTTGATTTTATGCTATAATATAGCGTAGATTGCAGAAGTAGGGAAAAATTGCTCTTCTGCGATACATTGGACATTTGGTGGTAGATATATGGAAGTATTTCTGGCAGAGTCCCTCGGCTTCTGCTATGGCGTGAAGCGTGCGATCAAGCTTGCGCGCGAGCAGGCCGCACCAGACGGAACATCCTGCACGCTCGGTCCCATCATCCATAACCCGCAGATGGTTTCGCGTCTGGCGGAGGAGGGCGTCGGCATGGTCAATGCCTTGCCCGATTTGGAGAAGGGAACGGTCATCATACGTTCGCACGGGGTCGGCCCCCTCGTCTATGATGAAGCGAAGGAGCGCGGGATTTCCCTCGTCGATGCGACGTGTCCGCATGTGAAGAAAGCACAGTCTACAGCGCATGAGCTTTTCCGAGAGGGCTATTCTGTCGTCATCGTGGGAGAGAAGCTTCATCCGGAGGTCAAGAGCATCTTCGAATGGGCGGGCGGCGATGCCGTCGTCGTGGATTCCATCGAGGAAGCCGAAGCCGTTGCGCCGTGCGCGCGCTTGGGCATCGTCGCGCAGACGACGTTTTCCGGTGCGAAATTTAAGGAGATTGTACTGCATCTGCTGGACAAGTCGAACGACGTTCGCATCGTCCGCACGATCTGCACGGCTACCGATCAGCGTCAGGAGGCGGCGATCAAGCTTGCACGGCAAGTGGATCTGATGCTCGTCATCGGCGGCAAGAACAGCGCGAACACGACGCGCCTCGCGCAGTTGTGCGCCAAGGAATGCCAAACCTATCATATCGAGACTGCGGCGGAGCTGCGGGACGAATGGTTTGATAAAATCAAAAAAATTGGTATTACAGCCGGGGCTTCAACTCCGGACTGGATTATCAAGGAGGTATATCAAAAGTGCAAGAACAAGACATGAAGAGTTTGCTTGAGGCCGAAGAGGAGTCCATGCAGGAGGTAAGGGAGCACGATGTCGTCAAGGCTACGGTCGTCGCTGTCGATGACGGTCAGGCTTATGTCAACATCGCCGGACTCAAGGCGGACATCCCCATCTCGAAGAGGGAGCTTGCCTCGCCCGAGCCGGATTCCGCCAAGGATGTCGTGCAGGTCGACGACGTGATCGAGGTCTTCGTCGTGAGCCTCGGCGGCGAGAACGGCGCTACGGTTTCCAAGGTTCGTGCCGACCGCATGGTCGCATGGAAAGAGATCGAGGCGCTGAAGGAGGAAGGAAAGACCGTGCAGGCGCAGGTCACGCAGGTCGTCAAGGGCGGTCTCGTCGCATCCGTCAGCGGTCTGCGCGGCTTCATTCCCGCATCGCAGATGGAGCTTCACTTCGTCAAGGATCTTTCCATCTACGTCGGTCAGACGGTGGAAGCCCTGCCGATCGAGATCGACATCCGCAAGCAGCGTCTCGTTCTTTCACGCCGCAGCCTCTTGGAGAAGGAGCGCGAGAAGAAGCAGGAAGAGGTCTTCTCGAAGCTTGAAGTCGGGCAGATCATCCGCGGTACGGTCAAGCGGCTCGTCGAGTACGGCGCTTTCATCGACATCGGCGGCGTCGACGGTCTCGCACATATCTCGGATCTCGCATGGCATCGCGTGAAGCAGCCGTCCGATGTCCTCTCCGTCGGCGATGAGGTCGATGTCTATGTGAAGAACTTCGATCCCGAGACGAAGCGCATCTCGCTGTCCGTCAAGGACACGATGCGCGACCCGTGGCTCGACAAGGCGGAGCGCTATACGGAGGGCACGCACATCAAGGGCAAGATCATCAAGCTCACGGATTTTGGCGCTTTCATGGAAATCGAGCCGGGCTTTGACGGCCTGATTCCGATGGGCGAGCTTGCTGACCGCCGCATTGCGCGTGCCGATGAGGCCGTGCAGCTCGGCGACATCGTGAAGGTCAAGATCCTGCACATCGACATGAAGCGCAAGCGCATTTCGCTCTCCATCACGAGGGCGCAGCGCGATGCCGAGATTTCGGACGCTTCCTATTACAAGGATGAGCCTCTTACCAATGAAGAGTCCGGCGAAGACTGAAGGGTCAGGCCTCATAGCTGAATAAGTAAGAAGTCGGGGAGTGATGAATATTCATCACTCCCTTGTTCGTCACAGCGGGGCGCTGCCCTAGGAAAGTCAGAGGAAGAGCATGTTGTCAGGGGAAATCATACGCGTGGCGCCGGGGAGTCTGGCGGAAGAATTGGAGCTTGCGGCAGGAGACAAGATCCTCGCCGTCAACGGACAGGAGCTGCGCGACATCATCGATCTGAGCTTTGCCTTCGCCGAAGAGGAGATCGAGCTTCTTGTCGAACATGAAGACGGCGAGCGGGAAGTGCTCGCCTTCGACAAGGACTATGACGAGGAACTCGGCGCAGAGTTCGCCTCTGCCGTTTTTGACGGCATACGTTCGTGCGGCAACCGCTGCTACTTCTGCTTCGTCGATCAGGTGCCGCCTGGCATGAGGCAGAGCCTGTCGGTCAAAGATGACGATTACCGCATGTCTTTCCTCTATGGCAACTTCGTCACGTTGACGAATATGCGCGAAAAGGATTTTCAGCGCATCGAGCGCTACCATCTGTCGCCGCTCTTCGTTTCCGTTCATACGATGAATCCCGCTTTGCGCGCCGCCATGCTCAACACGAGGCGGGCGGCTGAGATCGCGAACCATCTCGATCGCTTGGAGGCGGCGGACATCGAGTATCACGCGCAGGTCGTGCTCTGCCCGGGACTCAACGACGGCAAGGAGCTGGATCGCACGGTGGAGGAATTGATGGTCAGGCGGCCGCATGCTCTTTCGCTCGCCATCGTGCCCGTCGGCCTCACGCGCTTTCGCGAGGGCTGCTATCCGCTGCAGATGTTCGACCGCGAGGGCGCGGCCGCCGTCATCCGCCAGATTGAGGTTTGGCAGAGACGTGCGCGCGAGGAGACGGGCAGGAGCTTCGTCTACCTCGGCGATGAATTCTACTTTCTCGCGGGTCTTCCTGTGCCGCCCGTGGAGGAATACGACGGTTTTCCGCAGCTCGACAACGGCATCGGGCTGGCGCGAAGCTTCATCGAGGAATGGCAGAACGCTTTGCGGCAACTGCCTGCCTCCAAGGGATATGAAAGGCCGTTGCGTCTCGTGATCCTTTCGGGCACATCGGTCGTACCGCTTTTTGAAAAGCTCATGGCGGAGCTTTCCGTGCCCGGACTTCACGTCGACTGCCTCGGCGTGGAAAACGATTACTTCGGCAGGTCGGTCAACGTCTCAGGGCTTCTGACGGGTGAGGACATGCTCCACGCTCTTGTCGCTCTGCCCGTTGCGCCGCATGGCGTCATCGTGCCGGAATGTGCCCTGCGCACGGGCGAGAACCTCCTGCTCGACGATATGACGTTCGAAGCGTTCCGGCGTGCCGTGCCGCACCTTCGCGTCGAGACGGCGCAGGGCGGCAGGGATCTCGCACGCGCCCTTCTCGATTGGGAGCATTATCGCGGCGTGGCGGACGATGAGACGACCTATATGTGGCAGAGCAACGCAGCGTATACAAAACCGAGGAAAGAGGAAAAGGAGAGGATGGAATGAGCAAGCCGATCGTAGCGATCGTAGGACGGCCGAACGTGGGAAAGTCCACGCTCTTCAACAAACTGGGCAAAAAGCGCGTGTCCATCGTCGACGACCTGCCGGGCGTCACGCGCGACCGCATCTACCTTGACGCCGAATGGCTTGGCAAGGAATTCACGATGATCGATACGGGCGGCATCGAGCTTGCTGCTAGCGACGTCATTCTGCGCTCGATGCGCCAGCAGGCGCAGATCGCCATGGAGGAGGCGGACGTCATCCTCTTCCTCGTCGACGGACGCGCGGGTCTGACGCTTGCCGATGAGGAAGTCGGCAAGATGCTGCGCACGACGAAGAAGCCCGTGCTCTTGGCCGTGAACAAGATTGACTCGCCCAAACAGGAGGCGGACGTCTACGAGTTCTACAACCTCGGCCTCGGCGATCCCGTGCCGATTTCTGCGACGAACGCCATGAACCTCGGCGATCTGCTCGATGCTCTCGTGGCGCTCTTTCCCGAAGGAGCAGAAGAGGAAAAGGAGTCGGATGAGATCAGCATCGCCGTCATCGGCCGTCCGAACGTCGGCAAGTCCTCGCTCGTCAACGCGCTCCTCGGCGAGGAGCGCGTCATCGTCAGCGATGTCGCGGGCACGACGCGCGACGCCATCGACACGCACTTTCTGGCGGCGGACACGAAGTTCATCCTCATCGACACGGCGGGCATGCGCCGCAAGGGAAAAATCGATGCGCCGATTGAGCGCTACAGCGTCATGCGAGCGCTTCGCGCCGTCGACCGTGCCGACGTCGTGCTCGTCGTGCTCGACGCTACGGCGGGCGTCACCGAGCAGGACAAGAAAATCGCGGGCTATGCCCATGAATCGGGCAAGGCGGTCGTGCTCGTCGTGAACAAGTGGGACATCTATGAAAACAAGGACGAAAAGTCGACGCTGCGCTTCACGGACGAACTGCGCCGCGAAATCGGCTTCCTGCAGTACGCGCCCGTCCTCTACACTTCGGCGCTCACACACCAGCGCGTCGCGCGCGTCACCGACCTCGTCAAGTATGTGGCGGATCAGGCGTCGATGCGCGTCAAGACGAGCATTTTGAACGACCTCGTGCGCGATATGATCGCCGTGAATCCGCCGCCCGCGCACAAGGGCAAGCAGCTCAAGATCCGCTACATGACGCAGGCGGACATCCGCCCGCCAAAGTTTATCATCTTTGTCAACGAGCCGGAACTCATGCACTTCTCGTACCTGCGCTACATCGAGAACAAGCTGCGCGAGAGCTTCGGCTTCGAGGGAACGCCGCTGCGCCTCATCGTGCGCGGCAGGGAGGAGGAAGAGATATGACCCTTTTCGCTTGCATCATCGCCTACCTTTTGGGGTCCGTGCCGAACGGTCTGCTTCTTTGCCGCGCCATCTGGCACATCGACATCCGCGAGCACGGCAGCCGTAACATCGGCGCGACGAATGTCTACCGCACGCTGGGCAAGGGGCCGGGGGCGCTCGTATTCCTGCTCGACTTCCTCAAGGGCTTCCTCGCCGTTTATATCGCCATGCGTCTCGTCGGCACGCCGCTTGCCCTGGTCTTGGGCGGCATCGCCGCCATCCTCGGTCACTCGGCGTCCGTCTTTCTGCGCTTCAAGGGCGGCAAGGGCGTCGCCACGGGTCTGGGCGTCATAGCGATGCTCATGCCGACGGTGACGGCCGTCGTCTTTCTCGCGTGGCTCGTTCTCGTGCTCGTCACGCGCTACGTCTCGCTCGGCTCCATCGTCGGCGCGGCGCTCGTGCCCGTGCTCGCCTTCTTCTTCGACTGCCCGACGGAATACACGGTCTTCGGCGTCCTCGCCGCCGTTCTCGTCATCGTGCGTCACCATACGAACATCACGCGCCTCTTGAATGGCACGGAGAGCAAGATCAAGGCGGGGCATCGTTGAGAGGGGGTATTTGAGAATTCTTTTCTTGCAAAATGTCTATAGGGACTGTACAATCGTGTTGGACAATGGTATAATTCCAAGCGTGGAATTTATGCGGCAGGAGGAATTTTTATGCCAAGAGAACGCAAAAAAAACACGGAACAGAAGACGCAGAGCGGATTCTTCCTCGTGCAGGAGCAGATCTTGCCCGAGGCGATCAAGAAGACAATCCGCGTGAAGGAGATGCTTAAACGCGGCGACGCACGCACGATCAACGAGGCGGTCGACAGCATGGGATTGAGCCGCAGCGCTTATTACAAGTACAAGGATTACGTCTTTCCCTTCTACGAAGCGAGCCGCAACAAGATCATCTCGCTGACGCTCCTCTTGGAGCATAAGAAGGGCGTGCTTTCGAGCGTGCTCAATACGATCTCGGCGGACTCGGGCAGCGTCCTGACGATCAATCAGGGCATCCCCCTGCAGGGCGTGGCGAATGCGACGGTTTCCATCGAGACGGCGAACCTCTCGGTCGATCTTGAAGCGCTTCTCGACAAGCTGCGCATGGTGGACGGCGTCAAGCGTCTCGAAGTCCTCGGCCAAGCATGAGGAAAGGTGAAGAGATGAAAGAGATCAAGATCGGCATGCTGGGCTTCGGCACGGTCGGCACGGGCGTCGTGCGCGTGCTTCGCGAGAACGAGCGCGAGATCACGGCGAAGGCGGGCGTGAAGCTCACGCTGAAGTCCGTGCTCGTGCGCGACGCGAAGAAAGAGCGTCCCTATATGGAGGGACTGCACCTGACCGAGAATGTCTATGAAATACTGGACGATGAGGAAATCGACATCGTCATCGAGCTTTTGGGCGGCATCCATCCGGCGCGCGAGTACATGCTGCTCGCGATGGAGAAGGGCAAGAACGTCGTGACGGCGAACAAGGACGTCGTGGCGCAGTTCGGCAAGGACATGTTCGAGGCGATGGAAAAACACGGCGTGGATTTCCACTTCGAGGCGAGCGTCGGCGGCGGCATCCCCATCGTCATGCCGCTGAAACAGTGCCTGACGGCGAATCGCGTCACGGAAATCATGGGCATCATCAACGGCACGACGAACTACATGCTCTCGCAGATGGCGGAAAAAGGCTCCGACTACGACAGCGTACTCAAGGAGGCTCAGGCGAAGGGCTATGCCGAGGCGAATCCTGCAGCTGACGTCGAGGGTTTCGATGCGGCGCGCAAGATCGCGATCCTCGCGTCCATCGCCTTCAATACGCGCATCCGCTTCGAAGACGTCGCGGTCGAAGGCATCACGAGGATCACGCCCGAGGACATCGAGTATGCGAAGGCGCTCGGCTACGTCGTGAAACTTCTGGCCATCGGGCGCGACTGCGGCGAGGCGGGCGTCGATGTGCGCGTGCATCCCGTATTTTTGCCGAAGGCGCATCCGCTCGCTTCCGTCAACGACGTCTACAACGCCATCTTCGTGCGCGGCAACGCCATCGGCGAGGCGATGTTCTACGGGCGCGGTGCAGGCTCTTTGCCGACGGCTTCCGCCGTTGTCGCCGATGTCATCGACATCGCGCGTGACATGCAGCTCGACACGTTCGGACGTCTGCACTGCACATGCTATGCGCACAAATCGCTTTGCCCCGTGGAGGAAACGGAGGCTTCCTACTATGTGCGTCTGCTCGTCGACGATGAGCCGGGCGTTCTCGCCGCCATTGCGACGGCGTTCGGCAACCACATGGTCAGCTTGAAATCCGTCATTCAGACGAGAAGATACAAGGAGCGTGCGGAAATCGTCGCGGTCACGCATGTCGTCAAGCACAGGGAGCTGCAGGAGGCGGCGAAAGACCTCGAGAAGCTTTCTGTCGTCAGCGAGATTCGCAGCATCATCCGCGTGGAGAATCCGCAGGAGGACGGCGCATGCTGAATCGAACGATCCGCGTTCGCGTGCCGGGCACGAGCGCGAACTGCGGGCCGGGTTTCGACGCCATAGGCGTCGCCTGCACGATCTACAACGATCTAGAACTTACGCTGAAAGAGGAAGAGGGACTCGTCATCGAGGTCGAAGGAGAGGGCGCGGCAAACATCCCTGCAGATGAGCGCAACATCGTCCTTCGCGCCATCCGCACGCTCTTGAAGCGTGCGCATCGAGACGACGAGGTCAAGGGCTTCCACATCCGCATGACGAATCACATCCCCTTGTCGCGCGGCCTTGGCAGCAGTGCAGCGGCGATCGTTGCGGGACTCAAGGCGGCGAACGCCCTCTTGGGCAACCGCTTTTCCAGACGCGAGCTTCTGCAGCTGGCGACGAACATCGAAGGCCATCCCGACAATGTGGCTCCCGCCATTTTCGGCGGCTTCACGATCAGCGTCGTCACGCGCGGCAGGGTCGAGTGCTTCTCTTTGATGCCGCGCATGCCGCTGAAGCTTGTCGTCGCTGTGCCGCAGTTTCCGCTTTCGACGCGGCTTGCCAGAAGCGTCCTGCCCGAGCAGGTGAGGATGAGGGACGCCGTTTTCAATGTGAGCCGTGCCGCACTTCTCGTCGCTGCGTTGACGAAGGGACAGCCGCGTTTTCTGTGCAGCGCTTTCGCCGACGCCCTGCACCAGCCGTACAGGGAAAAGCTCATCCCCGGCATGAGGGACGTCTTTCGCGCCGCACGCAGGGCAGGAGCGCTCGGCGCAAGCCTCAGCGGCGCAGGCCCGTGTCTCATCGCCTATACGTTGGAGAATGAAGAGGCGGTGGGACAGGCGATGGTCGAAGCCTTTAAAGAGCATGAGATTGAGGCGCACGCGCTGCAGCTCTCCATTGATGCGCATGGTGCGAGGATTTTGAAACATCGCTGACACGGGAAAGATGTCGCAGGTGAAGGGGTCGTATATGCGTCAGGAGGATTTCGTCAAGGCGGTGGAGGGGGCGGGCGGCACGGCCTACCTCGTCGGCGGCTGGGTGCGCGATCATTTAAGAGGCGCGGAGCCGCAGGACAAGGACTTCGTCATCACGGGCCTGGAAAGGGAAGCTTTCGCAGAACTTTTCCCTGCCGCTTCCCTCATCGGTCACGCCTTTCCTGTCTATCTCGTGGAAATCGACGGCGTACGATCAGAAGTCGCTTTCGCGCGTCGCGAGAGGAAGGCGGGGCATGGCTATCGCGGCTTTGCCGTCGATTTTGGGGCGGAGGTCACGATCGAAGACGATCTCTTCCGCCGCGATACGCGCATCAACAGCATGGCTTACCGTTTGCCCGCGATGGAACTCATCGATCCCTATGGCGGACAGGACGACCTTGCGCATCGCGTGATTCGCGCGACGTCGCATCATTTCTCCGAAGATCCCGTGCGGGCGCTTCGCGCAGCGCGTCAGGCGGCGGAACTGGGATTTGCCATCGACGAGGGCACGCAGGTGATGATGGCGGATTGTGCGGCAGAGCTTGCAGAAGAGCCGAAAGAGCGCGTCGTGCACGAGCTTTCGCGTGCGCTTGCCGCGCCGCAGCCCTCGTTCTTTTTTGAAGCGCTCGCGCACGCGAACCTCTTGGAATCGGTGTTCCCGGAAATCTTCGCATTGAAGGGGAAGACGCAGCCGCCCCAGTATCATCCCGAGGGCGACGCTTACTGCCATACGATGCAGATCGTCGATGTCGTGGCACGAGAGACGCGGACGCTTGAAGCGCGTTTTGCCGCACTCGTGCATGATATCGGCAAGGGAAAGACGCCCGAGGAGATGCTGCCGCATCATTACGGGCACGAGCAGCGCGGACTCCTCGTACTCGATGCGTGGAACGCACGCATGACCCTGCCGAAATCGTGGCTTATGGCGGCGCACTTCGTCATCAGGGAGCACATGCGGGCGCCGCTTTTGAAGAAGACGGGAAAGATCGCCGACCTTTTGCTTGCGGTCAAAACAGCGGGGCTTTCATTCGCCGATTTTTGCTGCATCATCCGAGCCGACCACGGCATTTTGCCGCAGTATCTGGTGCGTGGAGAAGAGCTGTCGCGAAAGATGATGGAAGTGCGCGGCACGAAGGCGCCGTCAGGACTTCGCGGGGCGGACGTGGGGAAATGGCTGCATGAAGCGAGGGTGCGTCTCTTGGCGCAGCTTCTTTCAACATGAGATCTGCTGTGGAACGCACTTTTGAACTGGATTTGTCGGAAACGGCACGGGCGCGAGTCTCCTTTACAAGCGCGAAGAAATTCCTTATAATAGTTCTGTCAGATAAGGGAAGAAGGGAAAGGGAGGGATTCGCATGGCAGTCATCCTGCCCTACAAAGGAAAAGTGCCGAAGATCGACCCGACGGCGCTCATCGCGCCGAACGCTGCGATCATCGGCGATGTGACGATCATGGAAGGAGCGAACATCTGGTTCAATGCGGTCATCCGCGGCGATCTGCAGCCCGTCGTCATCGGCAGGTATACGAACGTCCAGGACAATGCGACGGTTCATGTCATGGGCGATGCGCCGACGATCGTCGGCGACTATGTGACGATCGGGCATAACACGCTGATTCATTGCAGCAAGATCGGCAACAACTGTCTGATCGGCATGGGATCCACCTTGCTCGGCTACACGGAGATCGGCGAAAACACGATCATCGGGGCAGCGACGCTTCTGACCCAGCACAAGAAGATTCCGCACGATTCCCTGGTCTACGGCAATCCTTCGCGCATCATCCGTGCGCTGCGCGATGACGAGGTCGAGGCGGTTCGCGCCTCGGCGATGAACTATTGCAAGCTGGCCCGAGTCTATCGGGAGGAGCGCGAAGCGCGGGAACATCAAGGGAAGTAAAAGGAGACATGAAGATGCAGGAAAAGACTTTGGTACTCATCAAGCCGGACGCTTTCGAGAAGCGGCACACGGGCGACATCATTGCCATCTATGAGAAGGCGGGACTCAAGATCCTCGCGATGAAGCTTATGCAGATGACGCCGCGCGTGGCGCAGAAGCACTATGCCGAGCATATCGGGCGTCCCTACTATGCGGAGCTTGAAGAATTCATGACGTCTGCGCCGCTTGTCGCCATGGTGCTCGCAGGCGACGACGCCATCGCACGCGTGCGCGAGATCAACGGCAAGACGAATCCGGCGGAGGCCGCCGAAGGGACGGTTCGCAGGCTCTACGCCGAGAGCGTCGGCAAGAATGCCGTCCACGCTTCCGACAGCCCCGAGAGCGCGGCGCGTGAGATCGCCATTTTCTTCAGCGCGATCGAAGTTCTCGACTGAGATTTTTCCTGCCGCATGATTTCTGAGCATTGAGGTGAAAGAAATGGGCGTTTATACGAAGACAGGTGACAAGGGGCAGACGAGCCTCTATACGGGCGAGCGCGTCGACAAGAACTCGCTGCGCGTCGAGACGTACGGCTCGATTGACGAGGTGGGATCGGCGCTCGCCATGGTTCGCGCTTTTGCCACGAAGGAAGCGGTGCGCGAGAAGGTTCTCGCGCTGCTCAAGAAGCTGCCGCTTCTCATGGCCGATATCGCGAGCATCGGCGAACAGCCGACGATCACGCGCGAGGATTCGGAGATGCTCGAAAAAGACATCGACGCCATCGACGCGAAACTGCCGAAGCTCAATCATTTCCTCATCCCGGGCGATACGCAGGCGGGCGCGATGCTCGACCTCGCGCGCACGACCGTGCGCCGCGCCGAGCGACGCTTCTGCGCCTTGGCGAAAGAAGATGACCTCCATGAAGAAGACAGAGTCTTCCTCAACCGTCTCTCCGACTACTGCTTCATGCTGATGCGCTTGGAAGAAGCGGAAGATTGAGCAGAGGAACGTGAAGGAAGAAGAGATGCCGCCATCAGGCAAGAGCCGCTTGATGGCGGCATTTTTTTTGGAAAATTATCTCGCTGTAAAAAGCAGGATATATCTCGTTTTCAGAGAATAAAGAAAACATAAAATAACGAGGAGTTGATCAAATGAAAGAGTACGCAAGCACGAATATTCGCAATATTGCCCTTGTCGGGCACGGCAAGTCGGGCAAGACGAGCATCGCGGAGGATTGTCTTTTCAATACGGGGGCGATCAAGCGGCGCGGCAGCATCGGCGACGGGACGATGGCTTCGGACTATGAGCCGGAAGAGACGCGGCGCGAGCTTAGCATACAGACCTCGCTGCTCGCCTGCGAATGGCTCGATCATAAGCTCAACATCCTTGATACGCCGGGATATCCCGATTTCGTCGGCGAGGTGAAGAGCGCCCTGCAGGCGGCGGACAGCGCTCTCGTCGTCATCTCGGCCGTCTCGGGCATCGAGGTGGAGACGGAGAAGGTCTGGCGCTATGCGGAAGCGCTGGATCTGCCGCGCGCTTTCTTCGTCAATAAAATCGACCGCGAGCATGCCGACTTCCAAAGCGTCGTCAATGAGCTGCGCCTGCGCTTCGGCACGGGCGTCGTGCCGATCCAGCTGCCTGTCGGCAAGGAAGCGGCTTTTCAGGGCGTCGTCGATCTCCTCGCCATGACGGTTCGCATCAAGGAGCGCGACAAGAACAACTGCGTGGCGCTCGATGAGATCCCCGAATATATGAAGGACGAAGTGGAAGAGGCGCGGCAGACGCTCATCGAGGGTGTTGCTGAAATAAATAATGATCTTCTCGAAAAGTACATCGAGGGCGAGACGCTCGATGAGCGCGAGGTGGCGGAGGCTCTGATCGAAGGCATCGAGACGGGCAAGATCTTCCCCGTGCTCTGCGGCTCGGCCTCCTTGAACGTCGGCATGCACGCGCTCCTCAACGATATGGTCGAGTACTTGCCGGCGCCGACGGATCGAACGGTCGTGGGAACGCTTCCGGGAGGCGAGGAGCTGGCAGAGCGCACGCCGAGCGATCCCTTTTCCGCGCAGGTGTTCAAGACGATCGTCGATCCGTTCGTCGGGCGTTTGAGCTTCATCCGCATCTTCTCGGGCGAGATGAAGGGAGACGCTTCTTATTGGAACATCACGCGCGATCAGATGGAACGCGTGAGCACGCTCTACACGATGCAGGGCAAGAAGCAGATCGCCGTTGCCAAGGCGCACGGCGGCGACATCGTCGTCGCGGCGAAGCTGCAGAATACGAGCACGTCGGACACTTTCGCATCGAAGGAAGCGCCGCTCTCCTACGATGCCATCGAATTCCCCGTGCCGATGCTCGCGCAGGCCGTTTATGTAAAGAAGAAAGGAGAGGAGGACAAGGTCTTTGCGGCGCTCGCCAAGGAATGTGAGGAAGACCCGAGCCTCAAGCTCGAAAAGGATGCGGAGACGAAGGAGACATTGATTCGTGGCATCGGCGAGGTTCATCTTGAGGTTCTGCAGGAGAGGATGAAGCGCAAGTTCGGCATCGAGGCAATCTTCGCCGAACCGCGCATCGCCTACCGCGAGACGATACGGAAGAGCGTCAAGGCGGAGGGCAAGCACAAGAAGCAGAGCGGCGGTCATGGCCAGTACGGTCACGTTATGCTGGAAATCTCGCCGCGCGATGCGGGCACGGGCAACGAGTTCACGGAGAACATCTTCGGCGGCAGCGTGCCGCGCCAATATGTGCCCGCCGTGGAAAAGGGGACAGCGGAGACGCTCGCCGCCGGCATTCTCGCAGGCTATCCCGTCGTCGACGTGCGAGTCAATCTCTACGACGGCTCGTACCATACGGTCGATTCGTCGGAAGTCGCCTTCAAGACGGCGACGGCGATCGCCCTCAGAAAGGGCATTATGGAAGCTGCGCCCGTGCTTCTTGAGCCGATTTACGAGATGTGCGTCCAAGCGCCCGAATACTATATGGGCGACGTCATGGGGCAGCTCAATGCGAAGCGCGCGCGTATCCTCGGCATGGATATGATCAGCAAGGATACGAGCGAGGTGCGCGCGCAGGTGCCGCTCGCCGCGCTGCACAAGTACGCGACGGAGCTGCGCTCTTTGACGCAGGGACGCGGCACCTATACGATGCGCTTCTGCCACTATGAGGAAGTGCCGGAGAAGACGGCGCGTCAGCTCATCGAAGCGTCGAAGGAGCGCAAGGAAAAGTAAGGAAAAAATCTTGTTGACAAACCGAGGCGATGTTGCCATAATGTATACATGTTTACACACTGGGAAAAAGCGGTGGGAGGATTTCAGATGCGGCATGTGCTTTCCATACTCGTGAGGAATCAGTCCGGCGTACTTGTCCGTGTTGCAAGCATGTTTTCGCGGCGGGAGTTTAATATCGACAGTCTGTCTGTCGGTGTGACGGAGACCGCGGAGTTTTCCAGGATTACCGTCGTCGTGCATGGCGATGAGGAGCTGATCGACCAGATGATGAAGCAGCTCGAAAAGTTGCCTGATGTCGTCGAGGTGCAGGCGCTCCTTTCCGCCGCCTCGGTTTTCCGCGGCATGACGCTCATCAAGGTCAAGTCGGACGATGCGAATCGTCTCGACGTGCTCAAGATGGCGGAAATCTTCCGAGCACGTGTCGTCGATGTGCAGCCGACAACCCTGATTTTTGAAATCACGGGGGACGATGCGAAGGTCACGGCATTCCTGCAGCTTCTTTCACCCTACGGCATCTTGGAAACGATCCGCACGGGTCTCATCGCTCTTGAACGCGGCGAGCATACCATTTATGAGAATTGCGAGGAGAGAGAGTATTATGGCAAAAACTTATTATGATCAGGACGCGAACTGGGAGGTCATGAAGGGCAAGACTGTTGCCATTATCGGCTACGGCAGCCAGGGACATGCACATGCGCTGAATCTCAAGGAGAGCGGCGTCAATGTCGTCGTCGGCCTTTACGAGGGCTCGAAGTCCAAGGCCGCCGCCGAGTCCCATGGTCTCAAGGTTCTGACGGTCGCCGAGGCGGTCAAGCAGGCGGACATCACGATGGTTCTGATTCCGGATGAGAAGCAGGCGGACGTCTACAAGGAAGAAATCGGTCCCAACCTCAAGCCGGGCAGCGCTCTCGCCTTCGCACATGGTTTCAACATCCACTTCAAGCAGATTGTCCCTCCGGCCGGCATTGACGTTTTCATGGTTGCACCGAAGGGTCCCGGTCATCTCGTTCGCCGCACCTTCGAGGAAGGGTCGGGCGTTCCGGCGGTCTTTGCCGTTGAGAAGGATGAGACGGGCAAGTGCTTTGACATCGCGCTCGCTTATGCGCGTGGTCTTGGCGCAACGCGTTCCGGCGTCCTTCAGACGACGTTCCGCGATGAGACGGAAGAGGATCTTTTTGGCGAGCAGTGCGTGCTCATGGGCGGCGTATGCCAGCTCATGCAGACGGGCTTTGAGGTGCTTGTGGAGGCAGGCTATCCGCCCGAGATGGCATATTTTGAGTGCTTCCACGAGATGAAGCTCATCGTTGACCTCTGCTATGAGGGCGGCATGACGAAGATGCGTCAGTCCTGCTCTGACACGGCTGAGTACGGCGACTACATGATCGGACCACGCATCATCACGGAAGAAACGAAGAAGGAAATGAAGAAGGTTCTGAAGGAGATTCAGGACGGCACGTTTGCCCGCAATTGGCTGTTGGAGAATCGCGCCGCCGGTCGCGCGAACTTCCTCGCACAGCGCCGTCTTCATCAGGAGCATCCGATCGAGAAGGTCGGCGCAGAGCTGCGCAACATGATGCCTTGGCTTCGTGACAAGAAAGAGCTGAAGTTCTGATTTGAGCAACAACAAACGTTGAATCTTGGAACGGCTTACACTCCTTTATGGTATAATGAGGTGTAAGCCGTTTTCTTTCGACTTGTAAGGAGGCGCTTCTTGTGCCCGTCATCTGCACGTTCAGCGGCATTAAAATTTATATCTATGTGGAGCGCAATGAGAGGCATAAAATACCGCATCTTCACGCATATCACAATGAGGACAGCGTTGTTGTTGACTTTGAAGGGAATGTGCTGGAAGGCAGTTTGCCGCGCAAGAAGCAGGCAATGCTCGTGGCGTGGACGATGATGCATGAAGACGAACTGCGGGAGAATTATGCATTGATGCTCGAAGGGAAACTGCCGTTTCGCATTGAACCTTTGCGTTGATAGGAGGCCGGTCATGAGAATATATCCGATATCGGTAAAGCCTTTGGCAAACTATATGCTGCAGCTGGAATTTTCCAATGGCGAGGTGCGCTGTTTCGATGTGAAGCCATATTTGGAGATGCCTTTTTTTGCGCCGCTGAAGGATGAAGAGGCATTTCGTCAAGTCTCGGTCAACGGCATCACCGTCGAATGGCAAAACGGCAGAGATATCGCTCCGCATGAGTTATATGACGATTCGCTTCCTGCTTCGTCGATTGCGTGACTTTCTGCGGCATGAGCATCTGGAACACGAACGAGTTTCCAGGCAATGAATAGACTTATCCAGGAGGAAATTTCATGGGAATGAATATGACGGAGAAGATTCTCGCGCGTCATGCAGGACTTTCGCATGTCGAGCCAGGACAGCTGATTACCTGTCAGCTTGACATGGTGCTCGCGAATGACATCACGGCGCCGCCGTCGATCAAGGAGTTCGAACGCATCGGACGCCCTGTGTTCGACAACGAGAAGATTGCGCTCGTGCCCGATCACTTCCAGCCGGCGAAGGACATCAAGGCGGCGGGACTCGGCAAGATCGTGCGCGACTTCGCGAAAAAGCACAAGATCAAGAATTATTTTGAGATCGGTCGCGTGGGCATTGAGCATGTCATCCTGCCTGAGTTCGGTCTTGTGGGACCGGGCATGCTGACGATCGGCGCGGACTCGCATACCTGTACGTATGGCGCCTTGAACGGTTTTTCGACGGGCGTCGGCACGACCGATCTCGCCGTCGGCATGGCGACGGGGCGGGCTTGGTTCAAAGTGCCCGAGACGATCGAGGTGCATCTGACGGGCGAGAAGCCTGCCGATGTCAATGGCAAGGACGTGATCCTAACGCTCATCGGCATGATTGGTGTCGACGGCGCACTCTACAAGTCGCTGGAATTCACGGGCGAAGGAGTCGCCGCACTGACGATGACGGATCGTTTGACGATTGCCAACATGGCGATTGAAGCGGGTGCGAAAAACGGCATCTTCCCCTTTGATGAAAAGACGAAGGAGTACGTCGAAGGCCGCGTCAAAGGCACGTATGAGCCTGTGGCCTCGGATGCTGATGCGAAGTATTGCCGCATCGTCGAAATTGACCTCTCGTCTCTGCGTCCCGTCGTCGCTTTCCCGCATCTGCCGGGCAACACGAAGCGCGTCATGGACATCGCCGAGCCGATCAAGATCGATCAGGTGGTCATCGGCTCCTGTACGAACGGACGCTTGGAGGATCTTGAAATTTCCGCAGGGTTATTGAAGGGGCACGAGGTGCATCCCGATGTGCGCTGCATCGTGATTCCTGGCAGTCAGGCGGTTTATCAGGAGGCGATGCACCTCGGCTACATCGACGTCTTCATTGATGCGGGCTGCGCCGTCGCTGCGCCGACGTGCGGCCCTTGCCTCGGCGGCTACATGGGTATCTTGACGGCGGGCGAGCGCTGTGTTTCTACGACGAACCGTAATTTTCGCGGGCGCATGGGGCATGTCGACAGCGAGGTCTATCTGGCAGGCCCGCATGTGGCGGCTGCGAGCGCCATCTTGGGCAGGATCGCCGCGCCGGAGGAGGTAAAGTGAGATGAGTTTGCAAGGAAAAGTCTGGCGCTACGGCGACAATATCGATACGGACGTCATCATTCCCGCGCGCTATCTGAACAGCTTCGATCCGAAGGAGCTGGCGGAGCACTGCATGGTTGACATTGATGAGAGTTTCGCGAAAAACGTGCAGGAAGGCGACATCATGGTCGGCGGCAAGAACTTCGGCTGCGGCTCGTCGCGCGAACACGCGCCCGTCGCCATCAAGGCTTCAGGCATCCCCGTGATCATCGCGGCAGATTTCGCGCGCATCTTCTATCGCAACGGCATCAACATCGGCTTGCCGCTCCTGGAAATCGGCGATGATGTGGAGAAGATCAGCGCGGGCGATGAGCTGCGCGTCGATACGGAAACAGGAAAGATCGAGAATCTCACGACGGGCGACGTCTTTCAGGCGCATCCTCTGCCGGGATTCGTGCAGGAGATTGCCGAAGCAGGCGGCCTGATCAATTACATCAAGGAAAAGGGGGCGCTCTGATGGCAAAGAAGATCGTGGTGATACCGGGCGACGGCATTGGCAGAGAAATCACGGATGCAGCCGTCGCCGTGCTCAAGAAGACGGCGGAAAAGTTCCATCTGGCGCTCTCCTATGAGGAGCATGATGCGGGCGGCACGGCTTACGACAAGCACGGCACGCCGCTGCCGGAGGCGACGCTCGCCGCCGCGCAGGCGGCGGACGGCGTGCTCTTCGGCGCTGTCGGCGGCGATAAGTGGGACGCGGTAGAGCCTGCTCTGCGCCCGGAAAAGGCGATTTTGGGTCTTCGGAAAGGTCTCGGCCTTTACGCGAATCTGCGTCCCGTGAAGGTCGCTGACGCGCTCGTCGAGTATTCGCCGCTGAAGCCCGAGCTTGTCAAGGGCGCTGACCTTGTCATCGTGCGCGAGCTGATCGGCGGCATCTACTTCGGCGAGAAGTGCGAATCGGAAATCAAGGACGGCCACGAGCGGGCATGGGATCTCGAAAACTATTCCGTACCTGAAGTCGAACGCATCGCAAAGCTCGCGTTCGAGACGGCGAAGCTGCGCCGCAGCCATGTCACGAGCGTTGACAAGGCGAACGTGCTCGCGACCTCGCGCCTCTGGCGGCGCACGGTGGCTGAGGTCGCGAAGGACTTCGCGGATGTCGAGCTTACGAATCTTTATGTCGACAACTGCGCCATGCAGCTTGCCGTGCGTCCGACGCAGTTCGACGTCATCGTCACGGGCAATCTTTTCGGCGACATCCTGTCGGACGAGGCGGCGGTCGTCGGCGGTTCCATCGGCATGATGCCGTCGGCGAGCATCGGCGAAAAGACGAGCCTCTTCGAGCCGATTCACGGCTCTGCGCCCGATATTGCGGGCAAGGGCATTGCCAATCCCGTCGGCACGATTCTCTCGGCGGCGATGCTGCTGCGCTATGCGCTCGCCGAAGAAGAAGCGGCGCAGGCGATCGAAACGGCCGTCGATGCGGCGCTTGCTGACGGTTGGCGCACGGCAGACCTCTGGAAGGACGGTTTCAAGAAGGCGAACACCGATCAGATGGCAGAAGCGGTGCTCGCGAATATATAAGCGCGGGCAGGAAAGGAGAGGCTTTGCATGAGAGGTGCGAAAGCAGTTGTCGAATGTCTGAAGGAGCAGGGCGTCGACACGATCTTCGGCTATCCGGGCGGCATGAACTTGCCGCTCTACGATGCGCTTTACGATGAAAGAAATATTCGTCAGATCGTCACTTCGCACGAGCAGTGCGCAGCGCACGCCGCCGACGGCTATGCGCGTGCGACGGGCAAGGTCGGCGTCTGTCTTGCGACATCGGGGCCTGGCGCGACGAATCTCGTGACGGGCATCGCCACGGCGTTCATGGATTCCATCCCCATGGTAGCGATCACGGGCCAGGTCGATACGGGGCTTCTGGGGCGCGACGCCTTTCAGGAAACGGACATCCTCGGCATCACGATGCCCGTGACGAAGCACAATTTCAAGGTCAAGGACGCGGCAAAACTCATACCGACCCTGCGCGAGGCGTTTGACATCGCGCGCAGCGGCAGGCCCGGGCCTGTGCTCGTCGACATTCCGCGAGACCTCTTTTTTGCCGACGTGAAGTACGAAAGTTGCATCTATGAGGAGAAGACGCCCGGAAAACCCGACGCGGACTTCCTCATCTGTGCGGCGGAGGCGGCGGAAGCGATTCGTCAGGCGCGAAAGCCTGTCATCATCGCGGGCGGCGGCGTCATCTATGCAGGAGCCT
>CAJPRR010000027.1 GCA_905373085.1 uncultured Selenomonas sp.
TGGCTTCCAAGTTGCCCGTGTCGCCGTACTTGTTCGGCTGCCACTCGCCGTCCTTCCTGCCGTAGTTCAGGTAGAGCATGTTGGCGACGGCGTCGATGCGCAGTCCGTCGATATGGTACTCCTCGAACCAGAACATGGCGTTCGAGATGAGGAAGCTCTGCACCTCCGTCCGGCCGTAGTCGAAATTCGTCGTGCCCCACTCCCAGTTCTCGGCGCGCTGCTCGTTGTCCGACTCATAGAGCGTCATGCCGTCGAAGTGGCGCAGTCCCTGCTCGTCCTTGCAGAAGTGGCCGGGCACCCAGTCCATGATGACGGCGATGCCGTTCTTGTGCGCCGTGTCGACGAAGTAGCGGAAGTCGTCCGGATCGCCGTAGCGGCTCGTGACCGCGTAGTAGCCCGTCGCCTGATAGCCCCACGAGCCGTCGAACGGATGCTCGCAGAGCGGCATGACCTCGATGTGCGTATAGTTCATCTTCTTCGCGTAGCCGACGAGCTGGTCGGCAAGCTCGCGATACGACAGGTACTCGCCTTCGAGCGTGCGCCGCCAGGAGCCGAGATGAACCTCGTACGTCAGCATGGGGTTGGAGTACGACGGATGCGTCTTCTTTCGCTCCTGCCAGGCGGCATCGTTCCACGTGTATTTCTTCAAGTCGTAGAGGCGTGACGCCGTCTTGGGCTTCTTCTCCGCGTAGAAGCCGTAGGGATCGGCCTTCATGATGTGCGGGCCGCCCCATGGCGGCTCGATCGCGTACTTGTAGACCTCGCCTTCTTCGAGCCCCTCGATGAACGTGACCCAGATCTCGCCGTCGCCGATCTTTTCCATCGCGTGCGTGCGCGTGTCCCATGCGTTGAAGTCGCCGACGACGCTCACGGACTTCGCATGGGGCGCCCAGACCGAGAAACGCACGCCTTTCCTGCCGTCCTTCTCCATGAAGTGGGCGCCGAGCATCTCATAAGCGTGGTAGTTGGTCCCTTGGTGGTACAAGAATAAATCGAACTCACTCAAAGCAGATACGTTCACAGTAATTCCTCCCAGCTTAGAAAAACTCTGGGAAGCGCGGAAGGAAAACGCATGCGCCAAGATGCGGCGCTGCACGAATCCGCACTTCCGTCAGCCCTTACTTCGATGCGGGAAGGCTCTCCCGCCGTGCGGGCTTGCGGCTTGCCTTGCAGCTTACTAACCGGATTCGATGCGGCCGCCGCCTCCGCGGCTTCGCGCCGGAGGCAGCAAACCGGCTTTCGTCAGGCGATGATCACGGGCTTCACATGCCAGATGTCGTCCGCATACTCGCGGATCGTGCGATCCGAAGAGAAGACGCCCGAATTGGCGATGTTGATCGCCGACGACTTGAGCCATGCAGCTTGATTCTCATACTTGCGGTTCATGTTCTTGTGCGCCCTGTCGTACGCGCTAAAATCCTTCAAGACGAAGAACTCGTCGTTGCCTTGGATCAGGTAGTCGCGCAGCGAGTGGAAGTCGCCGTAGGTGCCGTCGACGAGCTGCGAGACGACGAGGCGCACGGCGGGGTTCGTGTTGTACTCGTCCCACGCTTTGTAGGCGCCCGTCGCGTAGTAGTTCAGAACCTCCTCTGCACGAAGGCCGAAGATCTCGCAGTGCTCGCGGCCGACCGCCCGGCTGATCTCGACATTCGCGCCGTCGAGCGTGCCGAGCGTCAAGGCGCCGTTCATCATGAACTTCATGTTGCCCGTGCCCGAGGCCTCCTTCGACGCCGTCGAGATCTGCTCGGAGATGTCGGCCGCCGGATAGACGATCTCGCCGATGGAAACGCCGAAATTCTCGATGAAGACGACCTTGAGCATGTCGCTGACCGCCTTGTCGTTGTTGACCTTGTCGGCGACAGCGTTGATGAGGCGGATCGTCTCCTTCGCGATGTAGTAGCCGGGCGCCGCCTTGCCGCCGAAGAAACGCGCCGTCGGCGGAATGCGGAAGCGCTTGTTCGTCTTCAGCTCGTGGTAGATGTACATGATCTGCAGGATGTTCATGATCTGACGCTTGTACGAATGGATGCGCTTGACCTGAACGTCGAAGATCATGTCGGGATCGACGAGGACGCCGCCGTGCACGTGGATATAATCGGAAAGCTCGACCTTCCTGAAGCGCTTGATCTTCGAAAGTTCGGCGAGGAACGCCTTGTCCGTCACATGGTCGTTGAGGCGCGAGAGCTGATCGGGCGCCTTCTGCCATGCATCGCCGATTGTCTCGTCGATGAGCGCGGTCAGCTCCGGATTCGCGCTGATGAGCCAGCGGCGATGCGTGATGCCGTTCGTCTTGTTGTTGAACTTCTTCGGATAATAGCGGTTGAAGAACTTCAAGGTATCGCTCTTCAGGATCTCCGTATGAATCGCCGCGACGCCGTTGACGCTGTGGCTGCCGACAATGGCGAGACGCGCCATGTGCACCTGCCCGTCCTCGATGATGGAGAGTTCCCGCACCATCTGATCGTCGTTCGGGAAGCGCTCGCGCACCTCTTCGAGGTGGCGGCGGTTGATCTCCTCGACGATCATGTAGATGCGCGGCAGAAGCGGGCGGAACATGTCGATCGGCCACTTCTCCAGAGCTTCCGGCATGATCGTGTGGTTCGTGTACGCCATCGTCTCGCGCGTGATCTCCCAAGCCTCGTCCCAGCCGAAGCCATGCTCATCGACGAGGATGCGCATGAGCTCGGCGACGGCGACCGCCGGATGCGTGTCGTTGATGTGGATGGCGATCTTCTCGGCAAATTTTTTGAGATCCATGCCCGCGAGCAGGTAGTGGCGCACGATGCTCTGCACGCCCGCCGACACGAAAAAGTACTCCTGTATGAGGCGCAGGCGGCGGCCCTCGTAGGAGCTGTCATCAGGGTAGAGGTACTCCGTGATGCTCTCGACAAAGTTGCGGTACTCCTTCTTCGCCTGGATCTGCTCGCGCGTCATCGTGCCGTAGTCGGAGAAATCGCGGTTGACCTCGGCGTTCCACAGGCGCAGCGTGTTGACCGTATTGTTGCGGAAGCCGACGATCGGCACGTCATAGGGGACGGCCATGACCGTCATGCAGTCCTCGTGCACGAGCGAGAGGCTGCCGTCCTCCTCTTTCTTCATGTAGGCGTTGCCATTGAACTTGACGTTGACCGCCTTGTCCGCCTTGCGGTACTCCCACTCGAAACCGTCGCCGAGCCAGTTGTCGGGAATCTCGACCTGGTTGCCCTTGATGATCTTCTGCTCGAAGAGGCCGTACCGGTAGCGTATGCTGCAGCCGTGGCCGGGAAGCCCCATGGACGCCATCGAGTCGATGAAGCACGCCGCGAGGCGGCCGAGTCCGCCGTTTCCAAGACCCGCATCCGGCTCTTCAGGGAAAACCTGATCCAAGTCGACGCCAAGTTCTTCCAGAGCGTCGGAGAAGAGTTCCATCTCACCCAAGTTGACGAGGTTCGAGCGCAGGAGCCGTCCGAGCAGAAACTCGATGGAAAAATAGTAGATCTGCTTGTCGCGGCGCTTCATGTACGCCTTGTTCGTCTTGACCCAGTTCTCGCTGATGTACTGTTTCACGACAGCAGCAATGGTCGCATAAACCTCATGCGACGTGAGGTCGGCGAAATCCCTGCCCCACAGGATATGCGCCGTAGCCAGAAACCTTTGCTTTAAACCTTCCTTTGCCAGCCCCAGCTCATTCCTCTTGTTTGCCATGAGATCAGTCCTCCTAACTTACATTGGCAGCCATCCGGATCTACACGCCTTTCACAAAACGGAACACCGCGCAGTGAAACTTCTCCGTGCGCTTCAGCGCACGAAGCCGCGGACGAAATGCAGACTGCTTTCTCGCTCTTCTTGCTCATTGACGAAAAGCCGCCCCAAGCGCTCCGCCTTTTCCAACAGGCAAGCGCCTCGGAGCGGCTCCCTTCTTTGACGCACCCGCAAAACAGGCGTCCCGCCGTATCAGATCACGGCATTCTTGCTGACGATCAGCGGGTAGTTCGGTGCACCCTTGAGCCAGCGCCCCTTCGTGATCACGACGTTCTTGTCGCAGATCACGTTCTCGACGAGCGCGTCGTCCTCGAGGTCGCACTTCTCCATGATGATGGAGTTCCTTATCTTCACGCCCTCGCCCACCGTCACGCCGCGGAACAGGATGCTGTTCTCGACCTCGCCGTAGACGACGCAGCCGTTGGCGACGAGCGAGTTCTGCACGTGTGCGGATTCCTTGTACTGCACGGGCACGCCGTCCTTCGACTTCGTGAAGATGAAGCCGTTCTGCATAAAGAGCTCTTCCCAGTTCGCAGGTTCGAGCGCCTCCATGTTCGCGCGGTAGTACGACGCGGTCGAGGCGACGCATGCCGTATAGCCCTCGTGCATGCAGCCGTACATCGTGTAGCGGTCGGCGCGGCGGATGATGCCGTCGAGCACGAGATCCGTGCCGCCATGCTCGTACGTCGAGCGCACCATGTCGACGAAGACGCGCTTTTCCATGAGCAGCGCCCCGTTCGACACCTTCGAGCCTTGATAGACGACGGGCTTCATGGCAATGTCCTCGATGAGGCCGTTTTCCGCCGTCTCGATGACGACGCTCTCGTCCGGCACCTCCTCCTTCGCGATGTTGTAGACCATCGTGATGTCGGCGTTCGTGTTCTGATGGAAGCGCAGCACGGGCGCGAAGTCCATGTTGTAGACGTAGCTCGCGCTCGTCAGGAGCACGTACTTCTGTGCACTGTGCTCGACGAAGTCGATGTTCTGGTAGAAGGTCTTGAGGTCGCCGGGGCGCGTGTCCTTGTCGCCCTTGGCGGGCGGCAGATAGAAAAGCCCCTCGTGACGCCTCGCGAGATCCCAGTCCTTGCCAGAGCGCAGATGATCCATGACGGAACGAGACTGCTCGGGCAGCACGATGCCGACATGATTGACGCCGGAGTTGACCATGCTCGAAAGCGCGAAGTCGATGACGCGGTAGCGCCCTGCAAACGGCATGGAGCCGATGGGGCGGCTTTCGGTCAGCTCCCGGATGCGCCCGCTGTCTTCCTGCAGGTTGATGAGTCCCATGACCGTGTTCACAATGCTTCACTCCGTTCCTTGAAATCCTGATGCAAGGGTTCAGCCGGCCTGCTTGCTGCCTGCCTCCGCCGTGATGACCTCATTCTCGGGGATGACGGCGATCGCGCCTTCCTCGCCCTCGACCTTCGCGCCTGCAGCGATCGTCGCGCCCTGCGCCAAGATCGCATGGTCGACGACAGCGCCTTCCTCGATCTTCACGAACGGCATGATGACCGAATTCGTGACGCGTGCGCCCCTGCCGATGCGAACGCCCTGGAAGATCACGGAGTTATGCACTTCGCCGAAGACCATCGAGCCTTCGCTCACCATCGAGCGGCTCACCTTCGCCTCGCGGCCGACGTAGTGCGGCGGCAGCGACGGATTGGACGAATAGATGCGCCAGTTGCCGTCGAGGGCGAACGGCGGCTCGTCCTGCAGGAGATCCATGTTCGCCTGCCACAGGCTCTCGATCGTGCCGACGTCCTTCCAGTAGCCGTCGAAAGCGTATGTGAAGAGACGCGCCTTGTCGGCAAGCATCTTCGGGATGATGTTCTTGCCGAAGTCGTGGCTCGACATCGTGTCTTTCGCATCCTCCTCAAGGTACTGGGCGAGGAACTTGCGGTTGAAGATGTAGATGCCCATCGAGGCGAGGTTCGACTTCGGCTCGGACGGCTTCTCCTCGAACTCGATGATGCGCCCGTCCTTGTCGGCGTTCATGATGCCGAAGCGCGGCGCTTCTTCCCACGGCACCTCGATGACGCCGATCGTCGCCTCCGCCTTGTGCCCCTTGTGCGCCTCGAGCATCCACGAGTAGTCCATCGTGTAGATGTGGTCGCCCGATAGGATCAGAACGTAGTCGGGATCGACGATGTCGATGAAGTTGAGGTTCTGGTAGATGGCGTCCGCCGTGCCCTGGTACCAGTCGGCGCCCTTCTCCCGCGCGTAGGGGGGCAGGATGAAGACGCCGCCGTCCTTCTTGTCGAGATCCCATGCGCTTCCCGTGCCGAGGTAGTTGTGAAGCTCCAGCGGGCGGTACTGCGTGAGAACGCCGACCTTGTCGATGCCGGAATTGGCACAGTTGCTCAAGGGAAAGTCAATGATGCGGTACTTGCCGCCGAACGGCACGGCGGGCTTCGCGATCTTCTTCGTCAGGGCGCCCAGGCGGCTTCCCTGCCCCCCCGCCAAGATCATGGCCAGATACTCTGTTTTTCTCATAAGAATCCCTCCCGGAGGCGCGGCTCGGCGCGCCCATATTTCACCTTGCTAACCATCGTGCTTTTTCCGCCCATGCGGAGGAAATGAATGCCTTGCTTCTCGCATTTCTTATGTTTTTATTATTATTCCACAAAACACGGGGATTTCCTGCCGCAACAGCTGCGGAAAATGTTTTTTTCTCGATTTTTCGGACGCTTGTCCACGAAAGGAAATCCTTGGAAAACATGAGGCTCGAATGACGCCCGTCAGAGGAAAAGCAGGACGAGCGCTCCGATGAAGAGCGCTATGCCGAGGCCGCGCAGAAAGCCCCCTGCCGCTTTGCCGAAGGCGCCGAGATGCTTTTCCGCCAGAGGCTGCAGGAAGAAGAGAAGGATGGAGCAGGCGGCGATGAGAAGCGGCAGGTCGCGCGTGTAGAGCGCGTAGCCGAGGCCGAGGACGACGATCGCGAGATTGCGCTTCGTGTTGCGCCCGCGCGTCTTCTTCTCCGCCATCTCCCGCGCTTCGGGCGGCGGCTTCGGGATGCGCCGATAGTGATACGATTCGCTCATGACGTCCTCCTACAGGCGGGCGGCGCTCGCGCAAAGCCCCGAGAGCTTCGCGTAGAGGTTCTTGCCCGGGCAGAGCGTCGAGTTGAAGTCGCGATGTCCGAAGACCGTGCCCGCGCCAGGCTTGAGCTTGTAGCGGTGCGAAAGTTCCGCGATGAGACGCATGGCGGAGTCGAGCTGCACGGTCGTCGGCTCCGCCTGCTCGAAATTGCCGACGAGATTGATGCCGATCGACGTCGCATTGTGATGCCAGCAATGCGCGCCCACGGCGTCGAGCGGCCGGCCGCGCTCGATCATGCCGTTCTTGTGCACGACGAAGTGATAGCCGATGCCCGACCAGCCGTTCTGCAGATGCCACTGGTGAATGGTAGCCGCCGACACCTCGCGATCCGTGTCGCCGATATGGTGCACGATGATGCTGTCCGTGAAGCTGCGCTTGTCAAGCTCCAAGAACTTCAGATTCGTCTCCACGACGTGCACGCCGTTCGAGACGGCCGCCTTCGCTTCCTCGGGCACGAGGAGGCTCGGCGCGACATAGGCGCCTGCGGCAAGAAGGACGGCGCTCTTGAGGAAATTTCTGCGATTCATGTAGGAGATACCCGCTTTCTGTTTATGGTTCACTCTTGGTTCATTCTTGGTTCATTCGCGCTTCACGTCGATGCGGCAAGCACGTGTGTCGTAAAGCCGCCCGCGCCGCTCAAGTGAAGCTCCCTTCCATGCTGCCCGCGAAGCGTCGAGCGATGCCCGACGCTCACGACTCCCATCTCGGGCAGCTCACGTGCCAGCATTTCATAAAGTTCCTTCTCCCGCGCCTCGTCGAGCGCGCTCGTCGCTTCATCGAGGAACGCCCACGCAGGGCGCACGAGCAGGACACGGGCAAAGGCGATGCGCTGCTGCTCGCCGAGCGAAAGGATGTGACTCCAATCGGCGACCTCGTCGAGCCGCGCGAGAAAAGCCTCCATGCCGACGAGGCGCAGCGCACGCTCCATCTCCTCGCGCGGGCCTTGCGCCGTCAGCGGATAAGCGACGGCACGCGCCAGCGTGCCGAGCGGCAGATAGGGTCGCTGCGAAAGGAAGAGCCGCTTTTCGTCTGCGGGGAACGCCGCGCGGCCATGCGCGAACGGCCAAAGCCCCGCAAGGGCGCGAAGAAGCGTCGACTTGCCCGCGCCGGATGCGCCCGTGACGAGAAGCGCCTCGCCCGGCGCGAGCGAAAACGAGCAATCCTTCAGAAGCTCCGTGCCGTCGGGCAGGGAGACGCAAAGCCCCTCCACTTCGAGGCCGCCCGAAGACTTCGAGAGCGCGACGGCGCTCTCCTTGGCGTCGACTTCCTCCATGTGCGCGGTGAAGCCGCTCAGTCGACGCACGACAGCCGCATACTCGGCGATCGAGCCGTACGCCTCGACGAAGTAGGAAAGCGCGTCCTGCACCTTGCCAAAGGCCGAAATCGTCTGCATGAGTCCGCCCAAGGCCATCTCGCCGCCGAAGTAGCGCGGCGCCGCCATGACGAGAGGCACGATGATCGCGAGCTGCGCGTAGCCGTTGATGTAGAAGTTCAGGATCTTCGTCTGACGCATGAGTTCGCGGAAATTGCCAATGACGCGCGCGAAGCGCTCAAAAAAGCCGCGCATCTCCTGCGTCTCGCCGCCGTAGAAGGCGACGCTCTCGCTGTTTTCGCGCACGCGCATCATGCTGAAGCGGAAGTCCGCCTCGAAGCGCTGCTTCTCGAAGTTCAGTCCGATGAGCTTCCTGCCGACGCGATGCGCGCCGACCGTGCCCAAGATGGAGTAAATGAGCGAGAACCACAGCATGTAGCCGTAGATGTGGAACTCCCAGCTGCCGACAGGAACGGTCAAAACGCCCGACAGATTCCACAAGACGACGGCAAACGCCGCGAGCGTCGTCAGCTGCTTCAAGAACCCCACAGAAAGCGTGAGCGTCAGCTCCACAAACTGCCCGATGTCCTCCGATATGCGCTGGTCGGGATTGTCCGTGCCCTCGGCGAGCGTTTCGAGCTTGTAGTACGCGCGATTCTCCATCCAGCGTGCGAGATAGCGATCCGTGAGCCATGTGCGCCATTTGATCTGCAGCATCTGCCGCAGATAGATGGCGTAGACGGCGACGGCGATATGCACGAAGGCGAGAGCGGCAAACTTGCCGACGAGCGGCCAGAAAAGCTCGTACTCGTAAGCCTGCAGGGCGTTGTAAAACTCGTTGTACCAATCGTTGATCAGGACGAGCATGCCGACCGCAACGAAATTCAGCGCGATGACGACGGCAAGAAGCCCTCGCGCCTTCCACTTCTCCTCGGAAAACCAATAGCCGCGAACGATCGCGCGGCAGATGCGCCAGACGCTCTTCTTCTCCACAAGATCTCCCCTATCTCTTCTGCGCTACGACCTTCCATTGAAAGGCATGCAGCTCCTGCGCATCGACGCCCGGCGGCATAAGGGCGGCGAGCTGCGCGATGAACGCCTGATCCTGCTCCGTTTCCGAATCCCTCGATGCAAATACCTCCCGCGGCTCCAGTCCGATCTGCCGCAGGAGAAGCAGGATCTCCGTGCGCGTGAAAAAGCGCAGGTGCGTGCGGTCGAGAATGCCCGCGTCCTCATACGTCCAATGCCCCAAAAGCATCATGCGGAACACTGAAAAATGCATGACGTTCGGCACGCTGACGAAGACGCGTCCGCCCGGTTTCAAAAGCGTCACAAGATTTTCCATCGCTCGCTACGGCTCGCGCAGATGCTCGATGACGTCGCCCAGGAGGATGCAGTCGAACTTCTCATGCCATGCAGGCTTATGCAGCTTTTCCACATCGAGCGCTTCGACGACAGCGAAACGACGTGCAAATGCCGCCGCCTTCTCATTGACCTCGATGCCGTAAAGCCTCGCTTCGGGATTCCTGTTGCGAATGGCGAGGAGCGTCGCCCCGCAGGCGCAGCCAACTTCGAGCACGGCAAGGCCGTGTCTTTCCACCTCCACACGATCTACGAACTCCATTCGCGGAATGAAGGAATACGGATATTTCACGCCGTACTTGCACACAATTCGCTCGTCATCTTGCTTGTCATAGGGAAATCTCCCATAATTCCGATGGGCAAAAACTCCCTGCGCTGCAACGCACGGCCGATCCATCTGCCAAAAGCGCAGGCAGAGGTCGAGCATGAGAAACGGCATCGTATGAAATTCCTCGGAAAAGCCGCCGATCTCCAACAGCGCTCGGCGCTGCGTCAAAAAGCAGAAATCCAAAGATGCATCAACGAAAGAAACATCCCGCTTCGCGGACAGAGCTTCGGAGAAGCGGCGCAGCCCCTCCGCGTCCTGATAGCGAAGGCGTTGATCCGCAGGCAGCTCCTGCACCTTGGCCAGACCCAAAGGCGACTGCAGCAGCGGCACGACGAGCGCTGCGCCGTCTACAGCGTCCGCCGCCCGCTTCATGGCTCGAAGAGCCGTGCGCACAAGAATATAGGACGCTGCTGCAAACAAGATTTCCCGTCCATGCGCATGTTGAAGCGCCGCATTGCACGAGACCGCGATGCCGGCCTCCCTGCCGTCGAGGAGCACAAAGGAAGCGTCTTGCTCCAAATACGCCAAGGCTGCCGCATCCTCGCCGCAGTAGACGAGGATGCGCTCGTATCCTCCGCCAAGACAATTCTCACGCAGATACGCCTCTGCCATGCGCGCTTCCTGCACATCTCCCGTCAAAACCAAAACGATCGTCAGCATACGCTTCCACCCTTCTGCGCGAATCTTTCTCATAATCCTGACTTCCAGTATAGCGACTTTCGACGCTTCACGCAAGAGCTTCCTTATGCTACAATAGGGGAAAGTTTCCGCCGCCGAACGCTCCTGCAAGGAAAGGAACACGCCCATGCCATCCTACAAATACGTCCTGCTCGGCCTCGTCTTCTGCGCCCTCGTGCTGCTCTATCGCTGGATTCCGAGCCGCAAGATCTGGGCGCTCTTCTCCCTCACGCTCCTCTTCGCGGGAGCGGCGGCGTTCTGGAGCTTCCCGCCGCCGCCCGCGCCCAAGATGACGGAGGAAGAGCGCATCGAGATTCATCAGCAGCAGGAAATCTTCACCGCCTGGTACGACGAGCACAAGAAGAACATCACGCAGCTCGACTACAACTGGCAGCAGTACCACAACATTCTTGAGAGCTTCAAGGAGGGCGCGATCGACGTCCAGACGGCCTATGTGCGCTTGCGTGCGCTCACCGAGGACGCCAAGCGCACGCAGGGCGCCGTCGAGGCGAACACCCCGCCGCTCGCGCTCAGCGGCATCAACTACGACCTCTGCGCCTCCGTGCAGCAGAAGACGCTCGCCTACGCCGAAGCGCAGCAGCAGGCGATCAGCCGCACGAAGAACGCCGCCGACCCCGCGCAGCTCCTCACGCGCGACCCCGTCGAGCAGAGCCGCATCCTGGAGGACACGATGATCCGCGAATCGCCGCCCGGCCTCTTCCTCGCCGAAGAGATCAGCGCACTGCGCGAAAATCTCACGATTCCGCTGGAAAAGGACGAATAAAATGGGAGCTTCGCATACGTCAAGGACGTATCGAAGCTCCCATTTTATTTCATTCAGCCATTTCTCGCCGCTGCGACGCGTGCGCGGTACAAGCTGCGCAGCCTGTACCAGAACATCGGCACGACGAGCATCGGCACGCCCATGTAAAAGGCCTGCTGAAGGTCAGGCGTGAAGGCGAGCACGACGAGACAGAACACCTGCGCCCAGATGCCGAAGAGCGTCACGTAGGGAAAGAGCGGCGTCTTGTAGCGCAGGGTATGCTCCAGCCCCTCGGCAATGAGGCGGCGGCGGAAACGGTACTGGCTCCAGCAGATCGAGATCCACGCGATCGCCCCCGTGCAGCCCGATACAGCGAGAAGATACGTATAGACCGCCGAATCGGGATCGAACGTATAGAGCAGGATGACGAGCCAGCACGCCGAAACCGACATGAGAATGGAATTGCGCGGCACGCCCTTGCTGTTGATCTGGGCGAGAAAGGCCGGCGCCATGTCCATGCGTGCGAGCGAATAGAGCGCCCGCGCACTCGAATAAAGACCCGAGTTCGAGCACGACACGGCGGCCGTCAGGACGACGAAGGCGAGCGCGGCCGCCAAGGAGTCAAGGCCGTGCGCGGCGAGCGCCGCTGCAAAGACGCTCTCGGAGATGCCAGCCTCCTCCCACGGCAGGATGGAGATCAGAAGGGAGATCGGGACGATGTAGAGCGCGATGATGCGCCACGTCACGTTGCGCACGGCGATGGGGATGCTCTTTTCCGGCTCTTTGCACTCGCCCGCCGCGAGACCGATGATCTCCGTGCCCTGAAAATTCACGAGGATGATGACCATCGTCAGGACGATCGCCCACCAGCCGTTCGGCGTGAAGCCGCCGTTTGAAAGAAGGATGCGCGTGCCGATGAAACCCTCGCCGCCGAAAAGTCCGAGACAGATGAGCGCCGCCACGACGCTGAAGGCGACCAAGGCCAGGATCTTCACGAGGGACAGCCAGAACTCGCTCTCGCCGAACTTATCGACGCGAAAGAGGTTCAGCACGGTCACGACGAGACCAAAGAACACGGCCCACCACAGCTGGCTGACTTCGGGCACGAAGTTGTTCATGATGATGCCCGCGGCGATCATCTCGGACGGCACGTATGCCATCCAGTTGAGCCAGTAGGCCCAGCCCACGCCGCACGCCCACGTCGAAGAGATGTTCTCGCGCGCGTATGCGACGAAAGAGCCTGAAACAGGCTTGGCGACCGCCAGCTCCGCCAAGGAGAGCATGACGCAGAGCACGATGACTCCGCCCAAGAGATACGCCAAGATCGCCGCCGGCCCTGCCTTTTCCAGCACATACCCCGTGCCGAGAAAATAGCCGCTGCCGATGACCCCGCCGAGCGAAATCATCTGCACATGCCGGTTCTTCAGCCCTCTGTTCATCTGCGTCCCATTCATGGCCTTGATAACACAACCTTCCCTATAGCGAAGTTAAAACCCCCTGGAGAAATCCTCTGCACGAATATAGCCTAGGGACAATACTACACCAAACGAAGGGAAATGCCAAGCGGATATTTCTGAGAAATCGCAGGAATTTTTACCTTCCCGATTCTCCTCGTCTTTCACCGGGAAATGTGTTACTATATATGGTGCATCCGCAATGAATATAGCGGAATTGAATCATAAGGAAGAGCAAAAAGCACATGGAAAATTTCACGACGATCGAAACGGGCGGCAAAGCCGAATATGAGATTCAGCGATCACGCTTCATCGCCGAAGCCGCGCATGCGGCGACGGAAGAGGAGGCGCGAGCCTTCCTGCTTTCCTGCAGGAAGAGGTATTACGACGCACGCCACAACCCGAGCGCCTGGGTGCTCGGCGCGGGCAGCGAAAAGCAGAAGTCGAACGACGACGGCGAGCCGGGCGGCACCGCGGGCAATCCCATCTTGGAAGCGATCAAAAAGCGCGGCCTCGTCGATACCGTCGTCGTCGTCACGCGCTACTTCGGCGGCATCAAGCTCGGCGCGGGCGGCCTCATCCGCGCCTACGGGCATGCCGCACACCTCGCGCTCGAAGCCTCCGCCCTCGTGCGCTGTCAGAAGCTCTTCCGCCTCGCCGTGACCGTCGACTACACGCTGCTCGCGCTCGTCGAAAACTTCGTGCGGCAGGAGAATCTTCGCACGGAAGATACCGTCTACGAGGAAAACGTCACCTTGCCGCTCCTTCTGGAGGAGCAGCAGCTCGCTCCCATCCGAACGGCGCTGACCGACCTTGCTGCAGGCCGCGCCGCCTTCGAGGAGCGCGGCACAGTTTGGTGCAGGGCAGCGGTCGAGAAGGCGTCCTCTCGCAAGAATGAACGCCTGTAAAAGCCGGCCGCCTGCTCATCGGCAAGCGCATTCTGTGCAGACAGCTCCTGCAGCATTCGTCATCCTCTCCATCGAAAGTTTAGTTGCGCCGAGCGCCTTGCTGCAAACCTGCCGCACCTCGTCCAAATGCTCCGTGACAAACTCCTTTTGATTTGATATAATGAAGCAGAAAACAAAAAGTGAACCACATTCGTAATTTGGAAGGACTCTCAAGATTTGAACATGTATCCAATCGGCCTGCGCCTTGAAGGGCGCATGGCTCTCGTCGCCGGCGGCGGGGCGGTGGCGCATCGAAAGGTCGCAGGGCTGCTTGCAGCAGGAGCGGCTGTGACCGTCGTCGCGCCGGAGCTCGTGCCGCCCTTGGCGGCGCTTGCGGCCGACGGGCACATCACTTGGCTGGCGCAACTTGCGACGGCGGAGGTTTTCGCATCGCTGCCGCGTGCGCTCCTCGTCTTCTGCGCGACCGACGACCGTGCGGCGAACGCCGCCTTCGGCAAGGCGGCAAAAGAGGCCGGCGCTCTCGTCAACGATGCGACGACGCCCGGGCTTTGCGACTTCTTCCTGCCGGCGGCTTTGCGAGACGGCGATCTCCTCGTCACGGTATCGACGAGCGGCGCATCGCCCGCACTCGCCCGCACGCTGAAGAAGCGGCTCGCCGCCCGTATGGGCGCGAGCTGGGGCGACTGGCTCGAAAGGCTCGCCGCGCTGCGCGAGGAAGCGAAGGAACGCATCGAAGGAAGTGCAGGACGCGAGGCGTTTTGGCGCACGGCTCTTTCGGAGCATATTTTGAATCTTGTTGAAGAAGACAGACTGGATGAGGCGGAGGCAGAGATAAGACATGCACTTGATTGTTTTGGGACTGAATCATAAGACGGCGCCCGTGGATGTGCGCGAGCGGTTTTCCATACCGAAGGACGCCATCCGCAAGGGGTTCCAGCATCTGGCGGAGTATGCCGATCTCCTTGAGGCGGTCGTGCTCTCGACGTGCAACCGCAGCGAGATTTACGCGGTAACGGCGGACGATGCGCACGCGAGCGAGGCCGTGCGCCGCTTCTTCTTCGACCTCACGGGAAACGACGAGGACGTCGAAGAATACCTTTACATGCACGAGGACGAAGAATGCATCCGCCACCTCTTCCGCGTGGCGGCGAGTCTTGATTCGCTCGTCCTCGGCGAGGGGCAGATCCTCTCGCAGGTCAAGCAGGCGTACGCGCTCGCACTCGAAGGCCACGCGACGAGCACCGTGCTGAACACGCTGTTTCACCGCGCGATTGCGACGGGAAAGCGCGTGCGCACGGAGACGCGCATCGCGTGGAGCGCCGTGTCCGTCAGCTACGCGGCGGTCGAACTGGCGAAGGACATCTTCGGCACGCTCGACAAGTCGAGCGTCCTGATCTTCGGCGCGGGAAAGATGGCGGAGCTGACGGCGGAGCATCTCGTCTCGCACGGCGCGAAGAAGCTCTACATCGCGAATCGCCACATGGAAAAAGCCGAGGCGTTCGCCGCTCGCTTCGGCGGCGAGGCCGTGCCGTTCGAGCGTGCGATGGAAAAAGCCGAGGACATCGACGTCGTCGTGACCTCGACGGGCGCGCCGCACTACGTCGTCAAGGCGTGGGAGACGCGCCACCTCATGACCCAGCGAAAGGGGCGGCCGCTCGTCTTCATCGACATCGCCGTGCCGCGCGACGTCGACCCTGAGGTCGAGGAAATCAAGGGCGTGAAGCTCTTCAATATCGACGCCTTGGAAGCCGTCGTCGACGATCACATGGAGGAGCGCAAGCAGGAGGCGGTCGAGGCCTCGCGCATCGTCGAGGAGGAAATCGTCTCCATCGAAAAGCGCTTCCAATACCTATCGTGCCGCCCGCTGATGGCGCTCCTCTCCGAGCGCTGCGAGCGCATACGATGTCGTGAGATGCAGCGTGCGCACACGAAGCTGCCCGAACTCACGGAGGAGCAGCAGCGTGCCGTCGACCACATGACGCGCATGATCGTCCGAAAGATCCTGCGCACGCCGATGATGAAGCTCAACGCATCGGCGGGAACGGCGGACGAAGCATTCTACATCGAGGCGATGCGAAGCCTCTTCAAGCTTGATACGATAGGGGAGACGGGAACTTGTGAAGAAAGACACCATCGTTATAGGTACGCGCAGCAGTAAGCTCGCACTTTGGCAGGCGGACTATGTAGAGGCGAAGCTCCGGGAGAGATACCCGGAGCTTCCTGTCGTACAAAAGCGCATGACGACGAAGGGCGACCGCGTGCTCGATGCGCCGTTGGCGAAGATCGGCGGCAAGGGGCTTTTCACGAAGGAGCTTGAGCAGGCGATGCTCGCGGGCGAAATCGACCTCGCCGTGCACAGCCTCAAGGACATGCCGACGGAACTGCCCGAAGGACTCATGCTCGCCGCCGTGACCGAGCGCTTCGACCCCGGCGACGCCGTCGTGAGTCCGCGCTATCAAACGCTCGCGAACCTTCCTCAAGGCGCGAAGGTCGGCACGTCGAGCCTTCGCCGCCGCGCACAGCTCCTCGCCAAGAGGCCCGACCTTGAGATCGTCAGCCTGCGCGGCAACGTGAACACGCGGCTCAAAAAGCTCGAAGAAGAAAATTTCGACGCGATCATCCTCGCCGTCGCGGGACTCAAGCGCCTGGGCTTCCATGACCGCATCACCGAGATTTTGCCGCGCGAAATCTGTCTGCCCGCCGTCGGACAAGGCGCCCTCGCCATCGAGGCGCGTGCGGACGACGAGGCGACGCTCTCCCTAATCGCCTTCCTCGACGACGCGGCGACGCGTGCGGCGGCGAGAGCGGAACGCGCCTTCCTCGCACGCGTCGAGGGCGGCTGCCAGGTGCCCGTCGGCGTCTACGCCGAGGCTGCGGACGAGGCGCTCGAAATGGAGGCGGTCATCGCCTCCATCGACGGTGAGCGCCTCTATCGCAAGAAGAAGGCGGGCAGCGCCCTTGACGCCGAGAAAATCGGCCGTGCGCTCGCCGAGGAACTGCTCGCCATGGGCGGCAAAGAAATCCTGCAGGAACTCGGCCTGCTGCAACCGTAAGGAGGAAAGCGAAGCTATGGTATATCTTGTCGGAGCCGGCCCCGGAGATCCGGGGCTTTTGACGGTCAAGGCGCACGCGTGTCTCAAAAAAGCCGACACCGTCGTCTATGACTACCTCGCGGACAGCCGCATCCTCGCGCTCGTGCCGGAAGAAGCCGAGCGCATCTACGTGGGAAAAAGCGCGGGCAACCACGCGATGAAGCAGGAAGACATCTCGAAGCTGCTCGTCAAGCTCTCCCGCGAGGGAAAATGCGTCGTGCGCCTCAAGGGCGGCGATCCCTTCGTCTTCGGGCGCGGCGGCGAGGAAGCCCTGCTCTTGGCGGAAAACGGCCTGCCGTTTGAAATCGTGCCGGGCGTGACTTCCGCCATCGCCGTGCCCGCCTATGCGGGCATCCCCGTCACGCATCGCGGCGTCGCCGTCTCCTTCGCCGTCGTCACGGGGCACGAAGACCCGACGAAGGAAGCCTCAGGGCTAGACTGGCAGAAACTCGCGACGGGCGTCGATACGCTCGTCTTCCTCATGGGCGTCGGAAACCTTCCCGCCATCACAGCCGAACTCATGCGCCACGGCCGCGCCGGCAATACGCCCGCCGCCGTCATCCGCTGGGGCACGCGCCCCGAGCAGGAGACGCTCATCACGACCGTAGAAAACGCCGCCGACGATGTGGCGCGAGCCGGACTCAAGCCGCCCGCCATCTTCCTTGTCGGCGATGTCGTGCGCTATCGCGAGAAACTGCGCTGGTTCGACGCGCCCGAGAGGCGTCCGCTCTTCGGCAAGCGCGTACTCGTGACGCGTGCACGCGCCCAAGCCTCGAAGCTCACCGAAGGCCTCGAAGCGCTCGGCGCCGCGTGCCTTGAAGTGCCCGCGATCCGCATCAAAGAGCCTTCCGACGGCGGCGCGGCACTCCGTGCCGCCATCGCTCATATCGCCGACTACGACTGGCTGATCTTCACGAGCGCGAACGGCGTCGAGCATTTCTTCCGCGCCCTTGATGCCGCGGGCAAGGACGCACGCGCCCTCGCCCGCGCCAAAGTCGCCGCCATCGGCCCTGCGACAGCCGCGGCGCTCGCCGCCTGCGGCGTCCGCGCCGACTGCATGCCCGGCGAATACCGCGCCGAAGCCGTCGTCGAAGCCCTCAAGGGCGATGTGCGAAGCGGCACGCGCGTCCTCCTCGCACGCGCCGAAGAAGCGCGCGAAGTGCTGCCCGAAAGCCTCAAGGCGCTCGGAGCAGAGGTCACCGTCGCCGCCGCCTACTGCACAAAGCAGGCAGAAGCCGACGGCGCTGCTCTCGCCAAAAAACTCACGAGCGGCGAGATCGACATCGTAACTTTCACAAGCTCTTCGACGGCAAAGAACCTCTGCGCCATCCTCGGCGGCGCAGAGCCTCTGCAGCATGTCAAGTGCGTCGCCATCGGCCCCATCACGGCGAAGACGTGCGAGGCTCTCGGCATAAAGCCCGCAGCCGTCGCCAAAGAATACACGATCGAAGGACTCATCGAAACCATCAAGGAGATGCTGTTATGCTGAAGCAAACCCTTCGTCCGCGCCGCCTGCGCAGGACGGCGAACATCCGCGCCATGGTGCGCGAGACGGAGCTTTCCGTCCGTGATTTCGTCTACCCCATCTTCGTCGTGCCCGGCGAGAATATCAAGGAGGAAATCCCGAGCATGCCGGGCTGCTTCCACCTCTCCGTCGACCGCGCCGTCGAGCAGACGAAAGAACTCGCCGCACTCGGCATTCCCTCCGTCGAAGTCTTCGGCCTGCCCGAGTACAAGGACGAGATCGGCTCTTCGGCATGGGACGCGAAAAGCCCCGTGCAGCAAGCGATCCGCGCCATCAAACAGGCGGAGCCGGAGCTTGCCGTCGTCGGCGACGTCTGCCTTTGCCAGTACACGTCGCACGGCCACTGCGGCAAACTCTCGGGCCACGAAGTCGACAACGACGCTACGCTGCCGCTCCTTGCCAAGACGGCGGTCAGCCAGGCGGAAGCCGGCGCCGACATCGTCGCGCCGTCCGACATGATGGACGGACGCATCGCCGCCCTGCGCGAAGCCTTGGACGAAGCCGGCTTCTCCCATGTCTCCATCATGAGCTACGCCGTCAAGTACGCTTCGGCGTACTACGGCCCCTTCCGCGACGCTGCGGACTCCGCGCCCTCCTTCGGCGACCGCCGCGCCTACCAGATGGATCCCGCCAACGCACGCGAGGCGATGAAAGAAGTCTCTCTCGACCTCGCCGAGGGAGCGGACATCATCATGGTCAAGCCCGCGCTCGCCTACCTCGACATCGTGCGCCGCGTGCGCGAGACAATCGACCGCCCCGTCGCCGTCTACAACGTCAGCGGCGAATACGCGATGGTCAAGGCGGCGGCAGCGAACGACTGGATCGACGAAAAGCGCATCGTGCTCGAAACGCTCACAGGCATGAAGCGCGCGGGCGCCGACATCATCATCACCTACCACGCGATCGACGCGGCGAAGTGGCTTCAAGGCTGAAAAGGAGCGAAATATGCTGAACTTAGAAAAATCCCTTGCTGCCTTCAATGAAGCGAAGACCCTCATGCCGGGCGGCGTCAACAGTCCCGTGCGCTCCTACAGAAACGTCGACTGCAATCCGCCCTTTATCGCACGCGGCGAAGGCGCGCACATCTTCGACATCGACGGCAACGAGTACGTCGACTATGTGCTGTCGTGGGGGCCGCTCGTCGCCGGACACGCGCACCCCGCCGTCGTAAGCGCACTGGCTGACGCCGCCGCACGCGGCACGAGCTACGGCGCGCCGACGACGCTCGAATCCGACCTCGTGCGCCTCGTGCAGAAGGCCTATCCTTCCATGCAGCTCGTGCGCATGGTCAACTCGGGCACGGAAGCGACAATGAGCGCCCTGCGCCTTGCACGCGGCTTCACGGGACGCTCGAAAATCGTCAAGTTCGTCGGCTGCTACCACGGCCACAGCGACAGCCTGCTCGTCGACG
>CAJPRR010000028.1 GCA_905373085.1 uncultured Selenomonas sp.
ACGTCATCACATGAAAAATATATGAAATCAGGGATTCTCATCTTCTTCTCCTTGACCTTGAGAACTTTCCTCCGTAGAATAATATTATAGGATACAGGGGAAGAATGTATGAACTGACCCGTCGGAGGTCGGTGAAAAGAGTCTTGTTTTAGGATGATAAGCCTAGAAAATCACACGGAGGGGGACTTCACTTTGAAAACGAAACGAACGGCACAAGGAATGGTTGGCGCTCTCTTGGCGCTCTTTCTTCTGACAGGCTGCGGCCCGCAGGCGGAGGAAACGGGCAAGCAGGCGGAAGCCAAGGCGGAGCAGGCGATGGATGCGGAGGGCGTGGAAGGGACGGCGCCGCCGTTCAAGGCGACCGCCCTCGACGGCTCGGAGGTCGCGATCAACGCCGCCATGGACAAGAAGATCTACGTCATCAACTTCTGGGCGACATGGTGCCCGCCGTGCCGCGCCGAGATGCCCGAACTCAACGAATTCGCCAAGAAGCACGAGGGCGAGGTCACGTTCTACGCCGTCAACCTGCAGGAGCCGAAGGACGCCGTCGACAAGTTCCTCAAGGACAACGGCTACACGATGCCCGTGCTCCTCGACCTCAAGGGAGAGGCGGCGGAAGTTTACAAGGTTCGCGCCATCCCGACGACCTATGTCGTCGACAAGGACGGCACGATCCTGCTGAAGAAGATTGGCGGCACGACGGCGGCGGAGCTGGAAACGGCGCTCGTGCGTGCGGCAAAATAGGAGGTTTTCTTTTGGAAGCAATCTCTTTCGGCGCGGCGTTTCTCGCCGGCGTCGTCTCCTTCATCTCGCCGTGCGTGCTGCCGATGCTGCCGACCTTCGTGCTGATCCTTGCAGGCTCAAGCGGCGCGGCAGGCGCTTCGGTGCCATCCGCCACGGCAGGGCGTGCGCTCCTTCGCAACGTCGCCGCGTTCCTCGCGGGCTTCGCCGTCGTCTTTCTCGCGCTCGGCGCGACGGCGACGGTGCTCGGGCAGTTCCTCACAGGACACATCGCGCTTCTGGAAAAGGCGGGGGCCGTCGTGCTCGCGCTCCTCGGGCTGTTCCTCTCGGGACTCATCAGCCCGCGCTTCCTCTACCGCGAATGGCGGCCGTTCCTGCATCGCCCGTCGGAGGGACTCATCGGCTCGTTCCTCTTGGGCATGTCGTTCACCGTCGGCTGGACGCCGTGCACGGGGCCGATCCTCGCGGCGATCTTCATCTATGCGGGAAGCCGCGCGACCGTCGTCGAGGGGCTTTGGCTGCTCGCCTTCTACGTGCTCGGCTTCGCCCTGCCGTTCCTCGTGCTCGCGCTCCTCTGGCAGCGCCTCGAAAAGCGCGTGCGCACGCTCTACCGTTTCCTGCCGCTGGTGCAGAAGGCGGCAGGCGTCTCGCTCGTCGCGCTCGGCGTCATGATGTGGTTCGGCTGGACGCTGCGCCTCATGGGCTGGCTCTCCGGTCTCGTGCCGTTCTCCTTATAATTGGGGGGAGGAATCTCCATGCGCATGTATGATCTCATCACGAAGAAGAAGCGCGGCGAGCCGCTTGCGACAAGCGAGATCCGCGCTATGGTCGAAGGATTCACGAAAGGCGAGATTCCCGACTATCAGATGGCGGCGATGCTCATGGCGATCTGCTTTCGCTCCATGACGGAGGAGGAGATGCGCGGCTTGACGCTCGCCATGGCGGCCTCGGGCGACGAGGTCGACCTCTCGGCGTTCGGAAGCTCCACGGTCGACAAGCACTCGACGGGCGGCGTCGGCGACAAGACGACGCTCATCGCCTGCCCCGTCGTCGCGGCGGCGGGCGGCCGCATCGCCAAGATGAGCGGGCGCGGCCTCGGCCACACGGGCGGCACCGTCGACAAGCTCGAATCCATTCCGGGCTTTCGGACGACGCTCTCGCGCGAGGAATTCTTCGCCGTCGTCGAGAAGACGGGAATCTCCCTCATCGGGCAGTCGGGCGAGCTTGCACCCGCCGACAAGAAGCTCTATGCGCTGCGCGACGTCACGGCGACGGTAGACTCCATTCCGCTCATCGCCGCCTCCGTCATGAGCAAGAAGCTCGCGGCGGGCAGCGCGGCGATCGTGCTCGACGTCAAGACGGGCAGCGGCGCCTTCATGAAGACGCTCGACGATGCGCTCGCGCTCGCGCGTGCCATGGTCGCCATCGGCGAGGGCGCGGGAAGAAAGACCTCTGCCGTCATCACCGACATGGACGTGCCCTTGGGATTTGCCGTCGGCAACGCGCTCGAAGTCGCCGAAGCCATGGAAGTGCTGCAGGGAAGAGGCCCCGCCGACCTCAGGGAAGTCAGCCTCGCGCTCGCCGCCGACATGCTGCGCCTCATCGGGCGCGGCGGCTTTGACGAGTGCCAAAGGCTTGCAGAGAAGGCCGTCGAGGACGGCAGCGCCTTTCGCGCCTTCGCCGCCATGGTCGAGGCGCAGGGCGGCGACGCCTCCTGCCTCGCCGATCCCAGAAAACTGCCGCAGGCGGCGTTCCGCCTGAAAGTCCGCGCTGAGAGGTCAGGCTATATCACGCACATGGATGCCGAAACGATCGGTCGGGCCGCCTGTATGCTTGGCGCAGGGCGCGAGACGAAGGAAAGCGTCATCGACCACGCGGCAGGCATTCGCATCTTGAAAAAGACGGGCGAAGCCGTCGAGGCGGGCGAGGCCATCGCAGAGCTTCACGCAAACGCAGAGAATCTTCTCGCGCCCGCCGCCTCGCGCTGCCTCGCGGCGATCGAAGTCGGGACTGCGCCGCCTGCAAAGCGCCCGCGCATCTTCGCACGCGTCACGAAGGAAAGCTTCCGCCATGCCGAGGCGGCGCACGAGGAAGCGGCAAAGGACGTCATGAGCGACACGCTCCTCGCTGAGATCCGCGCGGCCATGACAAGGCATGAAGAGGAGGGCGGCGCAGATGGACGATGAATCTCTCATCGAGCTTGCCAAAAAAGCGCGCGCCCATGCCTATGCGCCGTATTCGGGCTTTGCCGTCGGCGCGGCGGCGCTCGCGGCCGACGGGCGCGTCTTCTTGGGCTGCAATATCGAAAACGCCTCCTACGGCCTGACGAACTGCGCCGAGCGCACCGCCATTTTCAGCGCCGTCGCTGCGGGCGTCCAACGCTTTGCGGCGCTCGCCGTCGTCGCGGACGGCGCTTTGCCGTGCTCGCCGTGCGGCGCGTGCCGCCAGGTCATCGCCGAATTCGCCGTCGAGCGCATCATCCTCGCCAATCTCGCGGGAAAAAGCCGCGTCGTGACCAAAGAAGAGCTGCTGCCCTTCGCCTTTTCGTTTGAAGAAAAATCCCTGCCGTCCGACTGACGGCAGATTTGCGATTGGATGCGTTTATGTTCGAGGGAAAAAAGGAAAGGAGGCGGCGCATCTCATGAAGCGGCGATTCACCTACGGCGTCGTGCATGTCGGCTCCGTGCATACGAGCCTCGTCATCGTCTCGTTCGCCGCGCTCGATGATGTCGAGATCATCGAGCGCGTGCGCAAAGAGACGGGCTTCGGCGAGGAGGTGTTCCGGCGCGGGCGTCTCTCCTTCGCTTCGATCCGCGAGCTTTGCCGCATCCTCGAAGGCTTTCGCCGTCTCCTCGCCGATTACGGCGTGACGCAGGTCTTCGCCATCGGCACGTCCGTCCTGCGCGAGGCAAAAAACCGTCTCGGCATCCTCGACCAGATCCGCATCCGCACGGGCTTTGCGGTCGAGGTCGCCGACATGACGCAGGAGATATATTACAAGTTCTTCGCCTTGAGTCACGAGCTTCTGGAGAACGCGGAAAACTTCGGCGAGAAGCCCGTGCTGCTCATGGACATCACGTCGAGCGGACTCGGCCTCACGGGCTGGCAGGCGGGGCGTCTGCTCTTCCAGCAGAACGTCGCGAGCGGCAGCCTGAGCATCTTCGAGCGCTTCAGCGAGAAGGAGCGCGAGAGCCTGACCTTTCCCTCCGCCGTGCGCGACTACATTCACGCAACGCTCTCGCCGCTCTGGCCGAGCATCGAGCATCATGCGATCCGCCATCTCGTACTTTCGGGACTCGAAGCGCGCACCGTCGCCGCCCTCCTCGCGCCGGGCGCAGGAGGGTCGCACGCTTTCGTGCGGGGCGAGGACTTCCTGCGCTTCCTCGACTCCTTCGCGGGACTGACGCCGCAGAAGCTCATGACGCGCTGCGCCGTCACGGAGAGCCGCGCCAATCTTCTGATGCCGACGCTGCTCCTTTACGGCGAAGTCGTGCGTGCGACGCGCGTCAAGGGCATGTTCCTCATGAGCACGACGTTTCTCATGAGCTACAGCGTCTATCGCGGCGCACAGCTGGCGGGGCTTTCGTGCCTCGCCGAGCAGGAGGAGCGCACCGTGCAGCTCGCACGCACGACGGCGGAGAAGTACGGCTCGACGAGAGAGCACTGCGCGCGCGTCGAGCGGGCGGCCGGGGCGATCTTTTGCGCCTTGGGCGACGCGCACGGGCTTTCGCCGCGTGCGCTCCTCTTGCTCAGGCTCGGCGCGATCCTGCACGAGACGGGAAAGTTCGTCAACCTGCGCCGCTACAGCCGCTACTCGTATCAGATTATCTTGGGAACCGACTTCTTCGGCGTTTCCGAGGCGGAAAAGGAAATCGTCGCGAGCGTCGCCTACTACTACAACCGCGGGAATCCCGACCGCAAGGACGAGCGCTACGCACGCCTTTCGCACGAGCAGCAGATCGTGATGCTCAAGCTCTGCGCCATTTTGCGCCTTGCGGACGCCCTCGACCAAGGGCACAGCGGCAAGATCGCAAAGCTTTCGGTCAAGCTCTCGAAGGAGGAGCTTTGCGTTCGCTTCGAGGCGGAAGAGGACGTCTCTTTGATTCGCTGGACATTCGCCCGCGCCGCCGCGCTCTTTCGTGAAATTTTCGGTATCGAGCCGATTCTGCGCAAGGCATGAGGAGGAATCGCCATGGACATGTTGAAAAGAGCCTATTTCCTGAACCGCGAATGTTCGTGGCTGAGCTTCAACCAGCGCGTCCTTAAGGAATCGACGCGCGAGGAGAACCCTCTTTTAGAGCGCCTGCGCTTCATCGCCATCGCCTGCTCGAACCTCGACGAATTCTTCATGATCCGCGTCGCCGGCTTGAAGCACCTCGTCGAGAGCGGCGTCGCGCACAAGGACATCGCGGGGCTTTCCCCAAAGGAGCAAATGCTCGCCGTCTCGCGGCAGGCGCACCGCCAATACCGCGCGATCTATCGCTGCCTCGCGCTCGTCACCCGCGAGCTCTCTGCCGAGGGCGTCCGCTTCGTGCGCCCCGAGGCGCTTTCGGGCGAGCGTGCGCTCTGGCTCGCGGAGCTTTTTGAGCGCGAGATCTATCCCGTCGTCACGCCCATGGCGCTCGATCCCGCGCATCCCTTCCCCTTCCTCGCGAGCCGCAGCCTGAACCTCGCCGTGAAGCTTCGCCGCGCGGGCGAGAACGCCGAGCGTCTCGCCATTGTGCCTGTGCCCACGCCCGCGCTCGACCGCCTGTGGAAAATGCCGGGCGAGCCAGCCTTCCTCTTTCTGGAGGACATTTTGCGCTTCTTCGCCGCTCGCTTCTTCACGGGCTGGGAGATCGTGCAGACGGCGGCCTTCCGGCTCACGCGCGACGCCGACCTCGACATTCGCGACGATGTCGAAGATCTCTTGGCGGAGGTCGAAAAGTCGCTCGAAAAAAGGCGCAAGGGCGCCGCCGTGCGCCTTGAGGTCGCCGAGGACTTTCCCGCCGCGCTCCTCGATTTCCTCAAGGAGCAGCTTTCCCTGGAGGAAATGGACGTCTACCGCGCGAAAGGGCCGCTCGGCGCTGCCTTCTTCGCCGTGCTCGCCAATCTCGCGGGCTTCGACCATTTGCGCTACCCGCGCTTTTCGCCGCGCCCGGCCGAGCTTGCTGCTGCGGGCGACATCTGGAAGGCGATCGCCGAAGACGACATCCTCGTGCACCATCCGTTCGATTCCTTCGCCATCGTGGAAGACTTCCTCGCCCGCGCCGCCGCTGACGAGCGCACGCTCGCCATCAAGCAGACGCTCTACCGCGTCGCCGGCGGCTCGCCCATCATCGCCGCGCTCGAAGAGGCTGCGAGAAACGGCAAGCAGGTCACCGTGCTCATGGAGGTCAAGGCGCGGTTCGACGAAGAGAACAACATCCTCATGGCACGCCGTCTCGAAGAAGCGGGCTGCCACGTCATCTACGGCATCTTGGGACTCAAGACGCACTCGAAGATCACGATGGTCATACGGCGCGAGGAAGACGGCATCCGCCGCTACTGCCACCTTGCGACGGGCAACTACAACGGCGCGACGGCGAAGATCTACACCGACGTCGGCCTCTTCACCGCCGACGTCCTCACGGGCGTCGACGCCTCGGCGTTCTTCAACTTCCTCTCGGGCTTCTCCGATCCGCCCGTTTGGAACCGCCTCGCCGTCGCGCCGCTGACGCTCCGAGAGCGCATCACCGAGAGCATCGAGCAGGAGATCGCGCACGCCAAGAGGGGCGAACGCGCCTATATCGCGGCGAAGATGAACTCGCTCCTCGACCGCTTCATCATCGCCAAGCTCTACGAAGCCTCGGCAGCAGGCGTTGAAATTGACCTCATCGTGCGCGGCATCTGCGTGCTGCGCCCGGGCCTCAAGGGCGTCAGCGAAAACATCCGCGTGCGCAGCATCGTCGGCCGCTTCCTCGAACACAGCCGCATCTTCTGCTTTTACAACGGCGGCAAGGAGGACGTCTTCCTCTCGTCTGCCGACTGGATGCCGAGGAACCTCAACAACCGCATCGAACTCATGACGCCCGTGCGCAAAAAGGCGCACAAGAAGCGCCTGCTCGCGCTCCTCCTTACCTACCTCGCCGACAACACGCGCGCCTGGCTCATGCATCCCGACGGCAGCTACCGCCGCGTGCGCCGCGCCAAGGGCGAAAAACCTCGCGCCGCGCAGGAAGAGCTGATGAAATCGTAAATTTCCCGAAAAAAACGCTTGCATTTTCCTCCGGCTTTCTGTATAATACATCTTGTTTGCAGACACGGGTCTGCGCCTCATACGCTCGGTTAGCTCAGTTGGTTAGAGTATCACATTGACATTGTGGGGGTCACTGGTTCGAATCCAGTACCGAGCACCATTCGCTTAGCAAGCAGTCATCTTCGGGTGACTGCTCCTTTGTTATATCAGGAAATTAAAAGACGGCTCTCTTTTCTGAAGAACCGCTGATCCGCTCGGCGCCGCTCCGGCGGATTTCGCTGCAGCTGTGACGGATGGCATTTCGCCGCATCGTCAAGAAAATGTTGCATGAGGCAACTTTTTGAGGAGGAATCACACATGAAGATCGGGAAAAAACTCTGTGCCGCCATCCTCGCCGGCCTCGTGGCCGCCGTGCCGCTCGCGCCGCAGCTTCCCCTTGCGGCGCGGGCCGAGGCGGCGGCGCTCAACCCCGTGCTAATCGGCATATCCGCTCTCGGCGGCCTCCTCGCCTACCAGGGCACGCTCAAGGAGATGCTCGCCATCGGCAACAACGTCGACTACCAGATCAGCGGAATCAAGCAGGACATGGAAGAGAACGGCGAGGACAAGGACGCGCTCGACCGCGAGGTCGTCGACCGCGTGCTCGGCCGGATCACAGAGCACGGCGAATACGCGCTCGCCATCAACTCCCTGCCCTTCCTGTGGCGCGTGAACGCGGGCGGCGCCTTCAACGCCGCCTGCTATCCGACCGACTACATCACGGTGAACCGCGGCCTCGTGCGTGCGCTGCACCACGACGAGGACGAGCTTGCCGCCGTCCTCGGCCATGAGATGACGCACGGCCTTCGCCAGCACAGCGCGAAGAACTACGCCAAGGCCGTCGCCGAATCGTATGCGGGAATCGCCATCGGCTCGGCGGCGGACAACCTCGACTGGCAGAAGCTCAACGCCGTCGTCGGCTACGCCATCGCCAAGGACGTGACGCTTCCGAGCGAGCTTGAGGCGGACGAGGGCGGCTTTTATCTGATGACGACGGCGGGATTCAATCCCGGCGGCGGCGCGGCTGCCATGGCACGCATGGCCTACTACCTGACCTACGAGACGCAGGACATCGGCGAGTATCAAGACCCCTTCGAGAATCCCGACGCGCCGAACTACAACGATCACCCCGCCATGCACGAGCGCGTCGAGCGTCTCGCCGCCATGATGACGAAATACGGCATGGGGCACGTGACCGTTGAAAACGACGCGGACGTTCTCATCGATGGCGAAAAGCTCCTCTCAGCCGACTGGGACGCTGACTACAACAACACGGCGGAGAACGCCTACCTCATTGCGGGCGGCCTCGCCAAGGCCTTCCACGACCACGCATCCTTCGACGGCTGGAACTTTTCCGCCGCGCCCGGCGCACGCATCTCCTATCTCGACGACAGCCGCGTCTACGAAAAGCTCAAGAAGTTCGTCCTGCGCAATCATGCGGAAGAACGCCTCGAAGAACTCGTGCGCAGCGCCTACGCGAGCGGCAAGGACAAGGAAATGCGCGAAAAGGTCGCCGCCGAGGAAAAGAAGCGCACGGACGCGTGGCAGAAGATCCGCGAGGATGCGCTCAACGCCAAGGGCGACTACGTCAAGCAGCTGCGCTACAACGCCGACCGCTACAGCGACAACGGCATGGCAAAGGAAGCGCTCTTTCTCATGGAACGCGCCTTCGCCGCGAAAAATCCCGACAACGTCGCCGAAAACTACGCGATTCGCGGCAGGGCCAAGGCCGTCGCCGGCGACTACGAAGCCGCGCTCGCCGACTCCAATCACGCCGTCGAGCTTGACAATGCGAACATCTACAACTTCCTCAACCGCGCCGACGTCTACCGCATGACAGGCGAGCGCGAAAAAGCCCTCGCCGACCTCGAAAAATCGCAGGAGATCGACGCGAAGAATCCCTACATCTACAAGATGCGCGGCGAAATTTACAGCGAGATGGGCGAGAAGGAAGCGGCGCTCGCCGCCTACAAGGAATACTGGAAGCAGGCGCCCGACGTGCGCGACATCCCCGACGAGTACATGCAGGAGGTCGACGCCGCCGCCTACGACAAGATCGTCAAGGAGCGCGAACAGAAAGAAAAGGAGAAAAAAGAGCAGGCAGAGGGAAAAAAGGACGCTTCTGAGAAGAAAGTGGGCGAAAAGGCTTAATTTCTTTCTTAAAAATTTCGATAAAGAAGGAAAGGGCAGCGTGAAAGCTGTATGTATCGCTTCCTCTCTATCGGAAAGGAGATGTGGGAAATGGGTATATTGGCCGCAATCCTCGTCATCTTGCTCGCCGTTCTCTTCCTCGACGATATGGAACTGACGGCGGTATCGCTCATCATCGCCATTCCCCTCGCCGTGACGTACCAGCTGACGGATTCCGCCCTCTTGGCGGCCTTCACGACCTTCGGCATCCTCATGCTCCTGGGTCTGCTCTACCGCTATCGCGCCGCAGCCTTGCAGCTGCGCAAATGACGCACTGCGCCTCTCCTTGCCCCCGGTCGAATGCAGCCGCATCCGATCGGGGGCGTTTTGCAGGACGGCGCTTTTCTCTCGCGGCGGCGTGTTTCTTTAAATTAGAAAATTCTTTTTTCCAGTTTTCGATTTATTTCGTGCAATTCTGTCGGCAATGTGCTATACTATGTTTGCGGCAAGTAGACAATCAAGATCTACACGCCTATTCTGCCGTGTTTCACCAAACACGGGGGAGGTAGGCCAGCCACTGATTCTCTCCCCGTGTTTACTATGAAGCCCCAAGAGGTCAAGCCGAAGGTGCAGACCGATTGGCTAGGCTTCTGTAAGGGCGGCGCACAATGTCCACAAAGTGGACGTTTGTGCGTGTAGTTTACTATGAAGCTCCAAGAAATGGACATTTGTATATGCAGTCTGCATGAAAATCAGCAGGGGTCTGCCCGTAAGTCGAATCCGACTGTGGGCAGACCCCTTTTTTCGCTGCTGTCATGAAGTTTTGCCTGTGACGATGCATCAAGTCAAGGTGAAGCAGGTCGGCACGTCCTGTGCCGTGAGCAGGAGGTTTTCCTGGCGGACGTTTTGCTGCGCGAGGATCGTGCGCACGGTCTCTTCGACGAGTTCGGGGCGGTTGTTCTCCTGGCTCATGTGCGCGAGGAAGACGGCGCGCGGGCGCTTCTTGAGGCGCACGAGCGCCCACGCCGCCGCGCTGTTCGACAGGTGGCCGCGGTTCGAGAGGATGCGCTGCTTCAAGCGCCATGGATAGGAGCCGCTCTGCAGGAGTTCGCGGTCGTGGTTCGCCTCCAAGATCAGCACGTCCGAGCCTTCGATGGCTGCCATGACATCGTTCGTCAAGAAGCCGAGATCCGTCGCGAGCGCACATTTCTCGCTGCCGCAGACGGCGTAGCCGACAGGCGAGGCGGCGTCGTGCAGCGTGGAAAAACTCTTGACGGCGACGGAGCCGAGCATGACATCTCCGGCGAGCGGCGTGAACGTGTCTTCGGGCACGGCAAGGCTCTCGCCGATGGCACGGAGCGTCGCGGGCGGCGCGAAGAGCGGCAGACGGTATTGCTTCAAGAGCGTCGGCAGTCCCTTGATGTGATCGCTGTGCTCGTGCGTGACGAAGACGCCGTCGAGGGAGGCGGCGTCGACGCCGAGGTCGGCGAGCGAGCGCGTGATGCGGCGTGCGCTGATGCCCGCGTCGATGAGGAGGCGCACGCCGTCCAGCTCGATGTACGCGGCGTTTCCCTTGCTGCCGCTCGCGAGCACGGCGACGCGCAGGCCGCGTGCCGCGCTCTTCGGCTGTGCCGCCCCTTCCGGCGCGAAAAGCGACTCCGTCGCACAGGCGCATGCCGCGCGAGACGCGGCGGCACGCAGGAAGCCGCCGCTCGTCATGGCGCCGCTCAAGGACGCTTGACCCCGTTCGGCAGGATGAGGAAGGAGGCGCTTCTTTCTTCGGCGAGAAGCGAGGGCGGCTTCTCCTGCGACGCTTCCTCGGCGTCGGCGATTATGCTCTGCGCCCTTTGGTTCGCCTCCTGCAGGCGCAGCAGCCCTTCCATGAGGTCGATGTCCTTCTTCTTGGCGAGCGTTTCCAAGGCGGTCGCCGCATGCTGCAGGAACTTCTGCAGCTGGTGCGTCTGCTCGTCCTGCTTGCGTTCGCGCTCCTTCGCCGCCTCGCCGTTGTCGCGCTGCGCCGTGTCCAAGGAGGCGATGCGCCCCGAGAGCGCCTCGTGCTCGCGCTCGATGTCCTCGGCAATCTGCCCGGCCGTCTCCACGAGGCCGATCTCGATGGCGGAGTGGCGCTTCAAGAGATCGGAGAATCCCTGCTCCTGCGTGCTCGCCACATACTGCAGGGTGAGCGCGAGGGAGTCCTTGAGATCCTGCGCGCCCTTTTCCTGCGCCGCATGCAGCGCGGCCATCTGACGCGCGATCTCCTTCTGCATCATCGTGCCGAGTGCGCTCGTGTCGATGCCCGAAGTGCCGCGAAAGGCGGAAAAATCGCGCGGCAGGCTGCGTGCGAGGGCGTTGATCTCGCGCACGAGTCCCGCCTGCATCGCGTCGAGGCGCTCGGCGACCGTGCGCTCCACCTCGTCGATGCGGCTGAGGATCATGCGCTCGCGCCGGATCGAGTCGCGATCTTGTTGGCGGCGCGAGTCGTGCATGTCGTCGATCGCCTGCTCCAACTCTTCGAGCCGCTTTTCCAAGTCCTTCTTGTCCTCCGCGGTGATCAGCCCTGCCCGCGAAAATATGCTCTTGCCCATCAAATGCCCTCCAAAACGAAAGGAAACGCTGACAAAATGACTTCATCAGTGATTCCGAAATAAACGGGACAGGTGAACCCGCTCTGTGAGAATGTCCGACATGCGGCCATTCTCTAGTTGATAATATGATACTATTTTCTGCCGAATTTTTCAATATATCGAGCGTCTGCAGATCGAGGATATTCGGACGCAGCAAAAATCCATGCCCTCATGATGACTTGAGCGCATCTCTCAGCAACTTCAACATGACACCGGTTCCTTTGCGGTCAGCCATGATGCGCCGTTTGCCGCAAAGGGGCGTCGATTGAAGCTGCTGCATGTCCCAGCTTACTGCGAATACGCTATGTCAGACTGCTCCGACAGTTCATCAAAAATATGGAAAACTCGTATGATGTCCTTTTTTGCCCGGCAGAGATGATACCGCGTCGAGGCAGGCGCAGTCAGATATGACGTTTCGTGTTCGATATCTGCAGCAAATACATCTTCCGGCCCTGTATGTGTGTCAAACAGAAACACCGGATTCCTTAGTCATCCTGCAAAGAAAAACGCCATCCACTGCGAAACACATGCAGTGAATGACGCTTTATCGTCGATGCAACTATTCTCTTTGCCTTACCGCATGCCGTTATCGGAAAAAATGGCGGCTAGCTCGGGATTCTCCTTTAGATATTGCTCCGAGATGCGATCCCAATCGTAGCCTGTAACGCTCGGAATCAGTCGCTTTTTCTCTTCCGCTTGCTCCCGTTCCGAGAGTTTGCCGTCTTCTCCCTCGCCCTTGTCGTCTGCGATACGATGAAGGGTGCGCAAGCTCTTCTTATATGCTTTCATGCCATCATCAAGGTCGGTCTTCTTCTCGGCAATGAGCTGCGAAAGGTCTGTAGGATTCTCCGCCTTCTTATCCTTTTTGCTTCCCGTGCGATCTTCTCCAAGCATGGCAGAGAGAAGCTCTTCCATATTTTTCGCCTTGCGGCTCATCTCTTGGAAGAATCCGTATGCCGCTGTCTTTTCGTTGAAATATCTGCCCGCCTTTTTTGGCATGGTACTCAGCGTGTCTGGTTTCATGCCGAGATAGTCACGGTATTCTTTTATAAGCCCGGCGCTTTCTTCATGGGTAAGAAAATCATTATCCTTGCCAATCATTGTATTTCCTATAAGGGATCGAAGCTTGTTTACCAGTGGATTTTCACATTTGGGATCAAGCGCTCCCAAGCGATCAAGAATACTGTTCAAATACGGATCGCCCAGCAAGGTATGCCCCAAAGCCTTTTGATGATGCCCATAGGCATTGAGCTGTCGGATCACCTCCACACGAATGCTGCCGACTGCCAAACCGGGATTTTTACTGCCAAGCTGCAAAATACCTCGGATGCCATTTTCTAAATCACGCATCGTTCTTGATAAAGAAGCGCGTTCATAATCCGAATAAAAATCACGATACATGCTATCTTCGAGCGGCTCAACCGAAGCCATCTCCCACGTTTCCACCCGTTGAGCAGGCGCTTGATTTGCCGCTGCAAGCTTTCTCCCCTCGTCGCTGATGGAAACCTCATGCGCGAGTGACAGCAGGGACGTCGATTCTCTTTTTATCGAATCTCCACCCTGTAAGGATGGCGCCACGGATTTCCTGTCCCCTGCCCGACTCATAGCCTGTGTATTTTGTGCCGCTATATTCTTCCCCACGATCGCACGATTATCGTTCGCATGAACTTTCATCTTCATTTGCCTCCCTGCACGTCAATCTCCTTCGTTATATTTATCGTTTCCTCGCAGAGAATCTTAAACAAGCAGCTCCATCATATTCCAATATACTTCTTGACCTTTTTACTGGCAACTGTTATCTTGAAAGGAGCGGTTGCGAGAACTGAACGAGATCTTGAATTACAAGGCGTTCATGTCGTTTCTTTTGGCGCGCACGCAAGAGGCCGTACCGCTTTCGCGCTCTCTCATTCGCGAAGTGCACTCGAATTCACCCTTTCCCCAACGGCAACGGTCACGCAGCCGCGCACTCATGGTTTATAGCTGCTTTCTTGCCGACATGACGCCCATCGTTATCCCGGCGGAGCGGCGCAAGGCGTATATCAACGATCCGAACACAGACGACTTGCAAGGATTCGCGTCCTTTGCCGAGGAATTGCAGGCTGAAGAACGCGGGCGCACAGAAGCATTTACATAAATAAGAACGGCACGCAGGAAGGAGAAAGGAGATCTCCATGCTCAAACTCCGAGACATTTCCCTCAAAAAGCGCATCCTCCTGACCAACTTCCTGATGATCGCGCTTCCTGTCGGATTCCTGCTCGTACTCGGCGGCCTGCTCTTCGCGGGGCTCAAGACGACGGGCACGATCCGCGACGCGGAGCTTGTGCTCCTGTGGCAGGACAAGCGCGAGGCGCTTTCCATCCAGCTCGCCGTCAGTTCTCTCAAGGCGAAGGCCGATCGCGGCAAGAAGGCCACTGACATGGAGGCGGACTGCCGCGCACTTGCGCGATGGGGGATCGACAGCCTCATCGCCAAGAACGGCGAGACCGTCTACGCCTCGCCCGGCGCCGACCCGCAGGAACTCCTCGCAAGCGTTCAGGCGGTTTCAGGTGGCTCTCCCTCCTTCCTTCGCTGGGACGAGGACGGCCTCGCGCTCCTCTACCGTGCAGAGAAAACGCGCACCGTAGTCGCGGCACGCGGCCCCGTCCCGTTCCATGCACGCATGCCGAAGGAAGAGCATCCTCTGCACGATGTATGGGAAATCCTCGCTTACCTCTTCCTCGCGGCCATGGCCATCGTCATCACGGCGCTCGGCCGCTATCTCGCACGCCTGCTCTCCGAGCAGATTCTCTCGCCCTTGGAAAAGCTCAAAACCGCTGCCGAGGAAATCCGCCGCGGCAACCTTGACGCCTCCCCCGCCATCGACTCGGCGGACGAGATCGGCGCGGTCGGACGCTCCTTCGACTTCATGCGGCAGTCACTCAAGGAGGAAAAAGCGCGGCGCGAAAAGTATGACGAGAACCGCAAGGAACTCATCGCGGGCATCTCGCACGATCTCGCGACACACCTGACCGCCATCAAGGACTACGCGAGCGGCATCCTTGACGGCATCGCTTTCAGCAAGGACAAGCTCTTCGACCGCATCTGGGGCATGGACGCCCTCGGCGACACGGCGACCGTCATGGTTCACATCAACCGCATCCGCGAAAAGATCGAGCCGAACCCCGCCACACCCATTTACATCGAAACCGTCTGGGGCGTCGGCTACCGATTTCGAAATGACGCCGGACATAAAGGTTGATGCCTTGGCACATCTCCTTGTCCACGTTCTGTCAGCAGGAAAAATCCTAAAAATCTGGCAAAGCCCTCCGAATCATGCTATGATAAGGTTAAAGGGGGACATCTCATGACGTCATCGACAAGCTTCAATCCCGAGGATCTGTTGCTCGGCTATGCGAATCCCACCTACGATCAACACGCCAAGCGCCTGCTCGCCCAAAAGGATGTCGTAGCTCGAATTCTCAAGGGTGTCATTCCTGAATTCCATGAAATCGACTTGACGACCATCGCCGAACAATGCATCGAAGGCGAACCCGAAATTGGCGCCATCCCGGTCGACATGGACAAGACGAACGCCGCACGGCAAACGCCAAAAGAAATCCGTGGCAACAATACGGAAAGCGCCAGTCCCACGGAAGGTTGGATTCGCTTCGACATCCTGTTCCATGCAAAAGTTCCCCAAACAGGCGCGAGAATCACTTTGATTGTCAACATCGAGGCTCAAAAGACACAATCACACAATCGTCTTGGCTATGCGCTGCTGCGCCGAGCCGTATACTATGCCTGTCGCTTGATTTCTTCCCAGAAGGAAACGGAATTTGCCAAATCAAACTATAACGACATCAAAAAAGTCTATTCCGTTTGGATCTGCATGGACTCCCCCGATAGCAAAAGTGCCATCAATTTCTATGATATGCACGAGCGTCACCTGCTGCGTCACACAAGGGCAGAAAAAAGCGATTACGACCTGTTAAGCATCATCATGATCTATCTCGGCACAGACGATTCCAGCAACAAGCTCGTCCGCTTCCTCAAGCTCCTGTTTCGTGATACGGAAAAGTCTGCTGCGGAAAAGAAGAAGCTTTTGGAAGAAGAATTCAATCTGGATATTTCCTCCGATATGGAAAAGGAGATGAACACCATGTGCAATTTGAGCGAAGGCATCTTCGAGCGCGGTATTGAGCAAGGCATCTCGCAGGGCATCTCGCAGGGCATCTCGCAAGGCATCTCACAAGGACGTGCGCAGGGCATCCTCCAGGGTGAATCCGGCATGATACTTTCCATGCTGAAGAAGGGCTACGATCTCGCGAGCATCGCCGATATATCCCAGTGGTCCATCAGCAAGATCGAGCAACTGGCAAAAGCGCACCGCTTGCTGTGAAGAAGCGTCCGGACTTCACGATTTTGCCTCATCGAAACACAAAGAAGGAGCTGCCGCACCGTCGCGGCAGCTCCTTCTTTGTGTTTGATTCCGATCTTAGAACGCGGGGACGATCGCGCCCTTGTACTTCTCGTCGATGAACTTCTTGACTTCCTCGGACTTCAGCGCCTTCATCAGCGCCTGGATCTCGGGACGCTTCTCATCGCCCGTGCGCACGGCGACGATGTTGACGTAGGGCGAGGTGCTGTCTTCCATGAAGAGCGCGTCCTTCGTCGGAACAAGGTTCGCCTGCATCGCATAGTTTGTATTGATGACGGCGGCGTCGACGTCATCGAGCGTGCGCGGCACCTGCGCGGCTTCGACTTCCTGGAACTTGAGGTTCTTCTTGTTCTCCGTGACATCCTGCACCGTCGGGTTCGTGCCTGAGCCTTCCCTGAGCTTCAAAAGGCCGGCCTTTTCGAGCAGCAGGAGCGAGCGGCCGCCGTTCGTCGGATCGTTCGGGATGGCGATGGAAGCGCCGTCCTTAAGCTCGTCGAGCTTCTTGATCTTGCGCGAGTAAACGCCCATCGGCTCGATGTGAATGCCGCCCGCATTGGCGATCTTCATCTCCTTGTGCTCGGAGATGAAGTTGTCGAGATACGGCAGGTGCTGGAAGAAGTTCGCGTCAAGCTCCTTGTCGTTCAGCGCGACATTCGGCTGCACATAGTCAGTGAACTCGACGATTTCGAGCTTGTAGCCTTCCTTTTCCAAGAGCGGCTTGATTGTCTCAAGGATCTCGGCGTGCGGCACGGGCGTCGCGCCGACCTTGATGGTCTTGGAGTCGCTCCCTCCGCCGCAGCCCGCGAGGGCGAAGACGGAGAGCGTGAGCGCCGCAAGGATGACGAATAGTTTCTTCATGATGGTTTTCCTCCTTGATGGATGGATTCTTCGGTGAAAGACGACGAGGCTGCGCCTTCGCCCGCTTTCATGGCTTACTTTTTATTCAAGCCGTTCGCCAGGCGGTTGCCCAAGAACTGGACGATCTGCACGAGGACGATGAGGATGACGACGGTCGCGATCATGATGTCGGGACGGAATCGCTGGTAGCCGTAGCGGATCGCGAGATCGCCGAGGCCGCCGCCGCCGATTGCGCCCGCCATCGCCGACTCGCCGACGAGGGCGATGACGACGGTCGTGAGCTGGGCGACGATGCTCGGCATGGACTCAGGCAAAAGCACGCGCCGCACGATCTGATAGGGCGTAGCGCCCATCGAGAGCGCGGCTTCGACGAGTCCTGCGGGCACTTCCCGAAGCGACGTCTCGACCTGGCGCCCGATGAAGGGGATCGAGGCGAGGACGAGCGGCACCATCGCCGCCGTCGTGCCGATGGACGTGCCGACGATGAAGCGGGTGAACGGGATGATCGCGACCATCAGGATGATGAACGGGATCGAGCGAAGCGCGTTGACGACGGCTCCAATGGCACGGTTCAATGGCATGCATTCGAGGATCTGCCCCTTCGCCGTCGTTGCGAGCAGCACGCCGAGCGGAATGCCGATGAGGCTCGCGACGATCATCGAGACGACGACCATGTAGACCGTCTCGCCGAGCGCCTTCGTAAGGAGCGGCAGCATATCAGCGGACATAGCCGATCACCTCCTTCGTAAGGTCGCGCGTATCGAGGTAAGAGAGCGCACGGTCGATCTCCGCCTGCTCGCCACGGATGCCGACGATCATGCGCCCATAGGGCACGCTCTTGATCTGGTCGAGCGTGCCGTAGAGGATGGACACCTCGATGGAAAAGCGCCGGATGACGTCGGCGATGACGGGATCGTCGGCGCGTTCGCCGAGGAACGTCAGGCGAAGGAGCAGCTCGCCGCCCTCGACAGGCTCAGGCGAAAGTTCCTTCTCGCGGTAGTTGATCGGCAGATCGTTCGACAGGAGCGTGCTGACGAACTCGCGCGTGATTCTTTCTTTCGGCTTCGTGAAGATGTCGAGCACGGAGCCTTTTTCGGCGATGACGCCGCCCTCGATGACGGCGACCTTGTCGCAGATGTCCTTGATGACCTGCATTTCATGCGTGATGATGACGACGGTCAGGCCGAGCTTCTTGTTGATGTCAGCGATGAGATGCAGGATCGACTTCGTCGTCTGCGGGTCGAGCGCACTCGTCGCCTCGTCGGACAAGAGCACCTTCGGATCGGACGCGAGCGCCCGCGCGATGCCGACGCGCTGCTTCTGCCCGCCCGAGAGCTGCGCCGGGTACTGCTGCGCCTTGTCGGCGAGTCCGACGAGCGCGAGGAGCGGCTCGACCTTCGTGCGGATCTGCGCCTCGTCCGTGCCGGAAAGACGCAGGGGGAAGGCGACGTTGTCGTAGACGGTCGCCGAGGAAAGCAGGTTGAAGTGCTGGAAGATCATGCCGATGCCCTTGCGCTCCTCGCGAAGCTCCGCCTCGCCAAGCGCGGTCAAATCCTTGCCGTCGACGATGACCTTGCCCTCCGTCGGCCGCTCCAGCATGTTGATGCAGCGGATCAAGGTCGACTTGCCCGCGCCCGAAAGGCCGATGATGCCATAGATCTCGCCGCGCTCGATTTCGAGGTCGACGCCTTTGAGCGCCGTGACCTCGCCCGCCGCGCTCTCGTAGCTTTTCTTGATGGCTGCAAGCCTTATCATGCTCATAAAATCACATCCTTGTGACTGCCGCTTTCGCAGCAGCAAAATTCATACCAAATTTATATGATTTGCATGTTATCATAGTGCAGACGGCTTGTCAAGCATATTTCCGACGACTGAAAAAAGTCGCCTCTGTCCGTGCCCGCCGCATACATTCTATTCTACGCGATTCGTCTGCTTTTGTATAGTCAAAAAAATGCGTGCAGCGTCGAAATGCTGCACGCAGAAGCACATCTCCGTCAGCCGCGCGAAAAGCCGCCGCTTGCCTCCCCCGCCGCTCTTTCCAGCGCTCCAAGCTCGCCTTCCTCGGTCAGCACATAGAGCATGTCGCCCGCCTTGAGCATGAGGCTGCCCTGCGGCAGAAGCTCAATCGTGCCGCGCCGCACATTCACGACGTGGCCGTGCGCTCCCCAGTCGATCGCAGAGACGCATCGCCCCTCCATCGCGCTTCCCGCTGCGACACAAAGCTCCGCCATGACGCGGCGGCGCGAGCCTCTCGCTCCCTGCCCGCGCGAACGCTCGTAAAGCTCGTCGTAGACAGGTCTGCCGCCCGTGAGATCGTTGACGAGCGCGGCGCAGGCGGCGACGCAGACGACGGCGAGCAGGTGCTCGAAAGAGCCGGTGATCTCCATGATGAGGAGGCT
>CAJPRR010000029.1 GCA_905373085.1 uncultured Selenomonas sp.
CACGCCGTCCTTGATGTGCTCGGCCGTCCGGTAAACGCGATCGCCGATGTGCGGGATGCGCTTGAGGAAATTCTTGATGTCCTGCTTTGCACGATGATAGCCCGGTGCGACGCGAAAGCGCGACAGATACTCTGACATCGCGCCGACATTCGGTGCGATGGACATGCCGTTGTCGTTCAAGATGACGATGATGTCCTTGCCCAGCGTCCCCGCGTTGTTCAGCCCCTCGAACGCCTCACCGCCCGTCAGCGCACCGTCGCCGATGACGGCGGCGACGCGGTAATGCTCGCCCGCGATGTCGCGCGCCGCCGCCATGCCGAGGGCTGCCGAAATCGACGTGCTCGAATGACCCGTGCCGAAGGCGTCGTAGACGGACTCCTCACGCTTGGGGAAGCCCGTGATGCCGCCCTTCTGGCGAAGGCCGGCGAACGCCTCGCGCCTGCCCGTCAGAATCTTGTGCGCATACGACTGATGACCGACGTCCCAGACGATCTTGTCCTCCGGACAGTCGAATGCCCTGTGCAGAGCGAGCGTAAGCTCCACCGTGCCGAGGCTCGGGGCGAGATGACCGCCCGTCCGGGAAACCGTGTCGATGATATAGCGGCGCAGTTCTCTCGCCAGCTGCGAAAGCTCGTCGAGCGTGCAGCTTTTCAGCGCGTGCGGTTCGTTTATGCGTTCCAACAGTTCTCCCATATCCATGCGCCTCACTTTTCCCGTCCGAGCAGAAACAGCGCCAAATCCCGCAGGAAGGCGGCGCGTTCGCCGAAGACGGCGAGCGCCTCCACAGCTTCCGACACAGCCGCCTCAGCCAGCTTCTTCGCTTCTTCCAAGGAGGTCAGCGTCACATATGTCGCCTTCTCGTTGCGCACGTCGCTGCCCACGGGCTTGCCGATCGCCGCCTCGTCTCCCGTGACGTCGAGGATGTCGTCCGTGATCTGGAAGGCCAGTCCAAAACGCTCGGCGTAAAGCGTCAGCGCGGCAAGTTCCTCCTCCTTCGCTCCTGCCAGAATCGCGCCCGAGCGTATGGCGGCGCAAAAGAGGGCGCCCGTCTTGCCCATGTGGATCTTCCGAAGAGCCGCCAGATCGAGGCGCCTGCCCTCGCCCTCAAGGTCGAGCGCCTGTCCGCCGACCATGCCGTAGGGTCCCGCCGCGCGACTCATCTCGGAGATGACGGCGACGAGGGTTTCAGGGGCAGTGCTCTCCTGGCGCAGCATGACCTCGAAGGCGAGCGTCAACAGAGCGTCGCCCGCGAGCACCGCGATTCCATCGCCGAAGACCCTGTGATTCGTGGGCTTGCCGCGTCGATAGTCGTCGTTGTCCATCGCGGGCAGATCGTCGTGAATCAAGGAATACGTATGAATCATCTCGATGGCGCATCCCGTCGTCAAGAAGGCCGCGCCATCCTTGCCGACGGCGTCGGCCGCCGCCATCAGGAGCACGGGGCGCAGGCGTTTGCCGCCCGCCATGAGGCTGTATTCCATCGACCTTTCCAATGTCGCGTCATAGGCGGGCGCTTTCTTCAGCTCACGGAGAAGCGCCTCTTCCACCAAGTCGGCACGCTTTTTCCATTCCGCCTTAAAATTCACGTGCATCCCCCTCAATCTCCAAGCGAAGCTCCTCGACCGCGCCGCCCTTTTCCTTGAGCACGACGTCCATCGCCTTTTCCGCACGATCGAGCGAAGTCATGCAGAGCTTCGCAAGCTCCATGCCCTTCGCATAATTGTCCATGAGCTGTTCCAAGCTCAAATCGCCGCTTTCCATCGCCTGCACGAGTTCTTCCAGCTCCGCGAGCGCTTGCTCAAAGGACGGCATCTTCTTTCTCGGCATCATAAACCTCCTTCTCGCAAATCACCGACAGCGGCGTCGAAGCTGCCGTCGGCAAGGCGCACGAGGACTTCATCTCCGGCGGCAAGCTCCTTTATACTGCGCACGGCCGCACCATTTTTCTCCACAACGCTGTAGCCGCGCCGTATGACGTGCAGCGGATTGAGCATTTCGAGCTTCTCCGCTGCAACCTGAAAGGCGTACTGCTTTTCCAGCAGGGCGCGGCGCATCCCGCGGTCGAGCGCTTCCGCTGCCATGTCGAGCCTTTGGCGGCGCTCGGCGAGGAGCGCCTGCGGCGGATGCCTCAAAAAGAAGCCGCCCAAGCGCTCCACACGCTCACGCTCATAATAGAGGCGGCTCTTCATCACCTTTTGGAGGCGCATCTCACATTCGGCAATGCGGCGGACGAGCGCCGCCGTCTCGGGCACGGCGAGTTCCGCCGCCTGCGACGGCGTCGCCGCACGCACGTCGCTCGCATAGTCGGCAAGCGTCGTATCCGTCTCATGACCGACGGCAGAAATGACGGGAATCGCCGAGTCATAGATCGAGCGCACGACAGGCTCCTCGTTGAAAGCCCAGAGGTCTTCCGCCGAGCCGCCGCCCCTGCCGACGATCAAAAGGTCGACGGGGTACTTCTCGTTGAAGAAGCGAATGGCGGCAGCGATCTCGGCCGCCGCTCCCTCGCCCTGCACGAGCGTCGGATAAAGAACCAAGCGAACATTCGCATCGCGCCGTTTGGAAACGCGGTAAATATCGCGCAGCACTGCGCCCGAAAGGGACGTCACGATGCCGATCGTGCGAGGAAACGGCGGCAAAGGCTTCTTGTGCTCCGCGCTGAAAAGCCCCTCGGCGGCAAGGCGAGCCTTCAGCTGCTCGAAGGCGATGCTCAGTTCCCCCGCCCCCACGGGCACAAGGCGCTCGACATAGAGCTGATAAGCGCCGTCGCGCTCATAGACGGAAACTTCGCCCGTGGCGACGACCTTCATGCCGTTTTCCGGCTGAAAGCACAGAAGCCGCGCACGGCTCTTGAACATCACGCCCTTCAGGGACGCCGCCTCATCCTTCAGCGTGAAATAGCAATGTCCCGAAGCGTACATCTTGTAATTGGACAGCTCGCCCTCAACGGAAACATTGCGCAGCATGCCTTCCGCCCGGAACATGCTCTTGATGTACTGCGTGAGCGCGGATACGCTGTGAACCGCCAAGCCGCCGCCTCCTTCCGAAGCCTTCATAAGGAAATGGGCTGTCGCGCAAAAGGCAACAGCCCGAAGATCATCTTGCCAGTCCGCCCAAGATTCCGTTGACGTAGCGGCCCGAATCATCCGTACCAAACTTCTTCGCCAGCTCGACCGCCTCATTGATGGCGACGCCGACATCCACCTTTTCCGCGCCATACTTCATTTCGTAGAGCGCGATGCGGACAATGTTGCGGTCTACGCCCGTCATGCGCTCAAGCTTCCAATCGTGCGCGTATGCGGCGATCGCCTCGTCGATGGCGACGAGATTCTCGCGTGTGCCGCGCACGAGGGACGCCGCATAGCTGTAGTCCCTCTTCGTCTCAACGGGCATCTCCTCGACCGCCGCGTCAAGCGCCCACGTCTGGCACGCCCCTTCGGAAGCTGCCTCCGGCGGCGGATTGAGCTCCAGTTGGAACAATGCCTGAAGCGCAGCCTCGCGCGCCTGTCTACGACTCATAAAACAAAACCTCTTTCTTTCCTGTCGTCCAACCTCCGAAGCCGAACGCCGTTTCCCTGCCCGGCGGCGTCACTTGAAGCGACGCTGCCGATTGCGCCACCGATAAGGAAATGTTTCATCGAAAAAATCCTCCACATCGCGCAGACGGATGCCGTGATCGATGCGGATGCCGACGAGCAGTCCGACGAAGCAGCAGAAGAGCACGAAGAGCGTCTGCCAGAAGCCGAAGAGAAGGACGGCGAGGCCGAGAAGCGCACCGACAAGCATACCGCCGATCTTGCCGCGATGCGGCAGGAGCGCGGGCGCGTGCGCTTCAAAAAAAGCCTTGAACGGGCATGTCTTTTCCTCACCCATCTGTCTTTCCTCCCGTCAAACGACGCGTTTCTTATTCGTCAGCGATGCATTGGAAATATCCTCTACGACGATTTCCAACGAGAAATCATCGACGCCTACCGTATCCTTCATGCAGCGGCGCATCTCCGTGCGAATATCGTCGGAAACGGCGGCGGCATTCGCCTCCTTGCCCATGACGATCGCGAGGCGGAGGAAGAGCTGCGGCTCGCCCTTCGCGGGCTTTTTAGCGACGGAGACCTTCGCTTGGAGACTTCTGACGCCCGTAACGGCCTGCACCGTCTGCTCCACGAGATTGCGAACGGCGCTAAGCGAGACGCCGACATCGCCCGCCTTGCCATGAAGTACGAGGAGTTCGCCGCCCTTACGCTCGCCCGAGCTGCCCGAGAAGCTGCAGCCGATCAGATGTATGCTCAGAAGGAACGCGAGAACGCCGCCCGCGACCACCTGCCACTGCTGCGCTCCCATCAGGTAGCGGTACTCGTTGAGCAGAATCGGCTCGGGCACGATCTGCAGGGCAAGCGCCGCGACGCCCAGCGAAAGGCAGGCGACGGCGAGCGCGTAAATGAGCAAAAGAAAGCGGTTGATGATCCCCATAAGCTCTCCTCTCTTCCTCAGTGGACGCGGGCGTCCTCTTCCTCCGTCTCCTCGTCAAAGCTCACGCCCTGCACATGGACGTTGACCTCGACGACGGTCAGTCCCGTCATGTTTTCGATCGCCTTCTTGACGTTTTCCTGCACGGCGATGGCGACATCGGGAACGCGTGCGCCGTACTTCACGATCATGTAGAGATCGACCGCCGTCTCCTTCTCGCCGACCTCGACCTTCACACCCTTCGTGAAGCTCTTCTTGCCAAGCATTTCGGCGATGCCGCCGGCGATGCCGCCGCTCATGCCTGCGACGCCGTCGATCTCCGTCGCGGCGAGTCCCGCGATGATGCCCACGACCTCGTCGGCGATGCGGATCGAACCGATCGCGCCCTTCTTGCTCATGATAGCTTCCTCTGCCATGGAAAGTCCCTCCTTCAAAACAATGCCTGCCGCCCTCCCGGGAGGCAGATGCAGAAAACACATTGCACGCCGCCTCATCGGCGGCAGATGCAAAAGAAAATCAGGCTCGCTCGATGTAGTTTCCCGTGCGCGTGTCGATGCGCAGGACGTCGCCCTCGTTGACAAAGAGCGGCACGCGCACGACGTAGCCCGTCTCAACCGTCGCCATCTTCGTCGCGCCCGTCGCCGTATTGCCCTTGACGCTCGGCTCGCACTCCGTGACCTTGAGGTTGACGGAAGTCGGCAGCGTGATGCCGATGATGCGATCCTTGAAGGTCTGCAAATTGACTTCCATGTTCTCCTGCAGGTAGTTCAGCGCATCGCCGAGCTGCTCCTTGCTCAGCTCCGTCTGCTCGTAGTTCTCCGTATCCATGAACGTATACATGCCGTCGGCCTCATAGAGGAACTGCATCTTACGCGTATCGAGACGCGCCGCAGGCATCTTTTCGTTCGGGTTGAACGTGCGCTCGACGACGGCGCCCGTCTCGACGTTCTTGATCTTCGTGCGCACGAACGCTGCACCCTTTCCCGGCTTCACATGCTGAAACTCGACGACCTGCCAAACGCCGCCGTCAATCTCGATCGTGAGACCTGTACGAAAATCTGTGCTTGAAATCATTTGTAGCCCTCCATTACCTATCCTGCGTTATTTCAATCAGGTGCTTTGCCGCCTTCGTCAGCGGCACGCCGCCCCGCTCCTCCAGGAGCACCGTATCCTCGATGCGCAGTCCGCCCCAGCCCGGCAGATAGACGCCCGGCTCGACCGTGACGACCGTGCCTTTCGCAAGATGCTCCGCCTTGCTCTTCGGCGACAGGCGAGGCTCCTCGTGAATCTCCAGGCCGACGCTGTGACCGAGTCCGTGACCGAAGTTCTCGCCATAGCCCTCCTGCGTGAGGAAATCGCGCACGATTCGGTCAGCCTCCTTGCCCGAGATGCCGACATAGAGGCTCTTCACGCCGAGGATCTGCGCCTCAAGCACCGTATGGTAAAGTTCCCTGTGCTTTTCGGACGCTTCGCCGAGAACAACGGTGCGCGTGATATCGGAATGATACCCTTGGTAAACAGCACCATAGTCCATTGTAACAAATTCGCCCGCAACAAGCAACTTTTCTGATGCAGTTCCATGAGGCAGGCTGCCGCGCACGCCCGATGCCACGATCGTCGTGAAGGCGGGACGTTCCGATCCATGCTCGCGCATGAATGCCTCCAGATGCGCGGCAACCGCACGCTCCGAGATGCCGGGACGCAGGAACTGCAGCACATCGTCGAACGCGCGGTCGCTGATCTCCACGGCTTTTTTCAGGCAGGCGATCTCCTCGGCGTCCTTGACCTCGCGCAGCGGCTCAAGTGCGAGGCTGAGGAAATCCTCCTCCGGCCAGGAGGGCAAGAGCTTCCGAAACGCTTGGAACGTATCAAAGGAGACGTCTCTTCCCTCGAAGCCCAGCGAGCGGCAGCCAAGCTCCTGCACCACCTTCGCCGCCTGCTGCCAAAGCCCCGCCTTCTGCTCGACGACCTCGAAAGCGGTTTCTGCCTTCGCCTGCTCCATATAGCGAAAATCCGTGAGCAGCATTTCGCGCTCCTCCGTGATGAGGAGAAGCGAATCGTCTCCCGTAAAGCCGCTGAAGTAGCGCAGGTTCACGACCTTGCTCACGAGCATCGCCTCGACGCCCTTCTCCTTCATGAGAGTGCGCAGACGCTCTACGCGCTTTTCCGTGCTCATCGCCTCGCCCCCTTCTCCTTCGCTTTGAGCTTCATCAAAGCGATTTCGAGCGCCCCCAGATAGCTCTCTGCACCGAAGCCCGCAACCTGTCCCATGACGACGGGCGCGATCACCGACGTATGTCGGAACTCCTCGCGCCGATGGATATTCGACAGATGGATCTCGATGACGGGCACGGAAACGGCGGCGATCGCATCGCGCAGGGCGATGCTGTAGTGCGTGAAAGCGGCGGCGTTCAGCAGGATGAATTCCGCACTGCCCTCGGCATTCTGCACGGCGTCGACGAGCGCCCCCTCATGATTCGACTGGAAGAACTCGATGGCCGCACCCGCTTTTGCCGCACGCTCCCGCAGCGCCTCGCAGATGTCCGCAAGCGTCGCAGAGCCATAGATTTCCGGCTCGCGCTTTCCGAGAAGGTTGAGATTCGGCCCGTTCAGCACCAAGATTTTCGACAAGATTTCTCCCCCCGTCACCAACGATTTCAATAGCGAATCACAAAATCCTGCTCATGCGCCGCCTTTTCCCTCGCCTCCGTGACAAGGCCGCTGACGCGAATGTAGCCGTTGCCCTGCCAAATCCTGTTCCAAAGCGCCTCGGCCGCCTCGGCCGTGCCCTGCACCTCCATCGTGACGGACCCGTCCTCCATGTTGCGCACCCAGCCGCAGAGGCCGAGATCCAGTGCATTCTGCTGCACAAAGAAGCGAAAGCCGACGCCCTGTACGCGCCCCTCGGCTCTGGCAAAGAAGCGCACCTTTTCCTTTTCCATCACATTCACCCTTTCTCCCTGCGGCGGCGCAGGATGGCATACTTCTCAACGGGCTTCTCCATGCGCAGATGCACGATCTGCTGCGCGTGAGCTGCCGTCGAAAGAGGTTCGCCCGCCTCGTCCCTCATCTCCGCCAAGCACTGGCAGAACGTCTCGCGCGTGGGCTGGAACACTTCGATCTCCTGCCCGACCTTCATGTTGTTGCGCTGCTCGACCATCGCCATGCGCGTCCTTTCATCATAATGGCGCACGAGTCCGACGAAGTCCGCCGTCTGCTCATATGAAGCGCTCGCATAGATCTGGTCGCCCCCATCGGGCACATGGTCGAAGAAGCCGCTCGTGTAGATGCGGTGCGATACCTTCTGCAGCTCTTCGAGCCACGAATCGCGCAGATGGAACGTCTGTCCCTCGGCGCAAGCGGCATCGATCGCCTCGCGATAGACCTTCGTGACGCTCGCCGCATAGTGGACGCTCTTCATGCGCCCCTCAATCTTCAAGCTGTCGAGTCCCATGGCGCAAAGCTCAGGCAAAAAAGGCAGGAGGCACAAGTCCTTGGAATTCATGATGTAGGCGCCGCGCTCGTCCTCCTCGATGGCGAAGACCTCGCCGGGACGATTCTCCTCCACGAGTCCATAGCGCCAGCGACACGCCTGCGCACACGCGCCGCGGTTCGCGTCGCGCCCCGTGAGGTAGCTGCTCAAAAGGCAGCGCCCCGAATATGATATGCACATCGCGCCGTGCACGAACATTTCCAGCTCGACCGTCGAGCGCGCACGAATCTCGGCGATCTCGGCACGCGAAAGCTCGCGTGCGAGCACGACGCGCTCAGCGCCGAGCTTCTGCCAGGCGTCTGCCGTCACCCAATTCGTATTGTTCGCCTGCGTGCTGATATGGAGCGGCACTTTGGGCGCAAGCTCGCGTGCGAGCGAGAAGATGCCGAGGTCGGAGACGAGCAGGCCGTCGACATGGAGCGCAGCAAGGAAGGAAAGATACGCCGGAAGCTTTTTCAAATCCGCATTGTGCGCGAAGATATTGAGCGTCACATAGACTTTTCTGCCAAGCGCATGGGCAAAACGCACGCCTTCTTCCAACTCCGCCTCGCTGAAATTGCCGCCGAAGGCGCGCAGACCGAAGCTCTTGCCGCCCAGATAGACGGCGTCCGCTCCGTAGACGAGCGCCATCTTGAGCTTTTCCAAGTTGCCCGCCGGCGCCAGAAGCTCCGGCTTTTTCAGACATCCGTCACCTGTACTGCAGGATAAAGCCCCTTTTCCCCGCAGGCTCATCTAGCGCACCTTCTGCACGATGGCGTCGTGCTCCTCGTACGTATGGGAATAGTAATTGTGCCCTTCCCTGTCCGCGACGAAATAGAGGTAGTCCGTATCCGCCGGCCAGAGCACGGCCTCGATGGACGCCGTGCCGGGATTGGCGACAGGACCGGGCGGCAGTCCCCTGTGCTGATAGGTGTTGTACGGCGAATCCATCTCCGTGTCCTTGAGGGTCACGTCCTCCTTCGGCGCATCGAGCAGGTACTGCAATGTCGCATCCGACTGCAGCGGCATGCCGATGGCGAGGCGCTTCAAGAAGACCTGCGCGATGAGCGCACGATCTTCCTCGTAGCGCGCCTCCTTCTCCACGAGCGAGGCGAGGATAATGAGTTCATAGATGCTCAGGTTCTCCTCCTTCGCACGCTCGCGCATCTTGCGCGTGAGCCGCTGGTCGAAATCGTGCGCCATCATCGCGAGGATGCCGTCGACCGTGATGTCGCCGTCGACCTCGTATGTATCGGGGAAGAGAAAGCCCTCGGCATAGTAACGCGCCTTGTCGCTCTTTTCTATATAGTCGTAAGGCGCATAATGCTTCGCCGCCTTCAGAAAATCGTCCTTCCGCGCGATGCCTTTCGCATCGAGGCGCTTGGCAATGTCCTCGACGGTGAAGCCCTCGGGAATCGTGAAGCGCACCTGCACCGTCTGCCCTTCGACCAAGACCTGCAGTACATCGCGCGGCTCCATATTCGTACGGAGCGCATACGTGCCGACCTTGAAGGCGTCATCCGCGCCGTTCATTTTCGCCGCCAGCCAAAACTTGAAGCGGCTATGTATAACGCCGCGCCTTTCGAGCATCTCTGCCACATCATCGGCGCTCATGCCTGCACGAACCGTGACATAGACGTCCTCCTGCTCCTCCGAGACGGGCGCTGCCGGCGAAAGGGCGTAAGAAAAAAGACCGAGCAGCAGGAAGAAAAAGAGTGCGGGCGGCAAAACGTACTTTTTCATATATCCCGTCCAATCTTCGGGAGGAAGGCGGCGCATCTCATCGAAGGAAAGGCTCTTCGCCCAAGAGAGGAAGATTTCCTGCGTCCACACCACGCACACGAGGAAGAGCGCCAGAGCCTTGCCAAGGTACGCCAGAGCCGTCGTTCCGAGACTCTTTTCCTCGTCGTCTTTCTCGGGTGCAGCAAAAAGCATTCTTTTGAGACGCTCGCCCCATGGCGCAAGAAAATCCGGCAGCCGCAAAACAACATCCCCTTCCATTCCATTTCCAGTCTTATTATACGCAATAGCCGTAAAAATTACAACAGGCATAGAAAAAGCCGTATGTGTCAAAATGTTTTCGGCAGGCGCTTTTTAGCGTGAAGCCCCAAGAGGTCAAGCCGAAGGCGCAGATGTGTGAAGATGGCGCGCTGAATTTATCAATGCTTGCCTACAGCTGCACGACACTGCCGTCCTGCAGCAGGTAGAGGCAGCGCTCCGCCACCTTGCGGCCCAAGATCGCTTCCACGGCTTCCGTGTAAATCTCGATCTGCAGGCGGTACTTCTCTCGCACGGCTGCGGGACGCGTGTTCTTGTCCGTCTTGTAGTCCAAGAGCACGAGCGCGCCAGCTTCGTCCTCGAAGAGCACGTCGATGACGCCTTGGACGAAGATCCGCGCCTCGGACTCAGCTTCGGGGTAGAAGTGATGCGCTTCGAGGCGGCGGCTGAAGGGAAGCTCGCGCCAGAGGCGCCGTGCCTTCTTCATGCGCGTGCCGAGCGGCGACTGCAGGAAGGATGCGACGGCGTCGAGGCGGACGGCTTTCGCCTGTTCGGGCAGAAGCAGCTCCTTTTCCACCATATTCGCCAGCTGCTTTTCCAGACCCTCACGGCTAACATCGCCCGCGAGGTCGATATGCTGCAATACGGCGTGCATAAGCGTGCCGTATTCCGCCGCAGAAAGTCCCGCCTTTTCCTGCATGAAATCGGGGCGTTTGAATACATTCTTGGAACTGCCATGCACTTCTTTCAACGGCGTATAGGCCTTCTCCTCCGCCGCATCTTCGACGGAGAAGCGACGCTTGAGTTCCGTGACGGAGAGCTTCGCCGGCACGTTATCGACGCCGTGCGGCGCGTACTGCCAAGCGAGCATCTGCTCGACAGCGTCCTTTTCCTCGCTCGCTTCCAAAGGCTCTCTCCTGCGCAGTTTCTCGAATAATTCGTCGTCTTCGGCGACGGCGGCGCTGACGCTCGCGACAGCAGAGGCCGGCACGATTTCCACCTGCCAGCGCGAGTCGTCCTCGCCTTCGGGTGCGACGCGCTTTTCGAGGAGCGCGGCCTTCTCCCGAAGGGGTGCGCCGTCCGCATGGCGTGCGACGGTCATGCCGAGCCAGTCGAGGAAGGAGTTTGCCGCAAGCGCCGCATGGGCGGGAAGCGCACGCTCCGTCTGCGTGACGAAAGTGCACCAGCCCTCTGCGCATGCAGCAAGCTTCTTCGTCGAGCCGACGAGGATGAGCTTTTCCCTCGCACGCGTCATCGCCACATAGAGGACGCGCAGTTCCTCCGCCTTGCTCTCGCGCTTGATGCGCTCGGCGACCGCCTCCCGCGCAAACGTCGAGTAGCGAAGCGACTTCTCGCGCTCCGTACGGTAGAGTCCAAGCCCCAGTTCACGGTGCATGAGGAGGTCCTGCGACGCATCTTGCATGTTGAATTTCGAGCCGAGTCCCGCGACGATGACGACGGGAAATTCCAGTCCCTTGCTCTTATGAATCGTCATGATGCGCACGACGTCCTCTCCTTCGCCGAGCGTGCGTGCGGCGGAGAGGTCGGTTTCCATCTGCTGCATCTTCTCAATGAAGCGCAGGAAGCGGAAGAGTCCGCGAAAGTTCGTCTCTTCATAGTCGCGTGCGCGGTCGGCGAGCATGCGCAGGTTCGCTTGGCGAAGAAGCCCGCCCGCCATGCCGCCGACGTAGTCGTAGTAGCCCGTATCACGGTAAATCTGCCAGATGAGTTCGGGCACGCTGACGCGCCGCACGAGGTCGCGCCAACCTTTGAGAAGCCGCAGAAAGGCGTCGACCTTTTCACGCAAAGATGCAGAGAATTTCGCTGCAGGGTCATTGACGACGAGGAGCGCGCCGAAGATGTCCTCTTCGAGCGCGGCGAGCCGAAGCTCCGCCAGTTCGCTGACCGACAGTCCGACGATCGGCGAGCAGAGCGCCGCCGCGAGCGGCACGTCCTGACGCGCATTGTCGATGACGGCGAGCACGGCGAGCACGACGCGCACCTCCGTCGCCTGGAAATAGCCGGCATCGAGCGTCGCATACGCGGGAATGTCGGCATCGCGCAGCGTTTCGAGGAGAATGTCCGCCTTGGTGCGCACAGCACGCAGGAGGATCACGATGTCACGCCAGCGCAGCGCACGATAGCCGTCCTTATCGGCGACGAGAGCACCACTCGCCATCAGTTCCCGCACGCGCCGTGCGATGAACGCCGCCTCCAGAGCGAAGCCCTTGAGTTCTTCTTCCTCCTCACCATCCGGCGTCTCTGCACCGCCATCTGCCACAGCCGAAGTTTCCGCCTTTTCCTCGTCCTCTTCTTCAGGCTCAACAGACGATTCGGCGTCACTCTCGATGATATGCAGCTCGACCGCACCCGCAAGGCTCTTTGGCGAATCTTCAGGATAGAGCGCCGCAAAGTGCAGCGCCGCGGCATCGTCGTATGTAAGCTCCATCGCCTCGGGCGTCATGAGCTGCGAGAAGATCCAGTTCACAGCCGCAAGCACGCCCGCGCGGCTGCGGTAGTTCTCCGAGAGGTCGATGCGTGCATACTTCTCGCCCAAGGTCGGATACTCGCGCTGCTTCTTGAGGAAGAGCTGCGGGTCGGCAAGGCGAAAGCGATAGATGCTCTGCTTGACGTCGCCGACGGCAAAGAGGTTGTCATCACGCGCGACGAGGGAGAGAATCGCCTCCTGCACGCCGTTCGTGTCCTGATACTCGTCAACCATGACTTCCTCATACTTCTCGCGCAGGGCGAGCGCCTGCGCCGAGGGGCGAAGCTCTCCCTCCGATGCATCCTTGTCGCAGAGGACGGCGAGCGCGAAATGCTCCAAGTCGTTGAAATCGACGACGCCGCGCTCCTTCTTCGCCGCCTGAAAAGAGGCGGTGAAATCCTTGACGACATCGACGATGGCATGAGCCAGGCCCGAAAGAGCGCGAAGATCGTCGAGAAGCTCCTCTTCCGTCGCATGAAAATACGTGTCCCTGAGCTTTTTGATACGCTGTTTCACGCGATCGCGCGGCTGCGTAAAGAGACGCTTCGCCTCCTCCTTTTCCTCCTCGTCCATGCCTTTGGGGAAGCTCATCCTCGCATGAGCATACGAAGAGAACGCCTGGCGCAGTCCTTCCCAATCCCTTGCCGCCAAGGCGTCGAGCAGGTCTTTAAGGATTTTCTCGTCCCCCTCCAATGCAGCATGGCACGTCTCATAGCCGAGCGCCGCCGCCTTCTCGACGAGCCGCTCGATAGCGGCGAGACCGGCAGCAAGCTCAAAGGAAATCTGCGCGAGCACGGACTGCGCCCACGGCGTATCGAGAAGACGCTGCTGCTCTGCGAGGTCAAAGCTCTCAGCGAGCGAATCGAGCCAGCGCGAGGGAAAGGGCTGACTGCACGAAAAGGCATAGAGGCGCAATACCATGGCATAGAGAGCTTCATCGCCGTGCTCCGTACCGTAAGCGGCGGCAAAGGAAAGGAAATCCTCCTGTGCTTCGTCATACTTTTTTTCAAAGACTTCTTCGAGCGCATCCTGCTGCAACAGACGCCTCTCCTGCTCGTTTGCAAGGCGAAACTTCGGATCGAGGTCGATGACGGAAAAGTTGCGCCGAATGACGTTCTGGCAGAAGGCGTGAAGCGTCGAAATCGAGGCGTTGGAAAGGAGCGCCAGCTGGCGCTCAAGCTTCGGCGACGCCGTGCCCTTGGCGATTTCCTGCGCGAGAGCCGCTTCGATGCGCTCGCGCATCTCGGCGGCAGCGGCGTTCGTAAAGGTGACGACGAGAAGCCGATCGACGTCCGTCTCCCCTTGCAGGATACGGCGGATGATGCGCTCGACGAGCACCGATGTCTTGCCCGATCCGGCGGCCGCCGCGACGAGCAGATTCTTGCCCCTTTCCTCGATCGCCCGTAGCTGTGCCGCAGACCATTTGCGTGCGTCGCTCATTCGGCATCCTCCTGTCCTTTCAATTCCATGCTGTCCATCAATTCTGCATCCTCGTGGCTTTGCAGCCGCCGATAGGAAAAGCCCGGCACGAGCGGGTCGAAGCCGCAGACGGCGATGTACGGGCAGAAGCGGCATGCCGTCCTGTCCTTGAGGCGGTACGGCAGGGCGCGCACCTCGCCCGAGAGGATCTGCCTTCCCGTATCCTTGAGAATGTAGGCGATGTAGTCGAGCAGGATGGAGAACTCCTCTTCCGTCTTGACGTAATCGAGCTTCCGTTTGTCGATCTCGCCTTTCTTCGTCAAGGCGACCTTCGTGAAGCTGAAGGTGCTGTCGAGTGCGCGTATGACGTCGGCGTCCGCGAGCACCCAGCCGGGCATCTTGAGCTGCCCCTGCAGAAGCTTCTTCGCCTCTGCCTCATCGATGCGATGGGGCGCTGTGACGAGCGGATTCTTCAAGAAGCAGTAGAGCATCGCTGCGGGCAGAAGTTCCTTTTCCTCGGTGTGCGCGAGGAGGTTTCTGGCGACGAGCAGATAGGTCAGAAGCTGCAGCCTCAGACCGTAGTACACCTCGACGAGGTTGATGTATGCCGCGCCCGTCTTGTAGTCGAGAATGAGGAAGTAGCGCCCCGCCTCGTCCATGTCAATGCGGTCGATCTGTCCGGTGATTTCGAGCGAAGCGCCGTCAGCGAGCGCATACGTCAGCGGCGGCAGGCTGCCCGCGCCGCGTCCGAAGGAGCGCTCGAAGGCGACGGGGCGGAACTCGCTGGCCGCATCGAGTTCGATGAGGCGCACGAGCGCCTTTTTCGCCGTCTCCTCGATGCGCACGAGGAGATTCTCGTACTGCTTCGAGCTCAGGAGGATTTCATTCTGCAGCCGCGGTGCAAGCAGGTCAAGGATCTCATGCAGGATCTCGCCGCACTCCTCTTCGCCTACATCGCGCCAGCGTCTGCCGTCCTTTTTCAGCCGCTCGCCAAATTCGCGCAGGGCCGCATGAAGCAGCACGCCGAGGTCGAGCGTGCGAAAGCCATGCGCGGGGCGCTCCGCCAGATGCAGGCCATAGCGTGCGAAGTGCTGGAAAGGACAGGCGCGGAATGACTCAAAGCGCGTGACGCTGCCGCGCAGACGGCGATTCTTCGTGTAGAGCGCCGCCGCCAGCTCCTTGGGCAGAAGCTCCGCCGCAGCACGCGAAAATATGCCCTGCAGCACTTTCTGCAGGACAATGCTCATCTTTTTCTCCCCCAACGCCCAGTTGTAGACGTCACACCAAAAAGGCTCAAGCGTCCCCTTCTCGCGGTAGCTGCGCAGCGCCGCCGCCAGAGCCGTCACCGCCTGACGACCGCCCGCAAAGAGGCGGCGCTCCGCCCCCTCCAACGGAACGGTCTGCAAAGAGACGGCAGGCAGGACGGTGCGGATCTGCCCGAGCAGAGAGGCGGGCAGGAGAGCCTTTCCCTCCGTATCGGCGAGAGCATAGGAAACCCACAGATAGTCACGCGCTTCCGTGAATCCTTTGTAGAGCAGGAATCTCTCGTTGAAACTTCCCTCGACGGAGCCTTGCGGAAGCTCCAGCCCGGCCTCCTTCAAATGCAGCCGGTCAGCATCGGAGAGCAGCCCCTTCTCCTGGCTGCGGCGCGGCATGACGCCCTCGTTCGCGCCGAGAATGTAGATGGCACGTGCATTTTCTACACTGTTCCGGTCGAAATCGGCGACGGTCACATAGTCGAGTCCCGGCGGAATCAAGGAAATCTGCAGGGCGTCAAGCCCGTCGCCCAAGACGTCCTCAAATTCGCGCACCTTGATCGTCTCGTCGCCGCTCGTCTCTGCCATCTGTTCCAACAGGGAGATGACGTCGTCCCAGATTTGACGATGCTCGCGCGACTCAGCGAGGCGACCCGCCTTCTCGGCCTCGTCCGCCCACCGCTCCAACGTCTGCGGCACGTCGAGCGCGAGCAGCAGACGATAGAGCGCCTCAGCGTAGCCGCGCACCGTCGATGCCGCCTTCACCTGAGCCGCAAACTCCTGCAGGGGCTCTGCCACGGCGCGGCGGCAGGAATTGATCTGACAGAGGCGCTCCGCTTCCTTCTGCGTCGCGCCCTCTTCTTCCTCGTCCAGACTGCGGCGGCGATGCCAATGCCAATCCTCTTCCATCGTCCAGCGCGAGCCGCGAATGCCGAATTCCAGCACATAATTTTCAAGCAGGTCGATCTGACCGCGCGTCTTTTGGAAAAAGCCCGTCTTCAGTGCGCGGAACATGGCATCGTAGCGCCAGCCGCGCAGCACCTCGAAGGCCGAGCGCACGAGCTCGGCGAGCGGATGATGGACGCCCTCACGCTTGTTGTCGCGAAAGTACGGGATGCCGCAGTCCTCAAGCGTCAGAGCGAGCATGTCGCCATAGGCAGCCTCGTCGCGCGTCAAGATGGCGATGTCGCGCCAGCGCAGTCCCTTCTCGCGGCACAGGCGCACGATGTCAGCAGCCGCCGCCTCCATTTCCAGCCGCCTCGTCGCCGCCTCGACGAGCGCGACGCCCGCCGCCCCTGCCTGCGGTACGAGAGGGAAGGAAAACGCCGTACGCTCGATGGCGGCGAGCGCATCGCTTTGAAAGCGCCGCCTCTCCTCCAAGCTGCGCACGCGCACGGGAATCTGCATCTCCTGCGCCAACCGCCGCAGCTGCTGCAAGGTCTGCGCCTGCCGATAGAAGAGGCTGCCCTCGCGCTGCATGGCCGCCTCGTCCGTCGGATCGAACGTCAGCGTGATATGCACATTCTTCGCTTTTTGGAAGAGCGCCGCAAGAATCTTTCTTTCCTGCGGATTGAAGAAGGAGAAGCCGTCAACCCATACCTCCGCCCCCTCCAAAAGGCGCGAGGAAGGAATCTTCTCGGCAAGCGCGTCGAGCATGTCGCCCGTATCGTTGTAGCGCCCCGCCATCTTCTCTCTGTAGCGGCTGTAGATGAGCGCGAGATCCGCGAGCTTCCGGCACAGATCATCGTCAGCGAGCGCAGATTTCGCCTGCAGCAAGGCATCGCCGTCGATGCCGTAGCTGCGCATCTCCTCCATGGCTCGTTCCAGCGTCTGCGTGAAACCGCGCTGCTTCGCCGCACGCGCGAATGCCTGCAGGCTCTCGCCTTCTTCGGCGAGGATGCGCTTCAGCAGCAGCCGTCTGCCCACGCTCGTGATGCGTGCAGCCGCCGCACCGCCCGTCTCCTGCAGCACATGACGCGCAAAGCGCTTGAAGCCGAACACGAGACCGCGCACGAATCCCTCGCCCGCACCCGCCATCATGGCTGCGAGGCGGCGCTCTGCGCGATACGTCGCATGTTCGGGCAGGAGAAGCACGAGGGCGCTGCCCATAGGCTTTGCCTTCATGCGCTCCGCCATGCTGGAGAGGCAAGCGTGCGTCTTTCCCGTTCCCGCACGCCCCAAGATGAACTCGATCATATCTTCTCCCTCGTTTCCCCTTCGTGCCAAAGAAAAATGCCGCGCGGCATGAACGATGCCCGCGGCATTTTTGTCATATAAACGGTTCAGCGCGTCAAGCCGAACGGCGTCGCGAGGCGCACGAACGCGCGGCCGCAGCCGCACGGCTCGTCAAGCCGCATGACCGCCTGTCCCGTGCGGTAGCGTATGAGCGGCATCGCCTCTGCGGCGAGCATCGTGACGACAAGCTCGCCCATGCGTCCCGGCTCGTGAATGACCTTCGCGCCGCTGAACTCAATGAGCTCCGTATAGCAGTAATCCTCCTGCACATGATGCCCCTGCCCCTTGCCGCACGGATAGAAAAGCCCCGCCGTGCCCAGCTCCGTAGAAGCGAAGAGGTCATGCACCCGTGTCTGCAGCCTGTCCGAGATATGGCGTCTCATCGGATTCGAGATCGCCTCGTTCAGACAGATGACCGTCTTTATGGGCAAGGTCGACGGCTCGATGTTTTTCATCTGCGCGTGCACGATGAGCTGCATGA
>CAJPRR010000030.1 GCA_905373085.1 uncultured Selenomonas sp.
TTGTCGCCATTTCTTTCGTTGGAGCTGTTTCCGGCGGCATCGTGCCTGTTGGTGGCAGGATATTCTGTGCCGCTTGTCGGGCGGCCGAGGCGCCGAGGACGGCGGCGGGAAGGGCGCGGTATTCGGCGAGGGCGGCCTCAAGGGCGAGCGCCCAGACGGCGTATTCGATGCCGCTGATATCGCCGGCCTGCGCAAGCGGCAGGAGGAGCAGCAGCAGCCCAATCCAGAGGCTGACGCGCGAGACGTCGAGCAGCGTGAACAGGCGCTCGCGCTTTTGGCGCTTTGCCGACTGCTTTTCCTGAAAGGTTTTGGCAGCGTCGTCAAGCATCTGCCGGGCTTGGGGAAGTGCGCCTGCCTGATGAAGTTCGGTGCGCCCGTCGACGAGATCAAGGAGCGTGTCGCGATAGGCGGCGCTTTCCTCGCGCAGGCTTTCCTCCTTGAGCAAGAGGGGCAGGGCGAGGTGCAGCAGGTAAAGCGCCGCGACGAGGCTCGCTGCGAGTGCGGAAAGCGGCAGGAGCGCAGCCGCGGTGAAGAGCGCGACGAGTCCTGCGAGAAGCGGCGGCGGCACGGTGCGCAGGTAGAAGTTTCGCAGCGTTTCGCAGCCCGTCAGAAGGTCGTGCAGGAATTCGCCCTCGCGCATTGCGCCCTCCTTGAGCGGCAGCTTTCCTGCCGCTTGGCGGTAGGTCAGAAGCTGCAGCTCTTCATAACAGGCGAAGGCGAGGCGGTGGGAGAGAAGGCGGTCGAGGTAGCGGAAGACGGCGCGGGATACGCCTGCGGCACGCACGCAGGTGATGCCGAGCGTCAGCGCCGAGAGGGGCGGCGCGAGTGCGGCGCTCGCGATGATCCACGCGGCGGCGCCGATGAGCGCGATACCCGAGAGTGCGGCGAAGAATGCCGCGAGAAGTGCGGGCAGTCCTTTTGCAGGAGAAGCGAGGCTCATGAGGCGCAGGATTTCCGTCATTTAGCGGCACCTCCTATGTCGATGATATGATCGGCCCAGGCGATGAGCGCGGGACGATGCGAGGCGAGGATCAAGGTGCGGCGGCGAGAGAAATCGTCGAGGGCGGCGAGAACCGCCGTTTCCGTCTCCTCGTCGAGCCCTGCCGTGATTTCGTCGAGGATGACGAGGGGGCGAGCTTGGAAGAAGGCGCGCGCAAGGCCGAGACGTCTCCTCTCGCCGGCGGACAGCGGATGTCCGCCCGCGCCGAGCGGCGTGGCAAGCCCTTGGGGAAGCGCCGCCAGGAAGCCGCCGAGCGCCGCTTGCTCAAGGGCGGTGCGCAGGGCGCTCTCCGTCGCACACTCCTGCCACAGGCTGACGTTTTCGGCGAGCGTTGCGTTGAATACATGCGTTTCCTGCGGCACATAGGTGATGAGCGCGCGGCGCGAGGCAGGCGAAAGATGCGCGAGGTCGTAAGACTTTCCGTCGCCTGCGCCGTCCTGCAGGACGATCGTTCCTTCGGTCGGCGTGAGAAGACCTGCGAGAAGATTGAGCAGGGTCGTCTTGCCCGCACCGCTCGCGCCGATGAGCGCGGTCTTCTTGCCCGCGCGAAAGTTGAGATCGAGCCCTTGGAGGACGGCTTCTTGCGTCAGCGGATAGCGATAGGAAAGTTTTTCGGCAAGGAGGCGCGGCGGCACGAGGATCTGCTCGCGTCTGCCGTCTTCCCTGTCGAGGGAAGAGGCGAGCCAAGGCTCAAGCGCCTCTGCCGCCGTATGCGCGTCCATGGCGGCGTGAAAGGCGATGCCGCCTTCGCGCAGCGGCTGGTAGAAGAGCGGCGCGAGGATCAGCACGAAGAACGCCGTGTGGAAATCGAGCTTCCCGTCGATGAGCCTGAGGCCGATTGACACGGCAATCAGGGCGATTGAGAGCGTCGTGATGAGTTCGAGCGCGAAGGAGGAGACGAAGGCGAGGCGCAGGACGGCGAGCGAGGCCTCGGAGAAGGAGCGGCTGCTCGTCCTTAGATGCTCGCCTTCCGCCTTTGTGCGGCGAAAGATCTTCAAGGTCATCGCCGCGCGGATCATCTCGCCGAAGCCTGCAGTCAGAGCTTCCATCTTCGCCCACTGGCGCTCGCTCGCGCGGCGCGTCGCCTTGCCGATGAGCATGAGCAGAAAGGGGGCGATGGGGAGCGTAGCGAAAAAGAGCAATGCCGAGAGCGGATCGAAGACGGCACTGACTGCGAGGATGAAGGGCACGAGCACGGCGAACGATATGGCCGTCGGAACGACGGTATGAAACCACGGCTCGAGTGCATCCACGCGTTCTAACGCCAGGGTCAGGACGCCGTGCGTATCGCGCCCCTCTTCAAGAAGCGCACGATGCAGCGTCTTGCGGCAGAAGAGGCGCATGTGCTCGGACAGACGGTCTTCCAGGCTGCTTTTGGGCAGACGCAGGAGAGCCGCGCCCAGGACGCACAAAAACAGCACCAGAAAATCTGATGCTGTTTCGTGCATTCCCGCGCCATGGAGGAAGACCTTGTTGACGACGGAAGCCGTCTGCCATGCCGCGGCGATGAGGAAGACGCCTGAGAGCGCTTCGAGCAAGGCGCGGCAGAGGACGATATGCTTTTTTTCCTTGAGCGTGAGGAAGAGCAGACTGTTCTTCATGTGCTGCTCAATAGCCGTGGTGGTTGGCGTCGGCAGCCGTCACGCGCTTGCGGAAGATGTAGTACGTCCAGATCTGATAGCAGAGTATGATCGGGACGAGGCAGCCAGCAGCGATCGTCATGATCGACAGCGTGTAGGGCGTCGAGGACGCATTGTAGATCGTCAGGCTGTACTCGGGCGAAAGGCTCGACACCATGAGGCGCGGGAACAGGCCGAGGAAGAAGGCGACGACCGTCAGGGCGACGGCGAGGCCGCTGCAGACGAAGCCCTTCGTCGAGGCCTTGTTGATCACATTCGCATAGGAAGCGAGGAAGACGACGGCGGCGAGGACGAGAGCGCCCGCAGCGAAGGGATTCGCGTAGAGGTCGGTGTAGACGTAGGTGAGTCCCATGCACAGGACGAAGAAGACGACGGCGAGAGCGCCGGCCTTCTTCGCTATGTCCTGCACGCGCATGATGAGGTGGCGGTCGGCGAGACGCATCGTCAAAAATGCCGCGCCGTGGAAGGCGAAGACGAAGACGAAGGCGAGGCCGCCGACGATGGAGTAGGGCGAGAGCAGACCGAAGAAGCCGCCCGTGTACGTCATGTTCGCGTCGATGGCGAGGCCGGCGATGAGGTCGGTCACGGCGACGCCCCAGAGGAAGGCGGGAACGACGCTGCCAAAGACGATGCACTTGTCCCAGCCGCGGCGCCAGACGGCGGAGTCCTTGTGGCCGCGCAGTTCGAAGGCGACGCCGCGCAGGATGAGCGCGACGAGCATCAAGAAGAGCGCGAGGTAAAACGTGCTGAACATCGTCGCGTAAAGGTGCGGGAAGGCTGCAAAACTCGCGCCGCCCGCCGTGATCATCCAGACTTCGTTGCCGTCCCACACGGGCAGGATCGTGCGCAGCGTGATGCGGCGCTCCTCGTCGGTCTTGCCGACGAAGGGCAGCAGCATGCCGACGCCGTAGTCGAAGCCTTCAAGGAAGAAGAAGCCCGTGAAGAGCACGACGATCAGGACAAACCATAAGATGTTCAAATCCATTATGCTGCACTCCTTTCCGGTGAAGGACTGGTCTTGATGAAGCGGATCGCAACGCCGAGGGCGAAGACGATGAGCACGAGATAGATGAGCGTAAAGCCGATGAGCGTCAGCCAGAGATCCGTCGCGGTGAGGTTCGGGGAGACGGCGTCAACCGTCTTCTGCAGGCCGACGACGATCCAAGGCTGGCGTCCCGATTCGGTCACGAACCAGCCGACGGAATTGGCGATGAAGGGAAGCGGCAGGCTGTAGAGCAGCACCTTGAGCATGCAGCGCTTGTCTGCGAGCTTGCCGCGCATGGCGAGGAGGAGCGCTGCGCCCGTGATGAGGATCATGAGGCCGCCCGCGCCGACCATGATGCGGAACGCCCAGAAGAGCGCCGTGACGTTCGGCACGTAGTTGTCCGAGCCGTACATTTGGACGGCTTCTTCCTGCAGGTCACGGATGCCCTTGATCTCGCCTGCAGGCTTGTTGTAGACCATGAAGGAGAACATCGCGGGAATCGTGATCTCGAAGTCGTTCTGCATCTTGTCCTCGTTGATGATGGCGAAGGCGGCGAAAGGCGCGGGATCTTCCGTCTCCCACAGAGCCTCCATGGCGGAGAGCTTCATGGGCTGGACTTCCTTCAGGTACTGGGCGTGCATGTGGCCGGCGCCCGCGACGCCCAGAAGGCCGATGAGCGTGAAGGCGAGGACGTCCTTGATGACCTTCTTGAAGAGGTCGGCGGCAGGGCCTCCCTGCAGGATCTTGTAGGCGGTGATGGACGTGAGCAGGATGCCCGCCGTCGACATGCCCGCGAAGAACGTGTGCGTGATCTCGCCGATGACGTAGTGGTTCGAGAGGAGTGCGCCGAAGTCCGTCATGACGGCGCGGCCGCCCTCGATGGCGTAGCCCGTCGGATGCTGCATGAAGGAGTTGGCGACAATGATCCAGAGCGCCGAGAGGTTGCCGCCGATGGCGACGAGCCACATCGTCACGCAGTGCAGCTTCGGCGACAGCTTGTCCCAGCCGAAGATCCAGATGCCGAGGAACGTCGACTCAAGGAAGAAGGCGGAGAGCGCCTCCAAGGCGAGCGGCGCACCGAAGATGTCGCCCATGAAGCGCGCGTACTCCGACCAGTTCATGCCGAAGTGGAACTCCTGAACGATGCCCGTGACGACGCCCATGGCGAAGTTGATGAGAAAGACCGTGCTGAAGAATTGCAGCAGCTTGCGGCTTTCCTTCTTCCACTGCGCGTCTTTCGTGCGGACATGACAGGTTTCGAGGAGCGCCAGGAAGAATGTCAGTCCCAGTGTCAGCGGGACGAAGAGAAAATGATACGTCGAGGTGATGGCAAACTGCCATTGTGATAGGACAGCCGTGCTCATAAGATAATACCCCTTCCTTTCAGAAAATCATTATTTTTTATGCGTCCATTATAAAACAAGGGACAGCAAAAAACAAGGCATAAGTTTATCGGTGAATTTGAATCTTTGGATAAGGAAATCGCCGTAATTTTTTAAGGAATTTCAGGCAAGTTCAGCGTTTCCTTAAAATTGTTGAGGAAAGCCGCTTCCGCGAAGAGGCGGCGGCCGCATGTTTCGTACCCCCTGCTGCTCAGTAGTCGAGCGTGTGCGGCGCGAACTTGAAGCCCTTGAGTCCGATGGGCACGAGCGCCGCCGCGACGACGCCCGCGAGCATCGAGAGGACGGCGAGCAGCGGCAAAAAGCGCAGGTCGCCGCCGAAGAAGAGCGAGGCGTGCAGCAGGACGGCGGCGAGGACGGCGGCGAGAAAGGCGAGAGCGAGCGCGAGGCGCACGGCACGGACTGCCTTCCTTGACAGGGTGATGAGCTGGGGAATGTGCGAGGGATCGCCTGAGTCGATGAGGATGTCGGGCGCGATCTCGCTCGTCTGCATGGCGAGCACGACGTCAGCCATCGCGGCTGCCTCCGCGTCTTCCTTCTTGGCGGCGAGCAGGGCGACGGAGTGACCGTGCGCCTGAAGCATCCGCACCTCCTTCGCCTTGTCTGCGGGCGCAAGATCGGCGCGGCAGAGGGAGATGCCGGCATCCTTTGCCGTGCGCTTTGCTGCAGTGCGGCAGTCGCCCGTCATCATGACGGTCTGCACGCCCAGCGCTTCCAACAGGCGGATCGTGCGCGGCATGTCGCTTCTCATCTCGTCGGAGAAGACGAGGATGCCCTTGGCGCTACTGCTCGTGCCGAGATAGATGACGATCTTGCCGCGCGAGGCGAACTGGTCGCCCTGCGTCAAGAGGGAATTGCTGATAAGGACGCCCTCTTCTTCGAGCCATTCGCGCTTGCCGAGGCGCACGGCTCTGCCGTTGATCAGCGCCTCGACGCCTTTGCCGGGGATGCTGCTCGTCGCCGAGACGCGCATGAGGCGAGCGCCCCGCTTGACGGCGTTGGTGACGAGAACACGTGCGAGCGGATGGGAGACGCCGTTTTCCGCGCTCGCGGCGAGTCCCAAGATCGCGCTGTCGGAAAGACCCTCGCCGACGATGGTCGCGAGGAACGGCCTGCCTTCGGTGATGCCGCCGCTCTTCGAGAGCGCGATGGCGCTGATGTGCTTGAGCGTGCCGAAGACGCTGACGTTCTTCACGAGGATCTTCTGTGCGCGGCACTTTTTCAGCGCCTCGGGCAGGGCGAACGGGGAGGCGAAGAAGAGGGCGGCAGGGCATGCGAAGAAGAGCACGGCGAAGAAGAAGATCGCTGTCTGCAGGGGATCGAGTCCCATGGTCTGCCAGAGGGCGGCGTCGGCGATGGCGAGCAGCAGGCCAAAGGCGAGAAAGCGCAGGGCAGCATTGTCCGTGACGGCGAGGAGCGGCGTGTGCTCGGGCGTCTTTGTCGCCTTCTCCTGCTTGGGCGCGTCGCTTGCGGCAGGTTCCTCTTCCTCTGCGGGCGGCGCCTCGCCTCGCGCACGCCTCGCTTCCCGCTCGGCGAGGCGGCGCTCCTCGGCGCGCAGAGCTTCGAGTTCGCGATAGCGCGCCTCGGACTCCTTCTTTCGCCGTTCCTCCTCCTCGCGCTTTTGGCGCTCGACTTCGCGCTCCGCCATCATCTCTTCCGCGCCCGGCGGCACGACGCCTTCTTCCTCGTCGAGCGACGCCTTCTGCGCGGCGAGGCGCACTTCGAGGTATTTGCCGCCGAGCGTGAAGGTCAGGAGGATGCCGAGCGGCGTGAAGAGAAGCTCATGAAAGAGAGCATCCCCCGTCAGCGCCATCTGTACGATGAGGAGGAGGCTCGCGATGACGGCGGAGAAGGCGCTGACGGCGACGAGCGAATCGGCGCACGGCGACTTGAAGAGCAGACGGACGCCGTGCATGAGGGCAGACTTGCACGCGAGCAGCATGGCGAGCGCGAGGACGAGCTCGATTCCCGCGAAGAGGAGCGGCGCCTCCTCGGGCGAGAGCGGTCCCAGGTCTATGCCGAGCGCGGAGGCCGCGAGCAGCCCCGGCGAGAAGGCGAAAGCCAGAAGCGTCAGGGGCAGGACGATGAGGAGGGAGGCGCGCAGATTTTTTTTGAGGCGTGCTTTCTCCTCCTGCGCTGCTGATTTTTCATCCATAAACAGAGACTCCTTCTTTTTCGAGGTATGTCAAATACGATCCCTTTGCTTTATTCGCTCTTTTGTTGGTTAATTCCTACCAAATTTTTTCTAAGGCTTGCTGTAAAGACAAAAAATTGATAGAATTTATGGCGGTATATGAAGGAAGGATGGTGCATTTCTTTTGCTGAAGCTTTTGGCGCGGGCGAAGATCAATCTGACACTCGACATCTTGGGGAAACGTCCCGACGGCTATCACGAGGTGGAGATGGTCATGCAGTCCGTCGCGCTCGCGGATGAGGTCGAGCTGGAAAAGACGGCGCAGGGCGTCTCCTTGACGGTCGAAGGCGCGGCGCTCGCTGCGGACGAGAGCAACCTCGCGTGGCGTGCGGCGGCGCTCTTTTTGCGCCGCTTTTCGTCGGCGGGCGGCATAGCGATCCGCCTGAGGAAGAAGATTCCGCTGGCGGCGGGGCTTGCGGGCGGCTCTGCGGACGCCGCTGCCGTGCTCCTCGGGATGAACGATCTTTTTAAGAAGGGGCTGAATGAGGCGGCGCTTGCGAAGCTTGCAGCCGAGATCGGCTCTGATGTGCCCTTTTGCCTTGCGGGCGGCACGCAGCTGGCGACGGGTCGCGGCGAGATTCTGCGCCGCCTTGCCGATCTGCCGCCCTTTCCCGTCGTGCTGGCGAAGCCGCCCGTCGACGTCTCGACAGCCTGGGCGTACGGGCGCTATGACGCGCAGAAGGCGGTGCGCCGCCCTGAGACCGAGAAGATGCTCGCCGCCATCGGCGCGGGTGATCGCTTGCGCATCTGCCGGGAGTTGTGCAATGTGCTCGAAAGTGTTACCATAGAGGAGCACGAGGAAATCCGCCGCCTGAAGGAAAGAATGCTGGAGCAGGGCGCACTCGCCGCCATGATGTCCGGCTCGGGGCCGACGGTCTTCGCGCTGATGGAAAGCGAGGAGGCGGCGCAGACCTTGGCGAAGAAACTGCACGAAGAGACGGAGGCGGCCATTTTTTGCACAAAGACGCAGGGGGTGCGGATGTTCTGAAGCGCCATACCTGTGCAGGGGAGGAAACGATGGGACAGGAAATGAAGCTCGCGCCGATCCGCCTCGACAGCTACCAGCCTCTGCGCGAGGTGGTTGCCGAGGCTCTGCGCGATGCGATCAAGAGCGGCATGCTCGCGCCCGGGCAGAGGCTCATGGAGATCCAGCTCGCCGAAGAACTCGGCGTCAGCCGCACGCCCGTGCGCGAGGCGATAAGAAAGCTCGAACTCGAAGGATACGTCGTCATGATGCCGCGGCGCGGCACCTACGTCGCGAACCTTTCCATCCGCGACGTCAACGACGTCTTCGAGATTCGCACAGCGCTCGATTCGCTCGCCTGCGGCCTCGCGGCGGAGCGCATCACGGAGAGCGAGCTGGAGAGCCTGCAGCGCCTCCTCGTCGCCATCGGCGGACATATCGAGACGAGCGACATGGAGAAGATCGTGGAGACGGACATGCGCTTTCACGACCTCCTCTATCAGGCGAGCCGCAACACGCGTCTCGTCGGCATCATCTCGAATCTGCGCGAACAGCTCACGCGCTTCCGTTCCGCCTCGATGTCCTTTCCAGGCCGTCTCAAGGAGACGCTCGAAGAGCACCGGGAGATCGTCGACGCCATCGCGCAGGGCGATGTGCAGGGTGCGAAGCAGGCGGCGGAGGCGCACATGGAAAAGGCGGAGCGCACGCTTCTTTTGAGCATGGAGGCGGCGAAGCGCGACGCTACTTAGGGTTTCCGGTTTTTGGAAGGCGTGCTGGAAATTCTGCAGAGATCGGCTGCGGAGTTCTTGAGAACACGTCTGCGGGAAGTGATCTTTGAGCAATGGAGGTTGAACGAATGGCGGATCTGACAACGGTCATATTGGCGGCGGGCAAGGGGACGCGCATGAAGTCGTCTTTGCCGAAGGTGCTGCACAAGGCGGGCGGCAAGGCGATGCTCGCTCATGTGCTCGCGGCCGCGAAGGAGGCGGGCGCCGTGAGAAGCATCGTCGTCGTGGGATTCGGCGGCGAGACGGTGGAAGAGGCGCTTGCGGGCGAGGCGGATTTCGTCACGCAGGAAGAGCAGCTCGGCACGGGGCATGCCGTCCTGCAGGCGGAACCGCTCCTGCAGGAGGAAAAAGGCACGGTGCTCGTGCTCTGCGGCGACACGCCGCTCCTGACGGGAAAGCTCCTCAAGAAGCTTGCGAAAGAGCATGCGGCAGCGGGCGCGAAGGCGACCGTGCTGACCGCCGTCATGCCCGACGCGACGGGATATGGCCGCATCATCCGCGCCGCAGACGGCACGGTGGAACGAATCGTCGAGCACAAGGATGCGACGGAGGAGGAACGCGCCGTGCGCGAGGTCAATTCGGGCATCTACTGCTTCGAGGCGCCCGACCTTTTTGCCGCTCTGCACGAGGTCAAAAATGACAATGCGCAGGGCGAGTACTATCTGCCCGACGTGCTGGAAATCCTCCGAAAGAAGGGAGAGAAGATCTTCGCCGCCCTTGCCGACGATTACGAGGAAACGCTCGGCGTGAATTCGCGCGCCCAGCTCGCCGCCTCGGAGAAGATCCTGCGCCGCCGCAAGAACGAGGCGCTGATGGCAGAGGGCGTGACACTCCTCGATCCCGCGACGACCTACGTCGACGCCGACGTCATCGTCGGCCGCGACACGGTGCTCTATCCGGGCACATGGCTGGAGGGCGCGACGGTCATCGGCGAGGGATGCGAGATCGGCCCCAATTCGCGCTTTCAGGACGTGAAGGTCGGCGCGCATGTCACGGCGCATTTCTGCTATGCGCATGAATGCGAAATCGCCGACGGTGCGACGCTCGGACCATACGTTCATCTTCGTCCCGCGACGAAAATCGCCGCGCACGTCAAGATCGGCAATTTCGTCGAGGTCAAGAACTCCGTCGTCGGCGAGGGCACGAAGCTGCCGCATCTCTCATATATCGGTGATTCCGACATCGGTGCAGGTGTCAACATGGGCTGCGGCACGATCACGGTCAATTACGACGGCAGGCAGAAGTTCCGCACGAAGGTCGGCGACGGCGCTTTCGTCGGCTGCAACTCGAACCTCGTCGCGCCCGTCAGCGTCGGCGACGGCGCTTACATCGGCGCTGGCTCGACGATCACGAAGGATATCCCCGCAGGCGATCTCGCCATCGCGCGCGCCCGCCAGAAGAATATCATGGGCTGGGCGGACAAGCGCAGAGAAGAAATGGAGGCTACTGGAAAATGACGAACCTTGACAACCTGTGCATCATGACGGGCAACGCCAACCCCGACCTCGCGAAAAAGATCGCATCGCACATCGGCGTGCCGCTTTGCGATGCATACGTCGGCCATTTCAATAATGGTGAGACGCAGGTGATGATCAGCGAGAGCATTCGCGGCAAGGACATCTTCATCATCCAGCCGACCTCGCAGCCGGTCAACGACAATCTCATGGAGCTTCTCATCATGACGGACGCCTGCAAGAGGGCGTCGGCGCACAGCATCACGGCCGTCGTGCCGTACTACGCTTACGCGCGTCAGGATCGCAAGACGCGCGGACGCGAGCCGATCTCGGCGAAGCTCGTCGCAAATCTCATGGAGACGGCGGGCGTCTCGCGCGTCGTGACGGTCGACCTGCATGCGGGGCAGATCCAGGGCTTCTTCGACATTCCCGTCGATCATCTCGGCGCGGCGCCCGTTCTTGCCTCCTATCTGAAGGAGCGCAATCTCGAAAACGTCGTCGTCGTCTCGCCCGATCTCGGCGGCGTCACGCGCACGCGGAATCTCGCCGACCGCCTGCACGCGCCGATCGCCATCATCGAGAAGCGCCGCCCGGAGCCGGGCGTGGCGGAGGTCATGAACCTCATTGGCGACGTTGAGGGCAAGACGGCGATCCTCATCGACGACATCGTTGACACGGCGGGATCTCTTTGCGAAGGCGCCAAGGCTCTCGAAAGACTCGGCGCGAAGGAGGTCTACGCCGCTTGTTCCCATGCGATCCTGACCGATCCCGCCATCGAGCGCATCAATGCGTCAGCGCTCAAGCAGCTGATCGTTACGGATACGGTTCCCTTGGGCGACAAGAAATCGGACAAGATCGTCGTGCTCACGCTGGCGGACGCCATCGGCGACGTGCTCGTCAGCATACAGGAGCATCGTTCGGTCAGCCATCTGTTCCGCTGATGGAGAACGCCATGGAAGTCAAGGCATATCATCGCGTGAATTTCTACGACACGGACGCCATGGGCGTCGTGCATCATGCGAATTACATCCGCTGGTTCGAGATCGGCAGGGTCGAGTTTCTGCGTGCGCTCGGCATCACGTTGGGCGATCTGATGGAGGCGGGCTACGTCTTTCCGCTGACCGACGTCAGCGCGAAGTTCGTCGCCTCGGGCAGGTTCGACGATGAACTCGCCGTCGTCACGCGCCCGACGGCGCTGACGAAGGTCAAGATGGCCTTCGATTACGAGGTGCGGCGCGAGGCGGACGACGCATTGCTCGTCCTCGGTCATACGCAGAACGTCTTCACGAGCCGGGAAACGGGGCGCATCACGAAACTGCCCGCTGAGTTTTATGAAAAGCTTCATGCCGCGCTTTCGGAGGATGCGCCGACGGGCGCGGGAAATCCCTGAACGTTTGCTGAGAAGCTTTGGGAGGTCTTGAAAGTTGTATATTGCAGTCGGCGTTGTTCTCGCCGCAATTTTCCTTTGCATCGTCGCGGTGAAGATCTTCTTTGCCAAGGAGGGTACGGAAGAGGTCGTCGTGAAGCTTGCCGAGCGCACGCCATTCGAAATCGCGGCGCAGGATGAAAAAAGCGTGACGCTCGTCACGAAGCTGGAGTTCGCCAATGTCGGCAAGCAGATCGGCACGATCATGGACGCCCTTGTGCGCCCGCTCGTGCCCTACGAGCAGTACGACGGCCTTGAAGTGCGCGGCAGAGCCGAGCGCGAGGGCGCGCCGCGCGAGGACGACTACTTCGAGGCGGTGCTCATCGAAGCGGGCGAAAGCATCTTCGTCAAGGCGTACGTGACGCTTACGGCGCGAAAGGGCATGAGCGTCAAGGAGGCAATCGCGCACATGGTCGATTTTCCAGTGGAGCTCATCTATGAGGAAACGGGCAGACGGCCGTGGCGTTATTCAAAAGTGACGATTCCCGTGCATGCGGCAGAGGTTGCTGCGCTCGTCGGCGTGACGCTGGCGGACGATTGAGGAGGGGCGAACATGAAAGAGAAAGTAGAGATTCTGCCCGTCCCCACGCGCATCCTGACGGACAGGGACGACATCGTTGACTGCGTGGAGAAGTATACGCGCGGTAAGATCGGCAGAGACGACGTGATCTCCGTGGCGGAGAGCGTCGTCGCCATCACGCAGGGGCGCATCGTGCGCCCTGAAGATCTGAAGATTTCGCGCGTCGCGCAGTTCTGCTGCCGCTTCATTCCGGACGATGGCAGCCTTGCGAGTCCGCACGGCATGCAGTCTTTGATGAATGTCGAGGGAAAGTGGCGCGTCGCCGCCGCGCTCTTCGCGGGATTTTTGGGCAAGCTCGTGGGAAAGAGCGGCCTTTTTTACAAGTGGGGCGGCGAGCAGACGGCGCTCATCGACGATGTGACGGGCACGATGCCGCCTTTCGACAAGCATATCGTCTACGGGCCGCGCGACCCGGAGGACGTCGTCGCGCGTCTCAAAGAGAGGCTCGGCTGCTTCGGCGCCGTCATCGCCGACGTCAACGACCTCAAGCGCTCGCGCATCGTCGGCGTGACGGACGGCACGAGGGGCGAGCTCGTCGCGAAGCTCCTCATTGACAACCCGTTCGGCAACGCTTCGCAGAAGACGCCGATCTGCATCATAAAGAACTTCCGGCAGTACCAAGGGGACTGAGGCGAGGCAGGGCTTGACGCCCTGCCTTTTCTGCGGAAGAGGAAGGAGAGAACAATGCGTTATGCAGAGAATACGCGGACGCGCTGCTGATGCGCTGCGTCCTTTGAAGATGACGCGCGGTTTCCAGAAAGGGCCGGCAGGCTCCGTGCTCATCGAGATGGGACGCACGCGCGTGATATGCGCGGCGTCCGTCGAGAATCGCGTGCCATACTTTTTGCGCGGCACGGGCACGGGCTGGATCAAGGCGGAGTACGCGCTCTTGCCGAGCGCGACTTCGACGCGCACGCCGCGCGAGGCGTGCCAAGGCCGCCAGTCGGGGCGCACGCAGGAGATCCAGCGGCTCATCGGCCGCTCGCTGCGCTCCGTCGTCGATCTTGCGGCGCTCGGCGAGCGCACGATCGCCGTCGACTGTGACGTCATCGAGGCGGACGGCGGCACGCGCACGGCGGCGATCACGGGCGCCTTCGTCGCGCTCGTCGAAGCGTGTGCGAGCTTTTACGAGAAGGGCAAGACGTTTCCCGTGAAGGACTTCCTCGCAGCGGTCAGCGTCGGTCTCGCGAAGGACAGCGAACCGATCCTCGACCTTTGCTACGAGGAGGACAGCACGGCGCTCGTCGATATGAACGTCGTGATGACGGGCGCTTACGACTTCGTTGAGGTGCAGGGCACGGGCGAGGGACGACCCTTTTCGCGCAGGGAGATGACGGCGCTTCTCGCATTGGCGGAAAAGGGCATTGACGAATTGATTGCAAAGGAAAAGGACGCGCTCGGCGGCGAGCTCGTCTGGAAAGTGGGGAGAATCGGATGAAGAAGATCGTAGTCGCTACGAAAAACGAAGGCAAGGTGAAGGAAATCCTTGCAGCTTTTCAAAAGCTCCCCGTGGAGCTTTTGACGCTCAAGGATTTCGGCTCTTTGCCCGAGGCGGTCGAAGATGCGGACACCTTCGAGGGGAATGCGCGCATCAAGGCGCGTTTCTATGCGCAGAAGACGGGGTGCGCGTGCCTCGCCGACGACTCGGGGCTTGAGGTCGAGGTTTTGGACGGCGCCCCGGGCGTTCACTCGGCACGCTATTCGGGACGCCACGACGATGCGGCGAACAACGAAAAGCTCGTGGCGGAGCTTCAAAAGAAGGGGGCTGTCGAATCCGCCGCCGCCTTTCGCTGCGTGCTTGTCCTGCACGACGCGGACGGTACGGAACTCGTCTCCGAAGGCACGTGCGTCGGGCGCGTGCGCCAAGAGCCGCGCGGTGCGGGCGGTTTCGGCTACGACCCGTATTTTTACCTCGCGAGCGGCAAATCGCTGGCGGAGCTGACGGTTTCCGAAAAGCAGGCGGTCAGCCATCGCGGTGCGGCGCTTCGCCTCATGGCGGCGCAGCTCAAGGGGCGTCTCGCATGAAGATCGGCATCATGAGCGACAGCCACGGCGACCGCCGCGCCATCGACCGCGCCGTGGAACGTGCGGGCAAGGTCGACCTTTGGCTTCATGCGGGAGACTGTGCCCCCGACGCGGCGTATCTCGCGCTCGTTTCGGCGGTGCGCGTGGAAAATGTCGCGGGCAATACGGACTGGCCCGACGGCAGGACGCCCGACGAGATCGTCGTCGAGGCGGCAGGGCATCGCATCTTCCTCACGCACGGTCACATTTACGGCGTGCGCTCGACACTCGAAATGCTCGTTCAGGCGGCGAAGGAGGCGCAGGCGGACATCGCCGTCTACGGTCATACGCACGTGGCGCAGGAGGTTTCGGGAGATGTTCATGTCCTCAACCCCGGCAGCGTGGCGCGCCCGCGCGATGAGGCGCGGCCTTCCTTCATGCTCGCCGAGCTTGAGGCGGGAAAGCCGCCGCAGGTCGAACTCATCCGCATGGGAAGAGCTTGACGGCAGAGGGCTTGCCGGCAAGCGCACGAAAGGAATATTGGGAGGGAATTCCGGTCGCTTTTTCGCCGGTTTTCGACGTGCAAAAAAAGCGAACGGGATTCACCTTTTTCCCGCAGAAACTCAAGAAACACAAGGGTTTCGGTGTTGAATGTGCGATGAAAATATGATATGATGGAGCTATGTGAGCATTATAATTTCTTATGGGAGGGTTTATCTTGCGTACAATCGAAGCGAAACAGATTACGGAAGCCGTTGCCGAGATGTGCAAAGAGGCGGCCTACTATCTGCCGGATGACGTCTACGAGGCTTTGAAGCGCGGACGCGAGGCGGAGGAGTCGCCGGTAGGGCGCGACGTGCTCGACCAGATCATCCGCAATGCGGAGATCGCCAAGGCCGAGGATCGCCCCATCTGTCAGGACACCGGCATGACGATCGTCTTCCTTGAGATCGGTCAGGATCTGCACATCGCAGGCGGCGATCTCGAAGAGGCGGTCAATGCCGGTGTCGCCAAGGGCTACACGGAGGGGTATCTGAGGAAGTCCGTCGTCGCCGAGCCGCTGTTCAACCGCAAGAACACGCAGAACAACACGCCTGCCGTCATCTATACGCGCATCGTGCCGGGCGACAAGCTCAAGATCACGGTCGGACCCAAGGGCTTCGGCAGCGAGAACAAGTCGGGCGTCAAGATGCTTGTGCCGGCGGATGGCGTCGAGGGCGTCAAGAAGGCCGTGCTCGACATCATCCTGCACGCAAGCTGCAACCCCTGTCCTCCCATGGTCGTCGGCGTCGGCATCGGCGGCACGATGGATCGCGCCGCCTACTACTCGAAGAAGGCTCTCGTGCGCTCCATCAACGAGAGAAATCCCATGCCCGAGTACGCGAAGCTCGAAGGCGAGCTTCTTGAGATGATCAACAAGACGGGCATCGGCCCGCAGCTCGGCGGCTCCGTGTCGGCTCTCGCCGTCAACGTCGAGTGGGGCCCGACGCACATCGCGGGGCTGCCCGTGGCCGTCACGATCTGCTGTCATGCGATGCGCCACAAGGATCGCGTCCTTTAATTGCTCGGGATGGGAGGATAAGAAAATGGCTGAAAAGATTCGTATCGAAACACCGTTCACCGTGGAGCAGTCCAAGAAGCTCAAGGCGGGCGACAGCGTGCTCATCACGGGCACGATCATCAGCGCACGCGATGCGGCGCACAAGGTCATGTGCGAGGCTCTGGCGCGCGGCGAGAAGCTCCCCGTGGACTGGAAGAATGAAATCGTCTACTACCTCGGACCTACGCCCGCGAAGCCCGGCGATCCGATCGGCTCGTGCGGCCCGACGACTGCCGGCCGCATGGACGCCTACACGCCGACGATGCTTGAGCAGGGCGTCACGGGCATGATCGGCAAGGGGTCGCGCGACCCGAAGGTCATTGAGTCGATGAAGAAGAACGGCGTGACGTACTTCGTCGCCGTCGGCGGTGCGGCGGCTCTGATCGCCAAGTCCGTCAAGAAGTACGAAGTGCTCGCCTATCCGGAGCTTGGGCCGGAGGCCGTGGCGCGTCTGACCGTCGTCGACTTCCCAGCGATCGTCGGCATCGACTGCGAGGGAAATAACTTCTACGAGATCGGCCAGGCGCCGTATCGTAAGTTATAGGAAGCGCTGATAAAATGAAGTCCGTCAGATTGGTGCGGATTTTTCGTCTTATCAAGCAGGCAAACCGGACGCAGAGCGGTGCTCTGTGGAGGATTTGCCGACGCGGAGAGGGCGGAAAAGACGCGCCAAGATGATGAGGCTGAATTTATCGGTGATTCCTGTAGAAAGCGCCGCCCCTTGGCGCTTTCATCATACGCCCCCGTTTGAGGCGGGGCGCAAAGAATTTATAGGAGGTATAGAATGATTAACACAACTTTTTACGCCCGCCGCCTGCATTCCTTGGTCGGCTTGCTGGCACTCGGAGGATTCCTCATGGAGCACATCCTCACCAATGCTTCGGCTCTGGGCGGCGCTGAAGCCCTGAACGGCAAGCTCGCCATGATGGAGCTGATTCCGAAGCCGATCTTCCTCGGACTTGAGATCGGCGCTGTCGCCATCCCGTTCCTTTTCCATGCGATCTATGGCATCTACATCTGCATGCAGGCGAAGAACAATCCGACGAAGTACGGCTACCTCAACAACTGGAACTTCGCTTTCCAGCGTTGGACGGCATGGTTTCTGCTCGTCTTCCTCGTATGGCACGTCGGTTACCTGCGCTGCTACGTCAAGGGAGTTCTCGGCACGCCGATCAATTACGAGCTGATCCAGAGCTACATCACGGGCAGCCCAATCGTCTTTGTCCTCTATCTCATAGGCATGCTCGCGGCGATCTTTCATTTCACGAACGGCATTGCGACCTTCCTCATGACATGGGGCGTCGTCAAGGGTCCTCGCGCCCAGAAGGTGGCGGGGCTTCTCTCCATCGTGCTCTGCGTGGCTCTGAGCCTCGTGACGATTGCATTTATGGTGAGCTATTTCGTTCCCATGCATTGATTGTTTGTTTGTGAAGTATAGATAAGGAGAGAACCTACATGGCTGAAAAGAAAAAAATCATTATTGTAGGCGGCGGTCTCTCGGGTCTCATGGCGGCCATCAAGGTCTGTGAGCTCGGCGGCGAAGTCGACCTGTTTTCCTACTGCCCCGTCAAACGCTCCCACTCGCTGTGTGCGCAGGGCGGCATCAACGCCTGCATGGACTCGAAGGGCGAGCATGACAGCGTGTACGAGCACTTCGACGATACGGTCTACGGCGGCGACTTCCTCGCCGATCAGGTCGCTGTCAAGGGCATGG
>CAJPRR010000031.1 GCA_905373085.1 uncultured Selenomonas sp.
ATCAAACTCTCCGAAAAAACTTGGTCTTTTTCCGCTATGCTGCGTCACGGCTTCGCGCCGCTTCCTCGACGTACGCGAGTACGTCTGCGGGGCGTCGCTTCGCCGTTCCTTGCCTAGCGAAAAAATCCCTGCGTTTTTTCTCCGTATCCAACATGGTTATGTTGGATGCGGAGAACTTTGCATTCAGTTTGCAGAGAGCCGTTGATTGGCTCTTTTTATCTTTGGATACGATTCTTTCGAACCGCATAAAGAAATTGTCGATTGCTTTTATAGTTCACAATCAATGTTTCATCAAGATTTCTCTTGATGGACATCTGGCTTGAATCATATAGATGATTCATTTCTGCATTGTTTAGTTTTCAAGGAACACCGCCGAATCGCTTCGGCTCGTTGCCGCTCGTTCTTCGCAGGCGACTCGCCTATTTTACTTCATCCGCGAGGGATTGTCAAGCACTTTTTTGAAGTCTGTTCGAGCGTCTTGCTGTCGCTTGCCGCAACAGTAAGTAGTATAATACACGAAAGCGGACGGACTGTCAACACCTTTTTGAAAAAAAGTGGAAAGTCCGCCCGCCGATTTTTATCCAATATCTAAAATATCCGTGCTGATCTCATAAATCCGCACTATCGCCGAGTTTTATGCCGCCGAGCGCGTAGTCCGCATCGGGCAGACGCGCCGCCGAGCAGATATTCGCTGCAAGCAGCAGAACGGCGATCAGTGAAAGCATCACGCACCTTTTCACGAAGACCGCCTCCCTTCACTGCAGCGGATCCGGGCCGAAGCGGTTCGGACCGGGCGTGCCGGGCTTGAAGAGGAGCAACAGCCCAAAAACGATGTTCACAAGCGGCACGAAGTGGAGAAGGACGAGCCACCCCGACCAGTCGTTATCGTGGCAGCGACGGATCCCCAAGGAAATGCCGATGACCGTTGCCGGAAGATATAAGACAAAGATGACCGCATAGAGGAAGAGCAAGAGCGCCATGCCAAGATCGGGCGAGCTTTCAGCAACCTTGGCAACAATCAGTCCGAGGACGCCCGAAACGATCTGTACGATAACGGAGCTGATGAGGCAGACCGCCAATCCACGCAGGACGTACGGCTTGCGATTCAGGCGGCCCTCAAAGGAAAGAAGCTTTTCCTTCCATTCGCCCAAGCCGCCGGCCGCCCCCGCTGCACGTGCCCCGCTGCCGAAGGCGCTTCCCGGAGCGCCGGTCGGACGAGACATCGGCTGTCCACCGGCCGGCACGGCCTCATCAGGCGAGGTCTGCACCGGCGATGCAGGAAACGGCTGCGCTCCCGCACCCTGCGGCGGTGCAAAAGTCTGCGGCGAAGGCGGCGCGAAATTCTGCGGTGCATTTTGCGGCCTCGGGGCATTCGCAGTCGGCGGCTGCGCGGAGGCCATCGCAGGCGGCACGCCCGGCGCTTGCCGCTGCGCCGACTGCTGTGCCGCTCCTGCCGAAACAGCTTGACCGCATTCGGGGCAGAAGCGCATACCCGCTTCCAAGGCAGCGCCGCATCGTGCACATTCGTGCTCTTCGGACTGAGCCGTGCCGCATTTCGGGCACGACGTTACGTCACTGCCCAGAGGGATGCCGCAGCCCGCACATTTTTTCAAAGCCATAAATCTCATCTCCTTGCAGCTACAGAAAATTATCCTTATGAATACTGTTCTCTGCCGAGAGAGAAACTCCTTCCCCCAAAATGAAAAAGCAGCCCATCATCCATGAGCTGCCCAAATCCATATATCAGCGAAAGATCGCTGCGACTCCCCAGACGATCAGAGCGATCCATGCAATAAGTGCGAGCGAGGCGAGCGCCACGATATAAGGCAGCCGCCGCCCGAGCCGCTCGGCCTTCGCCTGTGCATCCGCACGCACGTGCGGCGGCAAAAAGCGGATCAGCCCGAAGACCGCCGCTGGCAGAACCGCCGCATCGTCCACCATGCCGAGAACGGGAACCGTATCCGGGATGACGTCGATCGGACTGATGCAGTAGAGCAGCCCGACGAGAAACGCCGCCTTGATCGCCACAGGTGTGCGAGGGTCCTTGACTGCTGCCATCATGACGAGCAAATCTTCACGAAACATCTTCAAAAAGGAAAAAAGCTTCCACATAAAACCGCCTCCCCGGCAAAATCATCTCGCAACAGAGTCACAAGCGAAAAGAGAGAACGCCCCGCGTCCTCTCTCGTGTTCTTCTGCCCTATATGGTCACGGCGCTGCAGCGGCCTCTTCCTGTTCACGCATGGCCTGAGTCAAGTCTTCCTTGGAAACGCCCAGATCGACATCCGTCTCAACGACGGCCGTAAAGAACGAGCCTTTCTTGTAAACAGCCTGCGCGCCCTTGATGAAAAGCCCTCCGATGATCCCCTGCGTGAGAGCGTTGTCGTGATGGGCGACCTTCTTTTCTTTCGTACCGCACAGCGGAACCGTGATTCCGTTTTCCGTTTGCACGGACTTCATCTCTATCACGAGGAGACCCGAGCGCCCATATACGCCGGCAGGGCGATTCTTCGCAACAACGGCGCGCACATCCGCCTTCGAGCGAATCACCGTCACGCCGTTCAGCCGCAAGTCACCGAGCACGACGACGGGAACAAAATCGCCCTCGCTTACATCCTTGGAAGACACCTCACGCTCCAAGCGAAGGGAAAGCTCCGTGCCGGCGGGGATATATGCATGTCCTTCTTCCACCCCCTCCGGCGCGGAAGCCTCTGCAAGATGTGCAAGCAGCATCAGGCACGCCACAAGACCCGTAAGGCACAGCAAACGCCCCCATGTCTCACTGCTCAAGGTCAACGCCGCTGTTTTCCGCCACAAACGCCTGAATCTTTGCATTTCCCTTCTCCATCGCATCCGTCAGCGCATTGACGATCGGGGACTTGAAGCCGACACCGCCAAATACGGTCTTGTTATCGTCCGAACTCGTCGTTTTAAAGGCGTACAGCTTGTCTGCTTTTGCCGCATAAACTTTGTACGCGAGCTTCGTCTTCACCGTGACCTTCACCTGAAAAAATGACTCGTGGCGCGAAGCGTGCAGCTCGGCAATCTCCATTGCCACGACGTAGTCCGCGCCCGTCGCATCTGCAACAGCCTTCATCTGATCCTTGTCGGGAAGCTCCTCGTCCTCCGTCGTATACCCTGTCTTTGAAAGGGCGCTTTGCGTTTCGGCGTCCGGCACGACCACATAGCCTGCCGTCGAGAAGTAATTCGTGTACTTTTCCGTCACCGTTTCGTCCACGTATCCCTGGTTCTCCTCCGAGGAGTTGAAATATTGGAGCACGGCGATTTTCGCGCCATTCTGCATGCCCGTCTCCGCCGGAGAAGCTGCACAGACGCCGCAGACAGAAAGCGCCATGAGTAAAATACAGAGAATTTTGTTCATCCAAAACACCTCACAAAATGAAACCATAAAAACACTTCATGCTTAAAAGAGTTCGACTAAAGTTTCTCAAATCCTTTTCTCATCTCAAATTTCTTGGCAACTCTCACTTCGCCAGCGCTTTTGCCAGCGCATCGTGCACGAGTTTTGCGTACTGCTCCGTGCCCGCGTCGTTCGGGTGCACGCCGTCACCCGAGAGCCATTCGGGGTGCTTCGATACGAGTCCGTACCAGTCGATGACTGTCACATTCTTATTCTCGGCAGCCATCTTTCGGATGTATTCATTGTTCGGATCCTGCCACGAAAGGTGCGGCGCATAGACATTAACCCAGAAGATGCGGCGGCTCGATCCCAAAAGCTTCAAAAGCCCCTGCGTCTCTTGCACATAGCGCTCGCCGGCGGCGAGCGGCCCGTTCGTGCCGAGCGAGACGACGACGACGCTGCCGAGCCTGCCCTGCGCCGCGAGGCTCTGCGCGGCTTCGATTCCGCCGCCCACATAGCGCGAGACTTCCGCATCGACCGCGCAGCCGGGCAGCGCCTTCTGCAAATCTCCCGCCGCAGACAGCATGACCGAGTCGCCAATGCAGGCGACGCCCGAAAGATCCGCCGCCTTCATGCGTGCCGCCTTGTCCTCTGCGGCTTTTGCCGCCGCTGCCTTCTCGGCCTCTTCCTTCTGCCGCGCGAGTTCCGCCGCGTTCTTTTCAAGACGTGCATTGAGCTGCGCCCGCGCCTCCGCCTTGTAGCCGGCAGGCGCCGCAAGCCCCTTGCAGCCGAAGCCCATCAAGAAGACGCCGCACAGAGTGACAGCGAGAAAGCACGCCCCCTGCGCATGGACGAGGCGATTGCCGAACGCAGGCAGCTCGCGCCTGCCGACGCTCTTCGTCAACGCCTCCGTCCACATGGCGAGCAGCAAGATGACTGCGATCTCCCATGCGGCAAAATACGGCATCGCCTCCCAGCCCTTTTGTTGAAACAGGAAGATCACGGGGTACTGCCAGAGGAAGATGCCATAGCTGCGCGTGCCAATCCAGCGAAAGACGCGCATATCGAGAAACTTGCCAATCGTCATGCCGCGATCCGCCGTGATCGCGAGCAAAAGACAGAACAGAAGCGTCACGGAGAACATGCCGCCCCGATAAAGCAGCGGATTCGCGCCGTCGAGGAAAACGCACGCGAAGAGGACGGCGACGAGCAGAAGCTCGAAGCTGACGAACTCTGCGATCTCGCGCCAAAGCGAATTCTTCTTCGCCGCAGAAGCCCCCGCACGCCAAAGCCCCATCGCCGCGCCCAGAAGGAGCGCAAAAACGCGCGTATCCGTGCCATAGTAAAGGCGCGTCGCATCTGCCCCCATCTGATACGAAAGCGGCATGAGAACCGCCGTCCCAAAGCCAAGCGCGGCGATGACCGCTATGCCCGCCCCTTTCCCCAGACAATGCGAGACAAGCGTATGAAGCAGAAAAAGCAGCGGCCACAAGAGGAACGCATATTGCAGCTCGATGCCCATGAACCACAGATGCGTGAACGGCGACGCATTGGCAATGCGCGTAAAATAGTCGGCGTGCGCGGCGATCTGCCACCAGTTGTTATAGCCGAGCGCGACGGAAAGAACCTCCGCGCGCATGTCCATGACCGTCTCGGGCAGCACGAGGGAATACACGCCGAGCGTCACGAAGAGCACGATGACGAGCGCGGGATACAAGCGCAAAAGGCGCTTCAAGAGATAACGTCCGAGAGAAAACCCGCCCGAGAGCCGTTCCCGCTCCGTCGTGTAGGCGAGAAGATACCCCGTCAAAACAAAAAACAAGGATACCCCGAGGTATCCCCCTCTCACCACATCGGGAAATATATGGAACAACGTGACGCCGACAATCGCCAATGTGCGCAGAGCATCGAGCCCCTGAATCCGCTTCGTCGGCCTTCCTCCAACGTAATCTGCCATAAATCCACCATCCTTTGTATGCTCTCCATTATCGCACAAACGAAAAGCCTCTTCAAGGGATTTTCGTTTGCTTTCGGAAGGGACGAATTGTATAATTAAGAAAACGACGCCCCCTGCTCGGACTTTTGAAAGAGGCTCCTGCAGATCTGGATGCAGAGTCTATACGAAAGGAGCGTCTGCAGCGTCATGAAGGCACTCTGTGATACAAATATCATCCTCGACGTACTGTTGGCAAGAGAACAATGAAAGGACAGATAAATATGGACACTCTGCTGCAAAACATCTCAGCCATTCTTGAGCACCCGGCGAGCCTCATCGCGCTTATCGCCGTGCTCTTCGCGATTCTCTCGCACCTCTACTTCAGGCGCGTGCGGCTCACGACGCCGATGATCGTGACCATCGCCCTCATGCTCGCGATGACCGTCATCCTGCACCAGTTCCGCCTCTACCACATGCCGCAGGGCGGCAGCGTGACGCTCGGCGCGATGGTGCCGCTGCTCTTTGTTTCCTATCGCTACGGAGTCGGCACAGGCTGCCTCGCAGGCTTCCTCTACGGCATCTTCAACATGATGCAGGATCCCTATTTGCTGCACCCCGTGCAGGTGCTCTTCGACTACCCGCTGCCCTATATGGCGCTCTCGCTCGCCGCACTCTTTCCCTCACACCGCATGGCGTCGACGGCGCTCGCCTTTTTCGTGCGCTTTTTCTGCCACATCGTGAGCGGCGTCGTATTCTTCGCGTCCTACGCTCCCGCAGGTACAAGCCCCCTCGTCTACTCGCTGACCTTCAACGCGACGTACCTCGTTCCCGAGTGCCTGATCTGCTTCGCTCTCTTGAAGGTGCTGCCCGTAGAAAGGCTCATGGCGGCGATGGATCGCCAAACGGCGCCGCACGCGCACTGATCATCCCATTCACACAAAACGGAAAGAAGTTTTTCATCCCATGGAACAAAAAAAGCGCGGCATGATCGCCGCCCTCTCCACCTATATCATCTGGGGTTTTCTGCCGCTCTACTGGAACCTCCTCACTGCGGCTTCCGCCGCTGAAATCCTCGCGCATCGCATCTTATGGTCGTTTGTCTTCATGCTGCTCGTCCTCGCCGTCTCCAAACGCTGGCAGAACTTCTGCCAGGATTGCAGCGCACTCCGTCAAAACCGACGGCGTGCGCTGCTCCTTTTCGGCGCTTCGATCCTCATCACCATCAACTGGCTGACCTATATATGGGCGGTCAATAACGGTCACGTCATCGACACGAGTCTCGGCTACTACAGCACCCCGCTGATGAACGTCGCATTCGGCGTCGTACTCTTCAAGGAACGGCTCACGCCGTCCGCCCGTGTCAGCGTCCTCCTCGCCTTCTGCGGCGTCGTGCTCATGACCGTGCAGATCGGCAAACTGCCGTGGGTCGCGCTCATGCTCGCCCTGACCTTCGGACTCTACGGCGCACTGAAAAAGAAGCTCGCGCTGCATCCCTTTTCGAGCATCACGCTCGAAACTCTGCTCGTACTGCCCGTATTCCTGCCCTACGCCGTCTATCTGGCGGGCGAGCCGACGAGTCAGTTCAGCTTGGCGATGCCGCGTGAAATGCTGCTCCTCATCGGCTCCGGCGCTGCCACCGCCACGCCGCTCATCCTCTTCTCCTACGGCGCGAACCTCCTACCATTGAACGTCCTCGGCTTCTTCCAATACCTGAGTCCGACGATCGCTCTCCTCCTCGGCGTATTCTTCTTTCACGAGCCTTTCGGCGCAGCGCAGCTCTCCGCCTGCGCCTGCATCTGGACGGCTCTTTTGATCTTCACGCTCTCCGAGCGCGTGCGGTGAAGAGACGTGCATCTATCCCTTTTTATTTTGCCATTTCTGCCGCCACGCAGCGCCCTTCTGTATTCCCTGCAGCTCCTTCATGCCCCGAACTGCCGCTTCCATACGTCAAGACGCGTGCGCAGCTGCTCATCGAGCGCTGCCTTCTGCGCGGCGAGCGAGCGGTAGAATTGCACGCGTTCCTCGTAATGCGCCGAAAGCAAGCGATTCTCCTTGACATAGTCATACGCGGCCGCTGCGATGCGGCGGCGCAGTGCTCGATCTTCGATGAGTCGGGCGAGCTTTTCCGAAAATTCTTCCCCGTTTCGGAAAATCATGCCCGTCCTGCCGTCTGCAACCGTATCGCCATAGACGACGGGCGAAGCGAGCGCGACAACGCCATTTCCCGCGCACTCCAGGAACTTGAGGTCGGATTTCCTGCGATGGAACGGCGTATCGTCGAGCGGCAGGAGCGCGATGTCCGCCGTGCGAAGTTCCCTTTCGTAAACCTCGTAAGGAACGACGCCGTCCGCATCGGCGTCCTCGGCAATCAGATCCTTGGCATTCGTCGCGAGGCGGGCGAAAAACGCCGCATCGGCAGTGACCTTGACGCGGACGCTTCCCGCATATCGGCGCAGAACCTCGTTCAGCGCGGGAAGGATCTTTGCAGCGTCCGCACTGCGGTTCAGTGCGCCAAAAAAGATGGTCACGGGCGCATGATCGTCGTAGATGCGCGGTTCAGGCAAACGCGCAAGCTGATTTTCCATGACGAATACATGCGGATTATACGGCCGCACATCCTCTGCCAAAGCCGCCGTCGAAACCTGCACCGCATGCGCTCCCGCAAAGAGCAGCGCCCGCTCCGCCTCGTCCATGCCAAAGACGCGCGGATCATCGTCCCATTCCGCGACGAGCAGATGCCCGGCCTCCAAAGAAAAGCGTGCCAGCTGTTCCCACGCCGCATTCCCCAGGCGAAGGCGCTGGCACAGCAGCACGGAGATCTCCCCCTGCGGCGCAGCAGCCAGCTCGATGTTGGATTCCTGCCGCGCGAAAAAGCCCGGCAAGGTCCGGCAAAAAGCGTCGGGATCAAGGACGCGGCATTTCGCGCTCGTCCTGCCGTCCTGCCCTAGGATCGTGCGCACGAGAAGACGCTCGGGCGGCGCCGCCGCATAGGCGTACACAACAAAGAAGCGACTCCGAAACCATGTATCGTCAAACTCCTCCGTCGCACAGCCAGCCAAGACAGCCGCCGCAGAAAAGAGCCGCCGCATCTCTTCCCCCGAAAAGAGGGCGTCGTCCTCCTCATCTTCCACGGGAAGGACGCGCCCTACAAAAAGCCCGGCCTTCGTCAGCTGCGCCACGGCTTCGCTCGCCGTCCAAGAGGCAGGGGGAAGATCCATGCCCCGCCAAAGCGAAAGCACACGCCAAAAGTATGCGGGATTTTCCACGAAGAATACGAGCGCTCCCTCGCTAGAAACATGCACGGCATGTTCTCTCAGCATTCTTTGGCTCTCCGAAGAGGACAGAAACCCGCTATGATATACGAGGCAGTCAACCTCGTCGCCCTCCTCGAAGGAAACGTCAGCCGCATTCGCCGTCACAACTTCGTCGAGATGCGCGCTCGCCTCTTGGGCAAGCACCGCATTCTTTTCTACGCCGATATAACGGCAAAATGGGGCGATTCTTTTAAAAGACCGCCCCATCTCGCCGCTGCCGCAGCCAAACTCCACAAGATTCTTTGCCCCGGGCGGCAGATATACGGAAAGATCCATCGCCCGTTCCTCAGAGCAGCTTCGCCCGAAGCTCCTCTGCCGAAAGCGGCGAGAGATAGGCGGGGGCGATGTCGAGGACGGTCTTGCAGCCCGCGACGCCCTCCTGCGAGAGGCGGTATGCCGCCCTTGCATACGCGAGAAGAACGCTCGTCGTGAACTCGGGGTTCGAGTCGAGCTTCAGGCTGTACTCGATCGCGTGCTTGTGCTCGCCATGAAGCCCCGTCGCACCCGTGCGGATGACGAAACCGCCGTGCGCAAGGCCGCTGTGGCTTGCCTTCAGCTCCTCTTCCGTGATGAAGTGCACGGTCGTATCGTAGTCGGCGAAGTAGTTCGGCATCTCCTTGATTTCCTTCTCGACCTTCGCTGCGTCCGCGCCCTCTTCGAGGACGACAAAGCATTCGCGCGTGTGCTTCTCGCGCGTCGTAAGCTCGGGATTGTCGCCGCGCCGCACGGCGGCGAGCGCCTTGACGACGGGGATGGTGTACTGCTTCGCATCCTTCACGCCCGCGATGCGGCGGATGGCGTCGGAATGCCCTTGGCTGACGCCGCGCCCCCAGAAGGTGTAGTCCTTGCCGTTCGGCAGGACGGCGTTCGCGTAGACACGAGCGAGCGAGAAGAGCCCGGGATCCCAGCCGACGGAGATGACGGCGACATGATTCGTCGCCCTTGCCGCCTTATCTACGGCAGCGAAGTGCGCGGGAATCTTCGCGTGCGTATCGAAGCTGTCGACGACGTGGAAGAACTTCGCATACTGCGGCGTCTGCTCGGGCAGATCCGTCGCGCTGCCTCCGCAGAGGATCAGCACGTCGACCTTGTCCTTCCATGCCTCGATGTCCTCGACGCGGACGACGGGCACGCCCTCCGTCAGGATCTTCACATCTTTCGGATCGCGCCGCGTAAAGACGGCGGCAAGCTCCATGTCCGCATTTTCACGCACGGCGCACTCCACGCCGCGCCCGAGGTTTCCGTAGCCGAGAATGGCGATCTTCATATCTCTCTTCCTCCCAAATCAGGCGAGAACACGTGCGAGACGCACGATCTCAGGGTCGAGCGTCTTGCGGTTCGTCACCGCGTCGTGCAGGTTGATGCTCACGACCTTGCCCATGTCAAAGCCGAAGACGATGTTGCTCGCGCCCGACATCAGGGCGAGAGCCGCACGCTCGCCGAGGAGCGACGCCTTCATGCGATCTTCGACCGTCGGCGCGCCGCCGCGCTGGATGTAGCCGAGGACGGAGACGCGCGTGTCAATCTTCGTCGTCTCGCCGATGAACTTGCCCATCTCGACGGCAGAGCCTGCGCCCTGCGCCACGACGATGATGCTGTACTTCTTGCCCGCCTCGTAAGCGTCCATGATTTCCGTGCAGATCTCGTCGAGATCGTACTTGACCTCGGGCACGAGCACATATTCGGCGCCGCCCGCGACGCCCGCCATCATCGCGAGCCAACCCGACTTCTTGCCCATGACCTCGATGAGGATGATGCGCCGATGCGCCGACGCCGTGTCGCGCAGCTTGTTGATGGCCTCCAGAACCGTGTTCGCCGCCGTGTCGGCGCCGATCGTGTAGTCCGTGCCCCAGACGTCGTTCTCGATCGTCGCCGGCAGACCGACGATCGGCATGCCGTGGCGCGAGAGATGCGCCGCGCCCGTGAGGCTGCCGTCGCCGCCGATGACGACGAGGCCTTCGATGCCATGCTCTTTGAGCTTTTCCATCGCCGCTTTGCGCCCCTCCTCCGTATGGAAGCGCTTGGAACGCCCCGTGCCGAGGAACGTGCCGCCGCGCTGAATGAGATCGCTGACGCTGCGCGTCGAAAGCTCCTTGATGTCGCCGTCCAAAAGCCCCGTATAGCCGCCGTAGACGCCGAAAATCCTTACGCCCTCGGAGATCGCCGTGCGCACGACGGCGCGCGCCGCCGCATTCATGCCCGGGCTGTCGCCGCCCGAAGTCACAACACCAATCGTACTGATCATGTATCTCTCTCCTATCCTGCTGCTCTCTTCCTAATTGTTGACCGTGCTCGCGTGGAAGAGCCGTATGCCCTTCTGCCCTATGCCCGCCGCTTTCTCCATCAAGGCGCGGATGTCCGTCCCCTCGTCCATCGCCTGCGTGTTCGCCATGTCGACGAGCATCGGCATGCTCGCGCCCGTGACGATGCCGTACTTCTCGTTGTTGATGACGATGCGGCAGGCGGCATTGTACGGCGTGCCGCCGAAGATGTCGACGAGGAAGAGCACGCCGCCCGACGTGTCGAGCTTTTCCAAGGCGGCTTCGTACTTCGCCGTGATGTCTGCCGGCCCTTCGCCCGGCAGGAACGTGACCGCCGCCGTGTTCTGCAGTTCGCCGAAGATTATCTCGACGGAAGAAAGCAGCTCCTCGGCCAGCCTGCCATGCGTGCCAACGATGATTGCAAACATATCCATACCCCCCAGCTGGGCCTCGCCCAAGCATCGAATCCAGCGCTTATCATTCTTATTATAGCAAATTTTTTCCTATATGTCCTGTAAAAAAAGCCGCCTGTCACATCTTCTGCGACGGCGGCTTTCTTTCCAATATTTGCGGCAGCTTTCGCGCTACGCTTCCAAGACCTCGTCCATCGCCTGTTTCATGCGGCAGATCGCGGTGTCGAGTTCCTCCTTCTCGATGTTGAGCGGCGGGTTGAAGTAGAGTACGTCGCCTAGAGGGCGCAGCACGAGGCCGCAACGCAGAGCCGCCCGGTAGATGGCGTAGCCGAGGCGGCGGCTCGCGTCGAACGGGCGCTTCTCCCGCTTGTCCTCGACGAGCTCTGCGGCATGGATCAGGCCGATATGACGGATCTCGCCGACATTTCGATGCGCACCGAAGACTTCCTCCATGCGTGCGGTCAGCCAAAGAGCCGTCTCTTCTGCTTTCTCCAGGACGTTTTCCTCGTCGATGATGTCGAGCACGGCGAGCGCCGCCGCGCAGCCGAGAGGATTGCCCGCGTAGGTGTGGCTGTGCATGAACGCCTTCCCTTCGCTCCAGTCCGCGTAGAAGGCGTCGTAGATCTTCTCTTTGACGACGGTGATGGACATCGGCATGTAGCCGCCCGTCAAGCCTTTGGAAAGGCACATGATGTCGGGCGTGACGCCCGCACGCTCCGTCGCGAAGAGCCTGCCCGTCCGGCCGAAGCCCGTCGCGATCTCATCGGCAATGAGGAGCACGTCATGCTCGTCGCAGAGCGCACGCAGTTTCTTGAGATAAAGCTCCGGATAGATTCGCATGCCCGCGCTGCCCTGCAGAAGCGGCTCGACGATCATCGCCGCACACTCTTCGGCGTGCTCGGCGAACGCCTTTTCCGCATAGGAAAAACACTCGCAGGAGCACGTCTCGCGCGTTTTCTGAAAAGGACATCGGTAGCAGTCGGGCGCTTCGACGTGGATGTTGTCCATCATCATGGGCTTGTACATCTCGGCGAAGAGATCCATCGAGCCGACGGAGAGCGCACCGATCGTCTCGCCGTGATAGCCCTCGGAAAGGCACAGGAAGCGCGTCTTCTTCGTGCGTCCCGTCTGCTGGCAGTATTGAAACGCCATCTTGAGCGCCGCTTCGACGGCGGACGAGCCGTTGTCGTTGAAGTGGAACTTCGCAAGGCCTGCCGGCACGAGCGCAGCGAGACGCTCCGCCATCTCGATGGCGGGACGGTGCGAGAAGTTCGCGAAGATGACGTGCTCCAGGCGGTCGAGCTGTGCCTTGATGCGCGCATTGATCTTCTCGTTCGCGTGCCCCAAGAGGTTCGCCCACCACGAGCTGACGATGTCGAGATAAGCTTTGCCGTGCACATCGTAGAGCCATGCGCCCTTCGCATGGTCGATGACCATGGGCAGGAGCTCCTCGTAGTCCTTCATCTGAGCGCACGGATGCCAGATATGGCGAAGGTCGCGTTCTTCAATCGTTGGCATGAAATCCTCTCCCTCTATGATTTCGGATGTTCAGTCGTACAGCGCGGCGAGCGCCGCCGCCGCGAGCGGCAATTCCTCTGCCCCCTTCGCGACACACGCGACGACAGGCGCGCCCGTCATCTCCTTGACCATCTTCTTGTTGTCCTCCTGCATGACGTCTCCCGCCTGCCAGTTGTTGAAGATGAACCCCTTCAGGGGAATGTCCCGCATCTTCAGGTGCTCGGCGGTCAGGACAGCGGCGTTGATCGTGCCGAGTCCCGCATCGGCGACGACGAGAGCCGAAAGGCCGAGGCGCACGGCGAGGTCGTCAAGCACGACGTGTTCATGCTCGTCCCAGCGCAAAGGGCAGATGATGCCGCCGCTGCCTTCGACCGTCAGATAGTCGAAGCGCTCCTTCGCCGCGCGAAAATCACGCTCGACCTTGCCGAAGTCGATCGGACGATTTTCGATTCTCGCGGCAAGATGCGGCGATACGGCATCCCGATAGATATAAGAAACGATCGCCTCGCCCTCTGCCAGGGCCGCCGTGCGTGCGACGTGAAGCGCATCGCCGGGCAGGAGCGAGCCGTCCGCGCTCGTCTCGGCGCCCGACAGCGCCGCCTTGTAGTAGCCCGCGCGAAGTCCCGCCTCCTTCAGGCGCTTGACGATGAGTCCCGTCACATACGTCTTGCCGATGTCCGTTCCCGTTCCCGTGATGAACAATGCTTTTCCCATGAAAGATTTCTCCTTTGCAAAGACAGCATCGATTGATGCATCTCAGAGCCAAAGTCCCGCCTTGCGGCAGCGCATGCCGATGAAGGCGGCGGCAAGGCACAGCAAAAAGTCCGGCACGACCTGCAGGATGCCGCAGTACCAGAGCGCGAGCCACAGCGTGATGGGCGCGTCGACGATGTAGTTCGAAGCGATGTAGAAGTAGGAAATGCCGAACAGATAGACGACCGCCATGCCCGCGAGGCACGCGCCGAGCACGCGCCCGAAAGTCGGCTCGCCGCCGCGCACGAGCGCCCCCGTGAGATACGCCTGACAGATGAAGCCGACGAGATAGCCGAACGTCGGCTGCAGGACGTAGCTCGGCCCGCCGCCCGACGCGAATACGGGGATGCCGACGAGTCCCATGAGCACATAGACGCCGACCGCCACCGCCCCGAGCCGCGCCCCGAGCAGGACGCCCGCCAAGAGCGTGAAGAGGAACTGCAGCGTGTAGACGTCCGTGCCGACGGGGATGCGAATAAAGGCGCCGACGGCGACGAGCGCGATGAAGAGCGCACAGAGAACGATTTCTCTCACTTTCATAAAATTTGACTCCTCCCTTGGAGAAGCGCTGAATCCGTCAGCGCTTCTTCGTATCTATCGCTTCATAAATCTTCCTTATCATACGCTCTTGCGCGATTATTGTCAACTCAATACTTCAAAACGGTTTACCTTATTGCCCTAATATTTGGAAAAAGAAAATTTGGGGCTTGAAAAACTTTTCCTTTTCGGGTAGAATTGGAAAAAATACGATAAACCAATAGCAACGGAGGCGAGAACATGTTTCTTGTAGAACGCCATGATGCCATCCTTGACATACTCGCACGCGACGGCAAGGTGCGTGTCAAGGATCTCAGTGACCGTTTTCATGTAACGGAGGACTGCATACGCAAGGATCTCGGTGCGTTGGAAAAGCAGGGCAGGCTCAAGCGCACTTACGGCGGCGCCGTCATCCGGCGCGAGAATCCGCATACCATAGAGGTCAGCAAGCACCGTGACATCGACGTCGAGGCCAAGCGCCGCATCGCGCGCGCCGCGATGCACCTCATCCATGAGCACGACATGGTGTTCCTCGACATCTCGACGAGCAACCTCGCGCTCGCCGAGCTTCTCGTGCACGACGAGCGCGAGCTGACCGTCGTCACGAACATGATCGACATCCTCGCGGTTCTCGCGCAGAACCCGAAGATCCGCGTCGTCTTCGTCGGCGGCGTCATCAACAAGAGCCGCGACGGCTTCTGGGGCGGCATGACGCTCGACCTCATCTCGCGCCTGAAGCCCGACATCGCCTTCGTCGGCGCCGTCGGCGTCGACGTCAAGGAGAACAGCGTATCGACCTACGACATCGAGGACGGCATCAACAAGGCGGCGATCATCCGCGTCTCCAAACGCGCCTACGTCGTCGCCGAAGCGCGAAAGCTCAGCTCCGACGGCAACTACAACTATGTGACGCTCGACACGCTCTCGGGGCTTATCACCGACTCGCGCCCCGCCCCCGATATATGCCAGGCGGCGGAAGACTATGGCGTCGACATCATCCTGCCGCAAATCGACTGAAAAGGAAGGACTCCCTGTTCCATGCAAAACACAGCTTTGCGCCTGCCTTCTTGGCAGGCGTTCTCTTCCATTGCCGCAAAAGGACTCAAGGTGTTTCTTTTTTACCTTGCAGTCCTTTCTTTCTGCCGCGCCTTCTTCATCTTCTGGCTGCACGACTACATGGCGGCCGCGACAGGCGGCGCGGACGTCGCCGTCGCGCTCTGGCGCGGAGCGCGTCTCAGCTGTCAGACAGCGGGGGGGCTTGCGCTCTTTTCCCTCGTGCCCGCCGCGCTCGCACGCCTTCTTCATGCGCCGCTTGAAAACCTCGCATGGCGCGTGACGAGCGCCCTTTCCCTCACGGCGCTCTCCATCCTCTACGCCGCAAGCTTTCCCTACTACCGCCAATATCACACGGGCTTTCATCAACTCATCTTCAACACGGTGAACGAGGATATCTATGCGCTCTTCATCTCGCTCGTGCAGGAATTCTACCTGCCCGTGCGGCTCGCGGGCGCACTCCTGCTCGCCTTCCTTCTCTATCGTGCGCTGTGCCTTCTGCTCGCGTGCGACTTTTCCGCTCTCGCCGAGCGGCTGCTTCCCTGGCGACCTCTTCGCCGCGCCCTCTTCCTCCTGATTCTCGCACTCGTCGCCCTATTGAGCGCCTTCGGCGGCAGCCTGCGCTGGCAGGACGCCGTCAACTGGGAGAATGCCGGCGTCACGAACGACGCCTTTCTGAATGAAGCCATCCTCGACAATTTCCAGGCGCTCTATCGCGCCTATGTGCTGAACAGTCGCTTCCTCGCGTGCAACGGTCTCGACTTCACCGTCGAGGAGATCGAGCGCCTCGCCGCGCTCCACGCAGGCCGTCCTGCCGATACGCGCGATCTCGACGTCTACCTCACGCGTGAAGCCGAAGGCGCCCAGATCGAAAAGCCGCGCCACATCTTCCTCATCATCTCCGAAAGCTACGCTAACTGGCCGCTCTTGGAAAAGTATGCGAGCCTGCACATCGCCGACCCCACGAAAGAACTGCTGGGCGCAGCTGATACCGTTTACTGTGATACCTTTCTGCCGAACGGTTCGAGCACGGTGTCCGCCGTCACGGGCGTCGTCACGGGATTTGCCGATGCCAACCTCTACCTCACGACGATGCCCGAATCCTTCGCTGCGCCCTATCCGACCGCCATCGCGCCCACATTCGCCCGCCTTGGATACCACACGGATTTCTGGTATGCAGGCCCTGCGACATGGGAGCGCATCGAGCCGTTCTGCCGTGCGCAGGGATTCGAGCAATTCTACAGCCGCGGCGACTTCTCCTCCGACGAGGGAAGCGTCTGGGGCGTCGACGACGAAGTCCTCTACGGGGAAGTTCTCTCGCGCATCGATCCCGAACAACCCGGGCTTCATGTGCTCCTCAACGTCTCGAACCATTCTCCGTACACGGTCGATCTCGCCGCCAAGGGCTTTCCCGCAGAAGATGTGCGTGCCGCGCTCCCCAAGGAAGCGCAGGGAGATGACGCCCTCCTCAAGGAGCTTGGTCACTACTGGTACGCGACGCAGGAGCTCGCCGCCTTCCTCCGCGCGGCAAAGGAAAAATTCCCCGAAGCTCTCTTCCTCATCGTCGGCGACCATGCCGACCGCTACAACATCGAGAAGACGCCGTCGCTCTACGAGCGCTACGCCATCCCCTTCATCCTCACGGGGCACGGCGTAAAGAAGGGTCTGCTCGATGCGGAAGCTGCGGGCAGTCAGATTGACATCGCGCCGACACTCATCGAGCTGATCGCGCCTCGGGGCTTTCGCTACGAAGCCGTAGGAAGAAGCCTCACGCGCGGCAACCGGCAGGGCGTCAACTACGGCTTCTGGATCACGCACAATGCCATCGGCAGGACGGATACCGTTCCGCTCGTCGCCGAACCGATCAAAGACCGCCCGGCCGCTCTCGACGAAGAGGCGATGCAGGACTACATCAATGCCGTACGCGCCCTTTCATGGTGGCGGCCAAAGTACGGCCCCATGCTCGACGAGGCGAAGCTTGAAGGTCGCGAATGATGGCGGCGGAGCGCGAAAAGAAAAGCGCCGCTGACGCGCCAAAAAGCCGTGCAGCAAAGAGCCGCACGGCAAAAATCATAGAGAACACTCTCGCGCCGCTCGCCGTCTGCCGCCTCTGTCCACGCGGCTGCGGCGTGAACCGTCTGCAAGGTGCGCACGGCTTCTGCGGCGCGGGCAGATACGCGCACGTTGGCCTCGTATCGCTCCATGCGTGGGAAGAGCCTTGCCTAGCTGGCGAAAAGGGCGCGGGAACGGTATTTTTCTCGGGCTGCAACATGCGCTGCGCCTTCTGCCAGAACTACGAGATCAGCCGCGAAAATTTCGGCATCGCTGTC
>CAJPRR010000032.1 GCA_905373085.1 uncultured Selenomonas sp.
ATCGCCCATCCTTGGGAAGAACGGAAAGCTTCCGCGCCTCCCCTGAAAATGAATCGTAAACTACACGCACAAACGTCCACTTCGTGGACAAAAGTGCGCCGTCCTCAATGAAGTCATTATAGCACGCTTTGCATCTTTCGCAAGCGACACGGCCATGTTTCAGCAAAATGTAACGTAGGCGGCGGGACGTTTCCCTGCTCCACCGCCTGCGTTACATTTCGCTGTACTGCGCCCTGCCGAGGCAAAACGCGCTGCAACGCAAAAGCCGATGCACGAACGATTCCCGTGCATCGGCTCTTCTCTTTTTCCGCTTCGGCTCAGAGCGCAGCGCCCGCCGCCTTCTTCTGCTGTGCATCCTGCGCAGCTGCCGCAGCATCCTTCGGCGCGGCAGCCTTAGTCGCATCGTCTTTCTTCACGAGCTTGTCGAAGCGACCCATGATCTCATCGTAAGTCTTGCCCGTGATCTCAGGCATATCCTTCTTGCCCGTCATCTTCTTGAAGTCGATTCCCGCCTGCTTGAAGCCTTCCTGCACGGCGGAGCGCATGGCTTCAAGCTTCTTCGGGTCGTCGCCCGCGATCGACGTCGCCATGCTCATGACGCGGTCAGCCACCGCCTTGACCGACCAGTCGCCGCCGTCGGCGACCGCCTTCGCCGCTTCCTCCGGCGTCGTCGCGACATCAGGCAAAGCAAACTGCGCCGTCAGCACCTTGCGCCCGTCAAAGTTCAGGAAGCCCACGCCATCCTTCTGCCATGCCTGAAGCTGTGCATTCTGCTCCGTCATGGTCTTGATGAGGATATTGTAGCTGTTGTCGATATCCGCCTGCAGAGCCTTGACCTCGTCTGCCGTCAAGCCTTTCGTCTTGCCGCCCTTCGCCGGTTCGTCCGCCTCGGCGGCTTTCGCGTCCGCCGCCTTCTTTTTCGCAGCGTCAGAAATCTTCACGTCAAAAGCAGCGCCTGCATCCTGCGCCGCCTTCGCCGCATCTGCCGCTCCGCCTTTCGCCGCCTGCACGCGCTCCGCCTGCGGCAGCTTCGCCGCACTCTGATTCATGGCATACGCCATCTTGCTCATCGCTGTTACATCCATGTTCGTTCCTCCTAGCTGTATTCAACGCGCCCCATCCTATAGGCATCTCTTTTTATATCGTCATTTTGGAGGAAAAAATAAGTGTCGCACAGCGAAAGGTCATCTTCATCCTAATCGGGCACGAAAGCGGAAACCTCATAAATCTTGCCCCTGCGATCCGCCTTGAACGTCAGGCCGATCTACGCTTTCTCCTCATCCAGCTTTCGCAAGATCTCCTCGCCGAACAAACTGCGAATCTTCTCCCGCGCCTTCATCTTGACCTCATCGGTGATGTACATCTGCGCCAAGAGCAGCGCCGTTCCCAAGGCCACTGCATCATCTGCGTATCCCGCAACAGGCGTGAAATCCGGGATGAGGTCGAGCGGCGAAATGAGGTAGCCCAGCGCCCCGTAGATAGCCGCCTTGACCTTCGTCGGGCATTGCGGCGACTGCGCGACATAGAAGAGCTGCAGCGCCTTGTAAACGAGATTCGCGCCGATTGCCGCCACATTCCCCCGAATCTTCTCCCAAAGCCCCTTCTCCGAATACTGCTCCTCAAACTTGCCCATGTCGATGTTGTTGAACTCTTCCGCATTCACATTTTTCCCAAACATGATTCTTCCCTCCTCGCATAATATGTTTTGCAAGCAAGACAACATCGCCTCGCCTACGAAAAACCCTTCCGCTAAGATGCTCCGTCCATTTTAATATTCTACCTTTCCACTTTCCTTTCCTTCTTTGTGCACCGCCATATTGACACGCACGCCGCCGTCACCCCCCCTCTTGTAATTGACGTGCAGCATCACCGCCGCTTCCTCACCCAGCGTCGCCGTCAACGCATCCATCGCGTCCTGCACCTCCATCAGGGAAAATTCCCCCTCCTTCCCCGCGATCATAATGAACACGCGCTTCGCCGCCTTCAATGCGCCGCCGTGCGAGAGCACGCGCCGCGCGTCCGCCATCGCCGAGCGCACATCTGCCGCTTCGCTGCTCCATGCTCGCCACAGGCTGCACTGTCCCCATCTCCGAGGCTCGGAAAAAAACTTCTCGACTTCCTGCCAATGCAGCGCGGCGTTCGCCCCGCCTTGCATGGCGTGCAGCAGATCGCCGACGAAATCGCTTTGCCGCTTTGCCATCGCCTTGCTGCTTGCTTCTCCTATGCGAGGCGGAACGTCGTCGTCCATCGCTATGACGACGCCCGTATGTTGGCACAGGCTTTGAAATCGCCAATACAGCCTCGCTTCTACAAAATCCAGCGCATTCGGGGCTATGATTTTCTCAAGGGAAGGTATCGCGACCACAGCGATTGCATGTGAATCCGCAGCTGCAACAGGCGCAGCATCTCTGCCAACCGATTCCGAAAAATCAGCCAGCACGAACGACGGCTTCCCTGTCCGGAAAAAACGCTTGCGGTATCGGTAAAATTGCAGTACGCTTTTCGGCATCCCGCCGCCGAACGGAAGCACGACATGCTCGATGCCCGCCCATGAGCCATACGTCGCAATCACATCTACGCCTATCGGATAACGAGCTTGCGGATTCCGATGCAGCCCCAGCCATCTCACGCCTTCAAAACCTTCTCGCAGCAAGCAATGAAGAGCTTCCCGTCCGTTATCGCCGACACCGATGATATTAGCGCCGAACTCCCAGCCCTTTTCCTTATTGCCTTCATCATCCCTGTTATCCAGCTGCTTGCGCCGTATTCTCTCAGGAATCATAACCATCTTTATTCCGTCTCCTCCACAGCGCCCTTCGGTCCTCCTGCCTTGAAGTTGTAGAGCGGCTTCAAGACTTCGATGACGTCGACGGAATCGCGGATCACGTCGATGATGTCAGCGAGCGACTTGTATGCCATCGGCGCTTCGTCGAGCGTGCCTTCGCCGATGCTCGTCGTGTAGACGCCCGCCATTTCCTTCTGGAATTCTTCGAGCGTGAAGCGCTCTCGCGCCGTCGTCCTTGACATGAGCCGCCCTGCGCCGTGCGGGCCGGAATAGTTCCACTCGGGATCGCCGCGGCCGACGGCGAGAATGCTGCCGTCGCGCATGTTGATCGGGATGAGGACGCGCTCTCCCTGGTGAGCGGCGATCGCGCCCTTTCGAAGGATCATTTCTTCCGTGTCGATGTAGTTGTGCACCGTATGGAACGCTTCTCTCGGCGTGATGCCGATGTGTTCAAGCAGTTTCTCAGCGATCTTTTCGCGGTTCAATCTTGCAAAGCGCTGGCAGAGCTCGATGTCGTGCAGATAGTCATCGAGATACTTGCCGAAGAGAAAGGCAAGGTCGGGCGGCACGGTCATCTTCTGCGGGCGGAAATTTCTATGCAATTCCTTGATGGCCTCCTGCAGCTCGGCGCGGCGTCCTTCCGCCTTGTAGCGGCGGATCATCTCGTCTCGCGCCGCAAAGAGAGCCGCCTTGCCGTGCGCGAGGTCGATGGCGAGCGACTGATAGATTTCGGCGACCTGCGTGCCGAGGCTGCGGCTGCCCGTGTGAATGACGAGATAGTGCGTGCCGTCGGCGCTGCGGTCGATCTCGATGAAGTGGTTGCCGCCGCCGAGCGTGCCGAGTGCCTTGGCGATGCGCTTGACGTTCTTGAGATCGCGGTAGCAGCGAAGCTCCGTGAAGTCGAACTTCGCCTGCCGTCCTTCCCAAAGCTGTCTGCCCGAAGGAATGATGTGCGCCGCCTCATCGACCTTGGCGAGGTCGAGTTCCTTCTTTCCGAGGTTTACCGTATACATGCCGCAGCCGATGTCGACGCCGACGAGGTTCGGCACGACCTTGTCCGTGACCGTCATCGTCGTGCCGATCGTGCAGCCCTTGCCCCAGTGGACGTCGGGCATGATGCGGATCTTCGCACCCTCGGCGAACTCGTAGTCGCACATGCGCCGGATCTGCTCGACAGCTTCGTCTTCAATGACCTTCGCATAGGCGATTGCCGTCGCGGCCTTTCCCTTGATTTCCAATCGTTCCATCGGATTTCCTCCTCCGCTTTTCGATACGTTTGCCCGCAGGAAATGTTCCGTCAGGCAAGCCAAGTTTTCCCGGAAGTTTCCTTCACTTCACGCGCTTTCCGCGCTTTTCTGCGCCGTCGTCACGCCTGCGCGAGCGGTCGCCAAAGACGCGCGAGCCGCAAAAGGACGGACGAATCCCCGTCATGCGGCACGCGGGGCACGGGCATACGACGCAGCGCACGACGCCGAGGCGATACAGGCAGTCCGCGCACGGCGGGGATGCGACACGGTGCAGCATCTGCAAGACATCCATCAAAGGCACCTCCCATAAGTGTGCAGTCATTCACGCTTGTCCTTCTTTCTGCTCCCATTATAGCAGACCGCTTCACTTCAAGGTCGCCTGTCATGCGACATCAGCCAATTCCTTGCTTTCATTATAGCAAGAGGCATGGACAGCATTTGTCCATGCCTCGAAACATTTTGCAGATATGTGGCTCTTTGTTAACTGCCATGGAGGTCGCTTGCAATAGCAAAGCGGACCGTTTCCAAAAATCTCAAGCAGCAAAAGCAATACGCTCGGGATTTTTCCGGAATAATTCTTCAGGCTTGCGGCACCGCAGCATCTTCCGCGGCAGGTCGTTGATCCAATCCTCCACGCTTCCTCAAATGCCATATTTCTTCCAGAAGCGCCTTCGTTTTCTTTTGTGCGGACGGCTTCACCTTTCCCTGTATATCCAGCGCCTTTTCCAAACATTCCATCGCTTCATCATACCGTTCCAGCGCTTTGTCGATTTTTCCCAGCCAAAACAAGGCTTGCGCCGTATAGGCGTGCGCCATCCCCAATCTTGCTTCACGAATCCGCAAGCATTTCCGAAAACAAGCCTGAGCCTCTTCAAAGCTTTCCTGATAAAAAAAGATTTTCCCAAGACTCTCATAGCTCCAAGCCATGGCAGGATGATCCGGGCCTAGGGAGTTCTCGCGAATCTTCCGTCCGTCGTCAATGTATCCCATTGCAATTTTATATTTTTCCGGCGCATTGTCCTTGGCTGCTTCCGCATAATCGTTTCCCAGCATCGTCAAAGATTCCGCAATGGTCGGATCATCCTTCCGATATACTTCCCTGCGTAAATCCAAGGCTTTCGTATGGTATTCTACCGCCTCTTCAAACATGCGTTTCCTTTGATACACCGTTCCGATATTGTGATACGAATAGGCGAGCTGACGCTTGTCCTGAGGGTTCGCCTCCTCTCGAATGCGGCATGCTTTTTTATAATATTCCATCGCTTTGTCCAAATCGTCAAGATTGATGTATACGATGCCAATATTGTTAAAGATATCCGCCTTGAGAGAGGGATTGTCAATCCCATTCACATCCATGCGATTTTCCGCCAAACGGAAATTATCCAGAGCCGAAGTATACCGGGAATCCTTGCGATAGACATTCGCAAGGCGATTGTATGCCTTGGCAATGTCCTCATAAGGAGGCGTCGCCTGCTTCTCCCACATACCGATGGCCGCCTTGTAACTTTCTATCGCGATCCGGTACCGAGCGAGGTTGACAGCTATGTCCGCTTGCAGCCGATAAGCGGCCGGCCGTATTTCCGCCGCGCATTCCGCTTCCGACTCGCAAAGCTCCATGACCCTTTTGCATTGTTTCCACGCCTCATCATAGCGGCTGTCCTTATGAATGATCTCCGCCTGCCTGAGAAGCAGCCCTACAGAAGAGGCGTCGTATTCATCCTTGAACATTTCTCCCGCATTTATGAGGATCGTGCAAACATCACGCCGATCCATAGGCGTGATATCCTCATCGTCCCTCATATATGCCTGAATAGCAGCAACGATATACGCCGTGCATTTTTCGAGCGAAGGCGACATGTTCTTCAAGAGGACGGTCTTTATCAAAGGATGCAGATGAATCCTGTCGTCTTCAGAAGCCATCTGCGAATCGCGTATAATCCAGCTGTGATGAATCAAATTGCTGATCCTGCCAATGCTTCCTCCCTCCAAAAGGAAGTCAGCAAAGAAAGCCATGCGCACGCCGTTGATGGATGTAAGCACCAAATTCAGCAAGACCTGTTTGGACGCTTCGTCAATGTTACTGATATTGAACAAGGTGGAAATCGTCTGATAGATGTCTTCCTGTTTATAGCTGTCGTCTTTCTCGACATATATAAATAGATTCTCTGCGCCACGCCCTTCCGCTAAAATCTTAAGCATCTTCTTAGGAGAAAAAGAATACTCTCGCATGATCTTTGCAATCAGCTCGATCAGCATAGTATGCCCATATACTCTTTGAAGAATCTTCTTATATTCCGAGATCTTGTCTTCCGAAAGCTCGCCGCGAATCTCCTTTTTCGGCATATAGTTGCGGAGGAAGAGTTCCAGCTGGTCTTCTTTCGACAGCGGGGTGATACGAATCCGATATTGTTCCGCATAAAGCTTCATGTTTCTGCTGGTAATCAAAATGTTGAGTTCCATTTTCCGAAGCTTCTCCAATATTTCTTGGTCTTCAGGAGACAAACTTCCCTCCATGACATCCATATTGTCAATAATCAGGATGGCATCCGAAGAAAACTCGCGCAGTACATCAAGACGCCTCCGAACCTGTTCGTCTATAGCCTCTTTCCGATTGTTCTGATACTCTTTCAATCCACAGAAAGGAATGTCCAACAACGTTGCCTTGAGATTATCATGGAAGAAAACCATCTGCGCCTGCTGTTCGGCGCTGTTTTTTTCGCTTTGCTCCACATAATACAAAGCGCTCTGAGACTTTCCCAAGCCTCCGAAGCCGCAAACGATGGCCATGCCATACTGCCCCAGCGTACTTGCTATCTCTTCAACGAGATCTTCGCGGCCGACAAAGTTCTCAGACATGTGATATTTGAACGGTGCAAACCCGACAGTCTCGGCAGGCGCTTCCTCTTCATCATTGAGATTGGCTGAGCGAGATCCCTCCGCTCGCTCAACAAGGAGCTTGATAAACGTCGAAAAAGTTTCCTGAGCCGTCGTCTTGTTTTCGTGAATCTCCGCCTGTGTTTTGCTGTATGCGTCCTTGATGTCTTCATCAACCGCGTCATTCTTCACCAGATAATCATAAAGACGAACCGTATCATTTTTATCGACAAATTCTTCAAATGCCTTATAGAATCCGTCGCATGAAATCCCTTTCGCTATCTGCCGCATCTTCCCGCTCAGAACCCTGCTGATCGAAGATTTGCTGATATTCAAAGCTTTGGCTATTACCGTTTGTGACAAACCCACTTTTTCTGTTAAGAATCCCAATAACATCTTATATGTGATATAGGCCATTTCGTCCCCCTCCTCTTATCCTCTGCTTCTCATAAACGGCTCATCCTAAGATATTTTCTGCAACAAGCTGCAACATTCCTGCAACAGGCGCAGCAAACACGCTGCAAAAAACAAGCACATATAAGGCATCGCATTTCTCTCGTGCTGCAACAACATCCTTCGTAATATATAGGCAGACAGAAGATATTCACGCGAAGGAGGCAGCATCATGGCAAGGAAAAATGCAGAAAACATCCGGCAGCAGCTCAAGCGCACCTTCAAGGGCTACACCCGGATTACGAGAAAAATCCGCCAGGAACTTTCCGGCATGGGTTTCGTCTTGGAAATCGGAAAAACCCATGCAAAAGTGTATTACGGCGTCGATCGCAGCCATTTCGTCACGATCAGCAAGACGGCCTCCGACTGGCGGACGGGGCTCAACATCTGCAGTCAGATCAATGCGCTTCTGAGCGCGAATGTCTGAGTCGCAAAGCGGAATGCAAGGAGGTGATGCTTTATGTAATCGTTCGTATCGGTATCACTTAAGGAAGTGCCGATAAAATGAGGCCGCCCGGATTTGCACAGATGAACTGTATCTGTGCAAGAGCCGAAGTCCGGGCGCAGACCAATTGGCTCAGTTTCTATAAGAGCATTGCACAATGCCCACGAATTGGACATTTGTGCGTGCAGTTTGCAATCCTGTCAGGAGGAACCATTATGAAGAACAACGAAACGTCGGACTTCCTGTCCGGCATCTTTGCTGCAGTCGAAAACACGCGCGACATCCATCGCGCCGCCAAGCAGATGCGGGCATTTGAAAAGGCATGCAGCGAACTGTCCGAGCTCAACACCATGCGCGGCGGCAGCAAGGGATTCAAGGGCTTCGCAGGCGAGAGCATGGAAGCCGCCGAAGCCTCTGCACGCGGTCGTTCCACTGTGGTCTTGAACAACAACGGCATTGCGGATTTGCAGCACATCAAGACGAACGGAACGACGGCGCTGAAGCAGATGAAGATGGGGTACAAGCCGGGGCAGATCGACTTTGCCCGCTACAAGGGGCAGTCCGTCGTCCTTGATCGCGGGAATCCGCATTTCGCTGCGTTGAAGGCCGAAGGAGCGAAGCATGGCGTCAAGGTTGTCGAGGGCCACGTCACGCAGGGAGAAGCAAAGTTCTGGGCGGACGCCATGCAGTTGGAATCCAAGGTAACCGGCAGCAAGAATTCCTTCTTCGTGCCGAAGGCATATCAGGGAGCAAAGAGCGTCGCTGCCGCCCATCATGCAGGGGCGGCAGCCGCCAAGTCCGGCGCTGTTGCAGGCGCAGGATTCAGCCTCGGCAGTAACGCCATGCAGGTTCTGAAGGGAAATAAGTCGGTCGCCGACGCCGTTGAGGATGTTGCTGTGGATACGGTAGAGGCCGGCGCCGTCAGCTATGGCGTCGGTACGGTCGGCAGCCTCGTCGCCAGTACGGAGATCGGCGCCTCGGCCATCGGCGCGGCAAGCGCCGTAGGAACGGCTGCTGCAAACGCCCCGATCATCAGCTCCGCCTTGGGTGCAGGGACGTCGCTTGCGAGCGCCATCGGCGGCGCGGGAGCGTCGGGTGCGACGATGGCGGCAGGCGCTTTGACGGGAGCCGTGGGATCCCTTGCGTCCGCAGCTTCCGGCTTGGCTGCGGGCACGGCGGCAGCAGGAGCCGTTGGCGCCGTCAGCGCCGGCGCGGCAGCAGGCGCAGCCGCCCTTGGCGCGGCAGCCGTCGCAGCAGCGCCCGTCTTGGCAGTAGGCTGTGTTCTCGGCGGAATCTTCAGCCTTTTCCGCGACTAGCTTGCAGCTTATTTTTTGGAAGCAACATCTCCTATAATCATCCGCTTAACAAAAAAACCTACAGCGAGGACGCTGCCAAGAGGCGACATCCTCGCTGTTTCCTACTTGCGCCACACGATGACGAGCGGCCGGCCGAACTCCTTCTTGAACTGCTTGCAGAAGCTCTGCATCTCAAAATCCGTAGCACGGGTGTCGGCGCCCGGCGCGGCGATGACGGAAAGCGCCACGCCCTCGGACGTCGCCGCCGCCTCAAGCCCCGTGACAAGACCCTCGTAGGTCACATCGGCGGCCTCGGCGAGCGCGAGCAGCGTCGAGAGCCTGCGGATCTCCTTCCACTCGGGCTGCGTGACCATCATGGCATAGCGATACGAGCGCATGATCTTGTTGCTGATGCCGTGATGAAAGCCCGCGATGAAGGAGGCCTTGAGCTGCTCCTTCTGCGTCATGCCGTAGAGCGGCGCGTTGTTGATGATGAAGGCGGAGTTTCGCGCGTGCTCGTAATAGTTGACAATCTTGCCCGCATCGTGCAGCCATGCGGCGACGGACAAGAGGTCGCGCGAACGTACGGGAGCGCCGTGCAGGCGCTTCAGCTGGTCGAAGAGGCTCAAGGCGAGGTCGTGGACGCGCCCCAGATGCTCCATGCGCCGCTCCACGCGCTTCAGGTAGTTCTCGACGCTCGCCTTGAGAACGTCCTTGACGACGGGCGAGCCTGCGCCGTATTTCTTGCCGTAATACTCGTAGAAAACGCCGTCCCGGAGGCCGCAGCCCGAGACGATGAGATCTTTGCCGCCGCTGAACTCCATGAGGCAGCGTGCAATCGTCGCGCCTGCGACGATGATGTCGGCACGCTCCGTGGAAAGCCCGCCGAACTTCCTGCGGTTCGTGCAGCTTGACTTGATGATCGCCTGATAGCAAGGCTCGAAGCGCTCGCGCGCAATGATGTAGTTGTGGATGCGTGCGAGCTGATAGTTCGTCTTGTACTGATCCATCTTCGCGAGATTGCGGACGGTGCCGCCGATGCCGATGACGGGAAGATGCCTGTTCTTCGCCCAGGGAATCATCTCGCGGAACTTCTTTTCCACATGCTTCACGCACTTGTCGAGAACGCCCTGCGTCACGATGTCCTGCATGCCGAACTTGTCCGTCATCGTCACCGCGCCCAAAGGCACGGAAACTGACTCCTTGATCTTGCGGTTCAAGACGAGCGACACCTCGATCGACGCGCCGCCGAGGTCGAACTGGATGAAATCCTTCGCGGCGATCGTGTTCACGACGCCGAGGTAGCCGAGATATGCCTCGCGCTCGCCCGAGATGATCTCGATCTCGATGCCCGTCTCCTCGCGGATGCGCTCGATGAACTGCGCCCCATCGGATGCGCTCCGCGCCGCCGCCGTCGCGACCGCGATGCAGCGCGTGACCTGCATGACCTCCATCATGTGCTTGTAGACGTGCAGGCACTCAAGCGCACGCTTCACGCCGTCAGGATTGAGCCGCCCCGTCTCCGACATGCCCTTGCCGAGCCGGATCGCCTCCTTCTGCTGGTACTGCAGGAAATACGAATGGTTGTCGTTGATCTGCATGACGATGAATCGAATGCTGTTCGACCCCATGTCGATGATCGCCAGATTTTCCATCGACGCTCCCCCTCGTTTTGATACTTTAGCTTGCAAGTATAGTATAGCAATTCTGCCGCGATGCTTCAAGATTCGCATGAGGCCTAGGAATCGGCGCAATTCGCTCGCCTGCGCCCTGCGGGCTTGTCGAGGCTAAGAATTCGTAGCCTCAGCGTTGCTGGACAACGACTTCTAAGACCCTCCTGCGCCCTGCGGGCTTGTCGCGTCTAAGAATTCGTAGTACAATAAGCAGGAAACAGGAGGGCGACCCGCTATATTGACTGACCAGGAGGGAACTGTATGGCATTGATGGATGCATTGAAGAAGACCGATGCGAAGATCGCTTCGGCGCTTGAGGCGGAGCTTTCGCGCCAGCGACACAAGCTTGAGCTGATCGCTTCGGAGAACATCGTGAGCCGCGCCGTCATGGAGGCGCAGGGAAGCGTGCTCACGAACAAGTACGCCGAGGGCTACCCCGGCAAGCGCTACTATGGCGGCTGCGAGTGCGTCGACGTCGTCGAAACGCTTGCCATCGAGCGCGCGAAGGAGCTGTTCGGCGCGGGCTATGCCAACGTGCAGCCGCACTCGGGCGCACAGGCGAACATGGCGGTGTTCTTTGCGCTGCTTTCGCCCGGCGACACCTACATGGGCATGAACCTCACGGACGGCGGTCACCTCACGCACGGCAGCGCCGTCAACATGTCGGGCAAGTATTTCCGTGTCGTCCCCTACGGCGTAGACAAAGAGACGGAGCGCATCGACTACGATGCGCTGGAAAAGCAGGCCAAGGAAGTCAAGCCGAAGCTCATCGTCGCCGGTGCTTCCGCCTATGCGCGCATCATCGACTTCGAGCGGCTATCCGCCATCGCCAAGGCGGTCGGCGCCTACCTCATGGTCGACATGGCGCACATCGCGGGACTCGTCGCGGGCGGCATGCATCCAAGCCCGCTGCCGTGGGCGGACGTCGTGACGACGACGACGCACAAGACGCTCCGCGGCCCTCGGGGCGGCATGATCCTCACGAAGGACGCGGAATTCGGCGCACAGTTCAACAAGGCGATCTTCCCCGGCATTCAGGGCGGCCCTTTGATGCACGTCATCGCGGCGAAGGCCGTCGCCCTGGAAGAGGCGTTGCAGCCCGCCTTCAAGGAATACGCCGCACAAGTCGTGAAGAACGCCAAGGCGCTTGCCGCCGCCTTGCAGGAAAAGGGCTTCCGCATCGTTTCGGGCGGCACGGACAACCATCTGATGCTCGTAGACCTCAGAAGCAAGGGCGTCACGGGCAAGGAAGCGCAGAACCTTCTCGACGCTGTCGGCATCACGGCGAACCGCAACACGATTCCCTTCGAGCCTTTGTCTCCCTTCGTCACGAGCGGTATCCGCCTCGGCTCGCCCGCGCTCACGACGCGCGGCTTCAAGGAGGCTGACATGCAAGAGGTCGCCGCCATCATCGCGCTCGTGCTCGACCATGCGACGGACGCGGCTCTTCAGGAGGAAGCGCGAAAACGTGTTGACGCCCTCTGCGAAAAATATCCCCTTTACGAATGAGGAGGCTCATCTATGACCCAGGAAAGTCAGGCGAAGCTCGCCGTGCACATCGTCGATCATCCGCTCGTCCAACACAAGCTCACGCTCATGCGCCAGAAGGAGACGGGAACGAAGGACTTTCGCGAGCTTCTCGAAGAGATCGCCATGCTCATGGCTTACGAGATCACGCGCGAGCTGCCGCTTGAGGATGTCGAGATCGAGACGCCCGTAGCTCCCTGCCATGCGAAGAAGCTCGCGGGCAAGAAGCTCGGCATCGTCCCCATCCTGCGTGCGGGACTCGGCATGGCGGAAGGCGTGCTGCGCCTCGTACCCGCCGCCCGCGTCGGCCACGTCGGCCTCTACCGCGACCCTGCGACGCTGCAGCCCGTCGAATACTTCTGCAAGCTGCCGGGCGATGTCGGCGAGCGCATGTTCATCGTCGTCGATCCCATGCTCGCCACGGGCGGCAGCTCCGTCGCAGCGCTCGACCTCCTGAAAGAGAAGGGCGCGAAGAGCATCGTCCTCCTGTGCCTCGTCGCCGCGCCGGAAGGCGTACGCGCCGTCAATGCAGCGCATCCCGACATCCCCGTCTACGTCGCCGCCGTCGACGACCATCTCAACGAGCACGGCTACATCGTCCCCGGTTTGGGCGATGCCGGCGACCGCATCTTCGGCACGCTGTGACCCACGGGCGTACGCTTCCGCATACATCACGCGGCATCCTGCGCGATGCCAAGAAACGTGCGCCGCTTCCCCTTTACAAGCAGCAAAAGATGTGGTACACTAGCGAAGTACCTTTGAGGAGAGGTGTCCGAGTGGTCGAAGGTGCTTGACTCGAAATCAAGTGTGCAGCAATGTACCGTGGGTTCGAATCCCACCCTCTCCGCCAGATGTTTCAAGGCTTCCGAGCGCTGTGCTCGAAAGCCTTTTCTTTTGCTTTTTATTTTTGACAGCCTTTTTGACAGCTTCTATATTTTTTCAATGAGAATCTCTCAAAAATCAAACTCGGCAAGAAAAAAGGGGCTGTGGACAAAATGCTCTTGCATTTTGTCCACAGCCCCTTTTTGCCTGATACCAAACGGCGGATCCTCACGACATGGCTTCATTTCCTCTCAGCAACGTAGAGGACGCCCTCAGGCTGCTCCCACGTGCCGAACGGTTCGCACGGCCGAAGAGGCAGCGCCTTGCCCTTGGGCAGAAGCTCTCCCTCGGGCGTGCGCAGGGCGGAGAGAGCGCTGTTCACGAGATGCCAAGCGCCGTTTTGGCGCGTGATGTAGGCTTTGACCTCGCGGTCGTGCGCCTTCTCGTCGGGGAAGACGTTTTCCGTGAAGTGCCACAAAAAGAGCGGCAGGCCGTCGTAGACGTTCAAGAGTCCCGCTTTCAGCCATTGTCCCGCCTTGCCGCGCACGCGCCTCAGACGCTTCAAGTGCAGCACGCGCCGCTCGGGCACAGCAGCGCCGCAGAAGGGGCAACGCGGCGCCGCCGTGTCATGCAGGATGAAGAACTTCTCGGGGCAGTGCGGATTGGCGCACGGCTGCAGGAGATCCCACGTCTTGACGAGCGCCTTTTCCCACTCGAACGCCGTAGGACGCGCTTCCGGCTCGTGCAGGCCGTCGACGAAGGCGCGCAGGAAGAGCTTTTCGAGGTACGGCCCGAGGTCATGGATCGTGACCTTCAGATCTTTCGGGCGGTTGGAGTGATCGGTCGGGTGCTCGGCGAAGAGCGCCTTTTTCCCGTAGATCAGGAAGTCGGCTTCCTCGGCGGGCAGGTTGTAGTTCTTCGGCCCTTCGAGCGGATGACGCTTGAGCAAGTACTGATAGAGAAGCACGGGCAGCGCGAAGAGGTCGGTCAGAAGGCTCGGGGCGGTGCGGCGCGGATCGCCCGGCGGGAGATCCATCGAGGCGAGCACCTCGGGAGCGATGTAGCCCTTCGTGCCGGCGACCTCGGGCGGGTACAGGCCGGGCACGACGAGCGAGTCGATGTCGATGACGACGCAGCTGCCGCTCTTGGGATCGACGAGGACGTTGTTGCACGAAAGGTCGGAATGTGCGAGTCCCGCTTGGTGCATGCGTCGCACGGCGCGTGCGAGCGCGATGGAGAGGCGCAGCATCGTCTGGAAGTTGCCCAGTTCCGCCTTTTCGAGATATTTGCGCACGCGGCTCGTGAACCAGCTGCCCTTCTTGTCCTTGCCTGCGAGGTCGAGCTGGCGCGAGGCGTCACGCCCGAAGAAGAAGTTTTTCGGATAGGCGGGGCAGACGATGCCGAACTCGGGCTTCGTGACAATCGCCGTCGGCCAGCAGAAGAGATCGGCGAAGTACGTCGCCGCCTCCACCGTATTGCCGCGTGCGCCGCCCTTCGTCTCGGCGAGCGTCGGATTGTAACGTCCGATGATCGCCGTCAGCCGATCAACGAGCGCCTCGTCGATGTCGTCGGGATCGAGGAAGAACTGTACGACGTAGGACTTGTCGGGCGCGAAGTAAGTGTATTTCATGCCGCCCTGCGGCGGGTTTTCCGTGATGACGTAGGGAATTTTCCTGCCGTCCGCGAGGACGGCTTCCGTGAGTCTCGGCCTAGACATGCGGAAGCTCCTTCCATGCGAGCAGCGCGAGCGTGCGGTCGTCAAAGGAGCCGCGCGTCACGTAGTTGTCGAGCCAGATCTTCAGCCGCTCCGCATGCGAGGCGACGCCCTTGAGGCTCGTGTCCTCGGCGGCGAGCGCGAGCACATGCGCGTTCTGCCACAAGCGTTCTTCTGTCGTGGGGATTTTGCGACAAATACGCTCCGCGTACTGCAGTGCGATGTGCTGCTCCTTGTCGTTGACCCACGGGAAGGCGGCAGGCTGCGGCAGGCTGCGCAGAAGCTCGACCTCGGTGCGCGTAAACGTGGCCGCTCCCTGTGCGCCGGGCACGATGCCGTTCGCCGCAAGATCGAGGTAGAGACGGTGCAGCTCCTTTTCGTTGAAGTAGTCGTCCGCCACGCCGTCCGTCATCGTGAGGATGAGATCGTAAGCGCCGCGCGAGACGAGCGTGCGCCTCTGCAGGCTGGCGATGTCCGCCATGGCTTCGCTCGTCAGAAAGTCCGTCTCTCCCGAGAAGTCGCCGCTGTCGGGCTTGCCGAGCAGCTTGACGGCCTTGCCGTAAGGCGCGTGCGTGTCGATGGCGCAGGTCATGCCGTCGCCGACCTGGCACGAGAGCGCAAGGACTTCCCCGCATTCGGGGACGGGCACGGCGATGGTCACGAGGAGCGTCGCCGCGAGGTCGGAGAGGACGAGGTCGCGCCCGAGGAGCTTCGTGTATGCCTCTTGGCCGCATCGCTCATGGAAAGCCGCGAGGACGGCGCGGCGAGCGTCGAGCACGCCCACATGAAGCGCCGCGCCGAGCTTGGCGCACGCCTCGCCGAAAGCCGCCTCTTCCATGGGGAGCGCGAAGGCGGCGCGATTTTTAGCGCTCGCCGCATCGAGCGTGCACAGCTGCTCGTAGATCGAGCCGACGGCGGCCTCGCTCGCCGCACGCGCACCGACGCGCGAGAAGCGCTTCGAGCCTGCGCCGTCGGAGACGGCAAGGACGGCGATGTCGCCGACGGCAGCTATAGCGAACCAATCGTCGCAGTTCGTCGCATCGTGCTTGTGCTTCTTGCCGCGCACACGCGCCGCGACGAATTCTGCCGTGCCGATGCGTCTTTCCGCAGCCTTGTACTCGGGCGCGGCGTCCGGCTCCTCCTCTGGCACGGGATGGTACTGCCAGAGCGACGCCGTATGCGCGAGCACCGCCTCATCGCTCAGGGCGAGAGACGCATCGTCCGCATCAGCTGCTGCATCCGCAGGGACAGCGGCAGCGCTTGATGCGGACAGATCGCGCGTTGGTTTGGAAGGCGCATCGCTCGATACAGGCGGCTTGCTGTCCGATGCAGATGGCAAATTGCCCGGTTCGCGTGACGTTTCCGGCGATTCTGCCTGTGCGGCGATTGGTTCGAGCGTCGTGCCCATTGGTTCGGGCAGCGCATCGTTCGATGCAGGAGGCTCATTCATTGGTTCGGGCAGCACATCACCTGCTGCAGACGGCTCGCCCGTTGGCTCAGGCGCAGTCAGCTTATCCACCGGTTCGGGTGTAGTCGGCTTGTCCACCGTTTCGGGCGAAATCGCGCTCGCCTCAGGCTGTTCTTCCTTTGGCTCGGGCGGCGCGGCAGCCGCATGTTTTTCAAGACAGACTCTTCTCGTTTCCACGTCAGCCGATGCTTCGTTTTCCGTCAAGACATATCACCCCTTTCCTCTTCATGACCGCTCTTCTCTGCGCATCAGGGAACGACCGTGAAGCCCTTCGGCGGCGGCGGCAGTTCAATGGCCGCGCCAGGCTTCGCGTCGAGGCTCTTCGACGACATCTTGATCGAGCCGGAAACCCACGCGAAGAACTTCGCCATATCGCCGGCCGACAGGCTGTTCATCATCAGCACGTTGTCCGTCAGTTGCTTCAAGTAGCTCGTATCGGCGTCCGCACCCGCCGCGCACGCGATGATGTTGCCGAGCTTCAGCGACTTGATTTCGGCTGCCGCCTGTCGGAAGTCCTCAAGGTCGGTCGGACTGCCGTCCGTCAGCAGGAAGACGAGCGGCCGCCAGTCGCCCTTCTGCGTCTCGGTGTTCTTGCGCACCTCCGTGCGCACGCACTCGGCGAGGAGTTTCAGTGCGCCGCCCATGAGCGTGCAGCCCTCGGCTTCAAGGCGCGGCTCCTTGAAGAGCATGAGTTCCGTGAGCTTCGTCGTCTGCCGCACTTGGCTCGCAAACGTGATGACCGAAAGATACGCCGTCTCAAGCGCCTGCGGGTCGCCGCGAAGCTCCGACAAGAGCGCCTTGATCCCTTGGCGCACGGCCTCGATCGGCTCGCCCATCATCGAGCCCGAGCAATCCAAAAGCAAATACACCGGCAGTCTGCGTCCAACATCCGCCATAAAAAGCACCTCCCAGAATCCTTCCGCACGTAAAAAGCGGCGGAAACCATAGCCAGAGGCAGTATGCCTCAAGACCCTGCCATATACTCTTTATTCTACCCATGAAAGCGCAAGCGGTCAAGTTGATGGCACAGAACGGTATGTGTCAAGATGTTCTCGGTGGGGAATTTTTACCCTTGAAGTGTCTGCCT